>JANTGH010000204.1 GCA_024763055.1 Desulfobulbaceae bacterium
AGACCGCTTTTCATATCTATTGGGCCGTTAGCTCAGCTGGCAGAGCAGTTGACTCTTAATCAATTGGTCGTAGGTTCGAATCCTACACGGCCCACCAAATAAAAACGAGCACTTAGCCTAACACGGGTTAAGTGCTTTTTTATTTCCTGGTGACTTTTGGTACACCACCTGGTACGCCTTCCATGTATTTTTGAACTTTTTCGGCCATCCCCCATCCTGTCCTATACTTTGGGCCAAAAACGCTGCTCATCGACAATACAGGTAAAGATACTATAGATATATTACAAAGTTTTATAATTTGGAGTCACAAAGCTGGATCAAGGCTAAGGTGGCGTGTCCTCTTTCTTGACCTTAATTTATGATACAAACAAAATGAATAGTTTTAACTGATTTTTTTTGGTTTTTAAAAATTCTCATGCTATCATAGTACGCTACCGTAGCCGGAATTAATTTGTTTTTTGCGGTCTTTGCCATGCAAATAGCAAAACCCATTTTATTATCCCTTGACAAACAATTTCTGCGCCAAGACAAATGCTTAACATCCCAACGACATACAGTATACCAGCTAATTTGACATAAAAAGAAAACTCAGGAACTTTTAGTAATTGTACCTACGCAATTTTACAAGATAATAGGCTACTCTAAGTTTTTTATAAAGTTCCCGATTTAAAGGATCTGATTGAGCAGTTCTGTACATCTCTTAACCGGACATTTGACTACTGCCGGTTGTCCTTTTCTACCTTCATTGCTTCCTGAAAAACAACAGGCACGGCAGGCCGCCAGGTTCGCGGCTTTTCGGGAGCTATCCTATCCATGCCTGAATCGTTACCGTTTTCTCAACTCCTGCAGGGCGGCTTTGACCTTCTGCAAGGCTTCATCTGAAACCTGGTCGGCATGTTCAAGTTTGGAGATATAGGATTGGGTAACCCTCATGTGCCGGGCAAGGTCAACCTGCTTGATCTGCGCCTTCATCCGGGCAAGGGCAACGGGATTGTCTACATAATCGGCGGGATCAAAGTCTACGTAATCCTCTTTCTGTTCCGCACATGCCTCCAGCCCGGCTAATTCATCTTCAATCTGATTATTCGGCATATCCCTTATCTTGTTTATACCAGCAGGGCCTCCGGGTGGCGGTCTGCAACCCGCAATAATGCCTGGGCTGGCCCTTTGGGTGTCCGTCGCCCCTGTTCCCACTCCTGAAGAGTACGGACGCTTACACCGAGCAAACCGGCAAACGCAGACTGGCTCAATCCAATTTTTTTCCGTATGGCCTGCACATCCGTCGGCAAGTTGACGGTCACCCGTTTTCCTTTGCCGTTTTTGATAGCTTCAATACCTTCAAGCAACTCCTGGCCAATATCTCTTTTCATTGTTCCATTGCCTCTTTAATTTTTTTCAAAATATGTGCCGGGATATTTTCCTCTTCATTTTTGGCATAAATTGTCAGCATCCATATTTCTCCATCGGCCTGCCGCCAATAATAAATTATCCTTGTGCCACCTCGTTTTCCTCTCCCCTTGGCCGCCCATCGCATCTTTCTCAATCCGCCGCTGCCGGGAATTATTTTCCCCTGTTCCGGCCTTACTGCCAGAGTCCACTGCAAAGCGGCGTATTCCTCTTCGCCTAAATAATCATAAATCAACTTGGAAAAGACCGGGGATTCTATAAAAGTTATATTTGTACTATACGGCATTGACGTACTATTTGCCATTTCTTTTTCCTCTTACCGCTGATTGACGATTTTTGGTTGAATCTCCCCGGTATTATTAGCCGCTTCTATTGCCTCGGCTGTCTGTTGAAAAGCACTTGGGGCAAGATGACTGTACCTCCCTGTCAGTGCTATGGTACTGTGGCCCATGATTTCCTTTACCGTAAAGAGCGGAATACCTGCCTGGACAAGCCAGCTTGCACAGGTATGACGGCAACTATGAAAAGTGAGTTTTTGCCTTCTATCCTGAACACCATCATTAAACCCCAGCTTCTCAACGGTTCGTTCAAATGTTTTACTCATTTGTTTTCGCTTCTTGCCGTTCTTGCCGGGAAAAACAAGTTCTGACTTCCCACCCGGCTCCATGGCGGCGAACACTGCATCATGAGGTATCATTGACCGCGCTAAAAGGGCCACCCATGATCGGGCTAATGGAGCCACTAAAAAGTGGTTAAATCAGGGTTTCGGAGAGGGTTATTTTTTACCGTTTTTTACCTTGAATTCAATGACTCTTTTTGTGTTTTTGATAAAGGTTTTGGGGTCTGATAACTTTTGCCGTCAAGAACAAGAC
Organism: Desulfobulbaceae bacterium; assembly: GCA_024763055.1. GTDB lineage: Bacteria > Desulfobacterota > Desulfobulbia > Desulfobulbales > Desulfobulbaceae > DRLX01. Next base: position 2,280 of record JANTGH010000204.1, read on the forward strand.
GGTAGCTTATACTCTTAATACTTCCACCAACTGTCAGTTCTGCTCTACAGCAAGCTCCTGACAGGTTTCAATGACATATTTCCGGAAGACCTGCACAGCCGAAGACAGGGAATAGCCTTTCAGGCTGACAAGCTCATACTGTGCTGTCAGCTCCAGGTTCTGCCAAGGGATGTCCGGGGCGACAGACAAAACAGGCGGTATAGCGCGGAAGACCAATAATATCAAGTAGGTCGATATTCGTCACGAACCTGGTGTCACAGACAAAAACATCCAGCTCGCCATCACTCAGCCCCTCAAGGAGAGTAGGCACCCATTCCACCGTTGTCCGAACAGAGAATCCCGGATAATCCGCTGCAAACCGTCCCAGGGTTCTGCCAAGCAGGGCTTCCGCTGCCAGGTGTCCCGGAAAAAACTCTACGAATTTTTCCATGAAATCAAAGACAGTGGTGAACGGCTGACACTTCTTTTAAATGACCTCCTTGACCTGGCTAAACTTGAAGCCGGCAGTATGCGATATTCCGTGGAAGAGCACAACATTACCATCACCGTCCAAAGCGCTGTCACGGAATTTAAGGCAGCCGCTGAAGAAAGAGGCGTCATTCTCATTCTGGATGTTCCCAAAAAACCGCTCATCGGGTGGTTTGATGACGCACGGATGGCCAGGTCATACGTAACCTGCTGTCCAACGCCCTTAAATTTACCGAACCCGGGAAAACAATTTCAGTGACGGTTTCAGAAAATCACCACGATTTTAACGGATTGGACAATAAAACCCTCCCTCCGTCACAACAGCCTGATGTAGACGGAGAAACAACGGGGAATACGGGCCTTTCGCCGTCGCCGCGAACCGGACAATAACCCGACACCGTTTAATAACGACGCCTTCTTTTTCCACTACACTAACAAGAAGAATTCTCCTTATCGTTAGACCCTTTAGATCTTGACAGGTTAGTTCATTTTTTATATATTCCGCCGTTACTCTTCATTATTTTCAGACGGGCTGTACCTTTATTATGAAGTGCACAATGACAATCCGTATCTGAATTACTGAGATATTTACCCCAACTCGGCTGCCGGCATGTCTGGGCCAATAACGTAAAAGGATAACCCGATGAGTAAAATAACAGGTTCGCAGGCCATAGTAAAATGTCTGCATGAAGAAGGTATTGATACGATTTTCGGTTTTCCGGGCGGCGCGGTTATCGATCTCTACGACGAGCTGCTTGACTCCGATATCAAGCACGTCCTGGTTCGCCACGAACAGGGGGCAGTTCACGCCGCCGACGGCTACGCCCGCGCTACCGGCAAGGTCGGTGTCGCTCTCTTGACTTCAGGGCCCGGTGCCACCAACGGGGTAACAGCTATCGCAACCGCCTATATGGATTCCATTCCCATAGTAGTCTTCACCGGCCAGGTGCCCAGGGTATTGATCGGCAACGATGCGTTCCAGGAAGTGGATATCGTAGGCATTACCCGCCCCTGCACAAAGCATAACTATCTCGTCAGTGATCCGAAGGAGCTGGTTTCCACCATCCGTGAAGCCTTTTACCTCGCGGCTTCCGGTCGTCCGGGTCCGGTCTTGATTGACCTGCCCAAGGACGTTGTCGCCTCCATGATGTCTTTCCCGGAAAAAAAACCAATCAAAATGCAGACCTATCAACCGACCATGGAACCCCATCCTGGCCAGATCGCAAAGGCCTGCAAATCGTGTCTGAAGGCAAAACGTCCCGTCCTCTATATCGGCGGTGGTGTTATCCTGTCCAATGCCAACAAAGAGCTGACCGAGCTGGCGGAAAAATTGAACACTCCGGTCACCATGACCCTGATGGGTCTTGGCGGCTTCCCGGGGACTAATCCGCTTTCGCTTGGCATGCTTGGCATGCACGGAAGTTATGCTTCCAATATGGCGGTGGCCAAGAGCGACCTGTTGATTGCGGTCGGCGCACGCTTTGACGATCGGGTTACCGGCAGACTGGATGCCTTTGCTCCCCATGCGGAAATTATCCATGTTGACATTGACCCCACCTCTATCAGTAAAAATGTTGATGTTGACATCCCGATAGTGGCTGACTGCAAGCATGCCCTGCGGGCCATGAACAGCTGGTTTGATGATTCAAAGCAGTTTGACGCCGAGACAACCCGCGATAAACACCAGCCCTGGGTCAACCAGGTCCAGGAATGGAACGAAAAGCATCCCCTGACCTATAGGGAAGAGGGAGACATCATCAAGCCACAGTATGTCATTGAAGTGCTGAACAGGCTGACCAAGGGAGATGCCATCATCACCACCGAGGTCGGCCAGAACCAGATGTGGGCCGCCCAGTTTTACAAATTTAATAAACCACGCCGCCTGCTGACTTCCGGCGGGTTAGGTACCATGGGTTATGGGCTGCCTGCTGCAATCGGTGCCAAGCTGGCCTTTCCGGAGGCAACGGTTATTGACGTTGCCGGAGACGGTTCCATCCAGATGAATATCCAGGAACTTGCCACAGCCAGACAGTATGGAGCCAAGGTCAAGGTTGCCATTCTGAACAACAACTATCTCGGCATGGTCCGGCAGTGGCAGGAGTTGTTTTACAACAAACGCTACTCGGCGACGATCATGGAGGTTACGCCGGATTTTGTTGAGTTAGCCAGGGCCTATGGCGCAGTCGGGCTGAGGGCCAAAACCAAGGACGAGGTGGAACCGGTTATCAAGGAGGCTCTTGCCACCGACAATCTGGTGATCATGGATTTTGCCATCAGTCGGGAAGAAGGTGTATTCCCCATGGTGCCGGCAGGTAAAGCGACAACGGAAATGCTGCTCGTCTAACACCAGCTCAAATCAGACCGGATTAACAAATCTTGACACAGGATGAATAAATGAAACATACACTGTCGGTTTTACTGCAAAACAAACCGGGAGCGCTGTCCCGGGTAACGGGCCTGTTCAGCGGTCGCGGCTTTAACATCGAAAGCCTTTGCGTGGCGGAGACTCTTGACCCTAAAGTCTCCTGCATGACCCTTGTTACAAGGGGCGATAACTCTATTGTTGAACAGATTACCAAGCAACTTCATAAGCTGATCGACGTCATTAAGGTAACCGATATTACCGAAGGTGAATTTGTTGAACGGGAAATGGTCCTGATCCGGGTTAAAGCGGAGGCCAACACGAGAGCGGAAGTTTTACGGATTATCGATATCTTTCGCGGCAAGGTCGTTGATGTCAGCCCGACGACCTATACCGTGGAGATAACCGGCCCCGAATCCAAGGTCAAAGCCGTCATTGATATTCTGCGTCCCATCGGCATCAAAGAAATTATTCGCACGGGAACCATTGCCATGGCCAGGGCACCAAAAAAATAACCATTGCAGCTCGTTTTGCAGCCTGCGTACTGTAACCGACAAAGGCATGGCTGGTCGGCCATGCCTTTTTATTTTTTTCTATGGCCTGTACAGACCTTACTCCAAAAATTCCGCCCCTAAATGATGATAAACTCGTAAAAAGTCCAGACAATGCTTAAAAATGGCTAAGTAAAAACACAGATATACAAGGAGTAGTGTTCTGTGGCGGGTCTTAACTATACATGTAGTATGTTGAGAATCGCCACAGGACACACGACGCAGTAGATCGAAGTTTTTAC
>JANTGH010000205.1 GCA_024763055.1 Desulfobulbaceae bacterium
CTCATCTGGATTGCCCTCTACCTGGTTTTTGATTCAATCAACTACCTGCGCGGTTCGTCGTCCCTTTTTCGCTTCCTGGAGCAGGGCAACTGGCGTCCTCTGCTGGACCTGGCCCTCGGGTCCCTGACCTGCGGTTTTTTCTGGGAGATGTGGAATTACTATTCCCTGCCCAAGTGGGTGTATACTGTTCCGTTCGTGGATGTGCTCCATATTTTTGAAATGCCGCTTCTGGGTTATTTTGGCTACCTGCCTTTCGGGCTGGAGGTGTACGCCCTGTATATCCTGTTGATTGATATAACCGGCTTGAAAAAAACCTCGCTGTATGGCGGCGATGAATTCATAAAGCTGTAAAAGAAATGCAAAAAATTGTATGCATGAAGAATCAGTTGAAACCTTTTTGAATCCGATCTTTCCGACCGGCTTTGTCAGTCAATGTTGAAAATAGGCACTTGGATGGCGGGACAGGAGAAATTTTAGGCTATGTATGAACAGCCGTTCTGGCGGGAATACAATCTTTTCGGGCCAGGCATTCAGCCAGCGCGGACTGATGGTGGAAATATACGATGGCTCCAACGCCGATGACGGTCCCTATGGGATTACGGGTTTTTTAGGCTTGCCGGCTGCCAAACGGGCAGTATAGTGATATCTTCCTTCAGGCTATTTTTCCTCAAACTCAGGTCTTCTTTTTCCGGCGGATGCAAAACAGACCAAAAAGTCCTGAAGACAAAAGCCAGATGGCACCGGGAATGGGGACAGTGTTGCAAAGCCGTTGTCCGAGGATTGCCTCAACACTAGCGGAAGTAAAGGTCATCGAGGTAGCACTTGCAAGGCTATAAGATAAGTCATCAGAAAAGTCTAATCCAAGGTATGTGTAACAATTCCGATCACCATAATAAAGCATAAGCGTCATTGTTGACAAATCCCAGGCTACAAAAAAATCATCGCTGCCATTGGCCGACACCTCATTATAGAAAAGGAACGGATTATCCACAACACTAATTATCGGACCGTAGTCACCACTCGTATTGCTGATGGCACCGGCATCAAGTGAGTAAGATTTAAGCAAAATGTTTGTATTTAAACTTACCCCCACGTCCCCAGTACTATTTTGGGATAAGTCCCCTCCCACTGCGGTTACTAACAAGGGGCCGGTAGACCAATCAAAGGTAATTGAAAAATCTGAGACGCTCCACCACTGCCCGGCAGGATCAGTAAAGCTGAAATTCGCCGCCCAACTTGAACTACAGAGCAATAACAACAGCAACAAAGCAAGACTAAAAGTTCTTTTTATTTTTACCTTTTTCATGACGTTCCTCCCGCCATTACCAAGCCTCATAAATCCCGCAACCCTCTGACCTTCAGGTCCTCTCGCATACTATCGGTAAAAATTTAAACTCCTATCATCTGGATCATTATGAAAAACTCTACCCTAAAAATATCTTGATGTCAATAGTCAGGCAATAATATTGCAAAAAGCGCCTTTCCAGGCAAAACACATCCCTCCGTCATGCTTTGTTGGTCAAGAAAGTGCTGAAATCTACGCAGTCCCCCATGATTTCCGTCGTCTGCGGATAAACAGCAGGCCAAGACCGGAACTGAACAGCCAGACCGCCCCGGGAATGGGGACGCTGGAACAGCCATAAAACGACACATGTGACAATTGGGGTTGTTGGCTGTTACCAACCAACATATCCGAAGTACTCCAGTCCCCAGTCGTACCGGGTGAACAAGCATCTTCATAATATATTTTATAAGATGTACCAGCCTTAACCACCACAAATAATGGTAAATCCACCGTCGAAGACCAATTACCACTATACCAATTATCACTACTAGTTACGGAAAAATCATCAGAAGAATAAGAAGTAGAAGAAGAAGGATTATCAGGGAGGTTAATCCTACCTAACAGATCCAAATCATCTAAACAATCCTGAGTAAAACAGTAGTCGCCTACTATTGGACTTAAGTCACCAATACACTATCATTGCCGGAATAAATGCCGATCTCAACATAAGAAGCCATTGCCGGTACCGCCCCGACCAAGATTACTAAGCCCATCAGTAATCCCAAGAACCATCCTTTTTTTGTCATTCTCTTTTCCATGGCGTCCTCCTTATTATAATGGTCATTTGTAGTTCTGAGTCCTGAAGAATTCCTTCTCTATTGTTGATAATAATAACAGGTATCCCAAGAAAAACAATCGGTCAAAAGTATGAATTCAACAAAAAAATGTTCTTATTACTGGCAAAAGTTTAGTACTTTATTACTAATTTTGGTTTTTCCGCCATTTGGAGAAATAAAAATATGGCGACAGGTTTGCTGTAAGAAAAACAAAACAGCAAGCCTGTCGTCTTCGAGGAGGGGGAGGCAAGGATTGATTTTAATATAGCCGGATGCATCACATTGTTGCAGATTTTGATAACAGGAGGGACTCGCAAAAAAGGACATAAAGGGGAGATGTTCGGGAGATCTCTTTGTTTACAAGGCCGGTAGCATATCCAGCAGCTGATCATCGGCACTGTTGTTATATTGGCAGGCAACCAGAGCCGTAGTAGAATCATACCTCAGATAGGTGGCATCACTGAGATTGCCGGGTAGTATATAGTCCACAGGGCCGGCGATCTTTCCGAAAGCAGGGATGGAAAGATCATAGCCGGCAACTAGGGTTCCCGCATCATCATAAGCAGAGAGGGTAACATTGGCTTCTTCGGCGCTACTATTGACCAGACTGACCCCCGTCCAGCCATCGGCATTATCCAGTTTAGTGAAAATCCCGCTTTGTCCACTGCTGTTCACGCCGCTGAAAGCTCCAAGACGGTTGGAGGCGACCAACAGCTCAAATCCGGTGATTTCAACAGTGGAGTTTATATGAACCCAGGCAGCGCCAATAGGAAGATCTGGATCATTGCCTACCAGAACATATAGTTCATGGCCGCCCAGGGAGATCTCCCGGGACGACAGCTCAGCACCCTGTTCATCATAGGACGTAATAGTTAGATTACTCGGCTGATTTAAAGGATTATAGGTAAAAATGCCGCTCACCCAGCCCGGTTCTCCGGTATGCAGAGGATATGACAGGTCAGCAGCCCGCCCATCACGAAGGGGGATGCCGCATAAATATTTATCATTGTCACCATCAAACAGCTCGACGCCAACGATACCGGCACCATTTTCAACCGTGGCGGAAGTGATGCCAGCGTTCAAAACATCATCAAAAAGGCTGGCAATAGTAAAAAATTTCTGTTCCCGGGAGGCCACAGTTATCTGCCTGGTCTCACCATTGTCAAATCTGAAAGTCAACACCTTTTCCATGCTTGTGGTATTGACCAGGCTTAACATCGTATACCAGCCCGGGGCTGAAACCGTCAGGGGGAGATAAAAATCACCGGCATTCACTTCACTGGCAGCCGGGACTGCGGCCCCACCTTGACCCTCAATAAAAAATTTCGTAGAACCAACTGCCTGGTCATGGTTGGCAGCCAGTACCAGGTAGCTGATTAGTTCCGGATCCGGAAAGCTTTCGCTGACCCTGAATTCATAGCGGGCATTGGGAGCCAGATCAAGCGCCAGATCACCCGTAAGTGGCGTGCCGTCATTGCTGTACGGCCTGAGGATGCCAACGAGATGTTCACTTTGGCTTTCATTGACCACACTCACTTCCGTTTCCCATAAATTTTCTGCCATCACCTGAGGGTACACAAGAACCGGGGAGAGCGTATTTCCAGCTTCTTCAAGGCCGGAAAAGTCAGCGGCAAAAACCGATTGGCTCAAGGTATTGCGGCTATCATAGTTGTTCATCATGGATGAATTCAGGCTATTAGTACTCAATATATCGTTTGTAGCTGTAGCAACAAGCGTGGATGACGATAAAGTAAACGTATAGGGTGAAGAGTGCGGCGTTTCCGTTCCACCACTGTAAAAAGCGGTCAGGGTAAAGTTGAAAGTCCCTTCCTCCGATTCAAACCGGCAATCCACGCTGCGGGCTGCTGGATTATCAACCTGTGAAACCAGCACCCCTTCCTGGTAAAGCCGGAAACCAGCCAGGACTTCACCTTCCACCAGCTGATCTTCATAATCCCAATCAAGGTGAACTTTGTGCAGTGATGCCGCCAGGGAAAAACTTGAAGAAAAGATCCCAATGACTATGACCAGCAGAAGAAAAACGTATTTTTTCATTATTAACCCGGGCAGTATCAATGTTGAAACAATAATTACTACCCGGGTTCATCAGCAAGTCCGGTGCCATGGATAAAAAAATACGTATTATCAAATAGTTAAATAAAATAAGACCCAATTTTTTCTCCCCTAAAGATTACTCTATTGTAACTGTGATTACATTACATTTTGCGTACATGCCGGCTGCATGGAGGGGTAAAAGAAGGTTGGTTTCCCCTGTTGTCTTTGTTACTCTGTGAGAGTTATCTCGTTTTCATTATTAAGCGAATGTTTATGTGAAGTGTAAAGGAAATAGTGAGGAGGGGGAGGGCGTAAAAAAAGAACTGCCGGCGGGATGAACGCCGGCAATTCTTTTTTAAAATTATATGGAGGAAGAAAAAAGATGAGAAAAGTCTTAACTGTCCCGTCGCATCCGCCGGATACTTAAAAGGCCCAGTAAGCTGAAAGCATGAAGCCTTTTAGTTTTCAATCCTTTCTTCAACTTTGCCGGCAGCAAAAAAACGACAATCGTTGTCAAAACTCACCGCCATACCGGTCGGCGTACTGCGGACCACCGTACCACAAAGCTGGACTCGGCCACCAGGGTAATCACGGGCAGGCAACCGTAGCTCCAAACCCAGCATCGTTCCCGGCGACAAGGGCTGTGAAGTGTCAAAATAAGCACCTGATGCAGAAATATCTTTGGTCATCAACATAACCTCCGGGCATTCCTGGACCTCTGGAATATCAATAATCACCGCAGGTATATTGAGATCATAACGCTGTAGACGACGACGGTCAGCCATAATGATAAATCTCCCTCAAATATGCTTAAACCATAAAGCAAAAAACAGCTATACCCTCTTCTATGGTCTTGAAAATAGCTCATAAAAGCAATCCTGTCAATCAGTCAAAAGTATGATTTCTAGAGATTTTTCACCGCCCAGAGAGCAGCCTGCAGCCGGTTGGGAACTTCAATCTTCTTATAAATCCGGTAAAGATGGCTTTTCACCGTGTGACCGCTGATGAAGAGGCGGTCGGCAATCTCTTCGTTGGAAGCTCCGGCAGCAATCAGCTTAACCACCTCCTGCTCCCTGAGGGTCAGCAGATTTTTCATGGATGTTCCCCCTCCACTGCCTGTTTGCCGAAATTCCTGCAAACAGAAACTCATGGCCCAACGGGAAATCCACATCTGTCCAGCGGCAATCGCCTCCACTCCCTGGAACAGTTGTTCTAGGGGACAGTGTTCGTGGAATATCCCCCAGAGACCACAGGTCAGCGCGTCCCGCTGAACATCCAAACCGACTGCCACATTAAAAAAAACCATGCGGCAATGGGAATTATGATGAGAAGAGTAATTCTCCAACCGTTCGAGCAGTTCTCCACCGGAAAGTCCTGAACAATCCCATAAAACAAGCAACGGTTCCTGGTGATCGTTTGTGGGGGGCAGATACTCGCTGTCGCCCACCCGGCAATCCAGGGACGTTTTACTGGCTAGCAACTTTACCATCAGCTCATTTTGCAGTTGATGAGGCCCGTACACATACAGCAACCTGACATTGGCAGGAGTATTCATGTGAAAATCCCGAAAAAAAATCCATCTAGCATACTACGCCTGAAAGTGAATCGATTTGCAATTACAACATTGTAGTTATGTTGCATTAATCACGAAAAAATATATCAAGCCCTGCGGACACCGTCCTTCATTCACCTCACTTAACCACGGTCCAAGCCCTTGA
>JANTGH010000206.1 GCA_024763055.1 Desulfobulbaceae bacterium
TAAGGGACTTGTAGAGTCCATTATTGATGCGCTTTATTTACAAGGCTCTACCTGTCCTCTGGATTTTATTCCAGTTACTGTAGGTTGTCAGTCTTATATGGAACCGGTATTTGCTGTTTCACTTGTAGATGGTGACAAGGAGATCGGACGGATAGGCAGGATAAAAAAAGATGTTTTATCGGCCATGGGCATTAAACAGCCGGTCTATTTTTTCGAATGCGACCTGCATCTGCTGCAGGATTTACCAAGAAAACAAAAACAGTTTGTTGCAATTCCCAGGTTTCCCATGGTCAAGAGGGATATTGCCCTGCTGGTTCCTGAACAGGTTCCGGCCGGTGAACTCCTTGAATCCATACGGAGCCGTCGGACTGAGCATGTAGAGTCCGTAGATATTTTTGATGTATATAGTGGCAAGCCCATTGAAGAAGGGATGAAATCCGTCGCCCTGTCGGTTACATACAGGTCCCGGAAGAAGACCCTCGATGATGTGACTGTTGACAGGATTCATGAAAAGATTGTAAACTCATTGATGGCCGATTTCGGTGGTCGTTATCGTGAAGGAACGTAAATAAATGAAGAAAAAAACGAAGAAAAAAAATGTGACCCGGAAAGAACTTGCAGCGGCAATCAACGAGAAACTTGGAATCTCCCAGCGCAATGGCTCCGAACTCGTCGACAAGATTTTCGCTGTTATGAAGGAGACCCTTATCTCCGGGGAATCCATTAAGCTTGTTCAATTTGGGACATTGACCGTCCGGGATAAGGCGCCGCGTCGAGGACGGAATCCTCGGACAGGTGAATCCATGACCATCACAAAAAGAAAAATGGTTTCCTTTCGGCCGAGTAAACGGTTGCGGGAGCAGTTGAACAGCTAAACCATTTTTCAGCAGGGAATCGCGATATACGTGAAAAAAACGTCCGCTCATGCAGGACAGATCCCGGACAGGAAATATTTCCGGATAGGAGAGGTCGGCAAACTTGTTGGTGTTGACCCGCATGTCCTGCGTTATTGGGAGACGGAATTTTCGATTATACGTCCACATCGGGGTAAATCGAAGCAGCGTCTCTACAGGAAAGGCGACGTTCAAAATTTACTACGAATCAAGGTTCTTCTTCACGACGAAGGATACACTATTTCAGGGGCCAGGAAGGTTCTGAAAACTGATCGAAAAGGTGTACCTCTTTCCACAGATTCACATGTGTTGCATAAAAAATCCACAAGGAATAAAAAATATTCACAAGGAAAACTCTCAGTTATAAAAAAAGAACTGCTTTCCATTTTGCAGCAGGTAAACAGAGGGAACAGCAAAGATCTGTAATGAAAGGTTGACAGGAGCAGACCCGCAATGATACGTTATTTCCTGCAAAAAATAAGGGCGGATTTTCACCTTCTGTAAGGAATCATATCCGTCTTTTTTCAAGGAGAAGAAATACAAAAGAAATTCGGATACCACACCTCAAGGTATGTAAGATATGTTCGGAACGTGGCCTAGCCTGGTAAGGCGCTTGACTGGGGGTCAAGAGATCGGAGGTTCAAATCCTCTCGTTCCGACCATGCTGTTCAAAGGAAGTTGATGCTCTATGCCTCAACTTCCTTTTTTTATCAAAATATCTTTTTTTTAAATAAGAGCAGACAGAGAAAAAGTTTTGTTGTACGATTTTTTCAAGACCTGTCCAAATGGCATCTTATTCATACCTCGTTTTTACTGCATATGCAGATACCGTTTTTCCTGTTTTACAGCATATTAATCGGTTTCAACCTTTTTTCCTGTTTGCCCTCTATTGCAGGCAATAAGGAGATACGTTCCCCTGTTATGGTCCAGGCCTATCGGTATTACAAAGGACTTGGGCAACCGGCCAACTATCCCAAAGCCCTGCGGTTATACCTGCAGGCAGCCAATGGTGGCAACGTTGAGGCGCAATTCATCGTTGGGGGTATGTATTTCAAGGGGCAGGGGACTGATCCAAACCAGCGGGAAGGATTTAAGTGGTTGCTCAGGGCGGCGCAACAGGGTAAATTCAGCCCGGAATCCCTGGCGATAATCGGTTCCATGTATTTACAGGGTACCGGAGTGCCGCAAAATTATCAGGAGGCAAGGAAATATCTGCAACAGGCCGCAGATCTTGATGATCTGTCGGCCAAAAAGAATCTTGCTTTTATGTATTATAATGGTCTTGTTGGTAAAGTTGATTATTCCAGGGCCTTGGAACTCTATACAGCGGTTGCCCTGCAAGGCGACAATGCGGCCCAGAATAATGTCGGTCTCATGTACGTCAATGGTCTTGGTACAGATGTCGATCGCGTGCAGGCATATGCATGGTACAGTCTTGCCGCCAGTCAGGGTAATGCCGGATCCATGGTTGCCCGAAATAATTTGATGATCCAGATGAGTTGGGAGGAATTAAATCGAGCCCAGGCATTATCGGTCAAATTATTTAAGGAAGTAGAAAATGCGAGAGAACCATTGCCCGCTACCCCTTAAGGCAAGGTTGAAGGCATCGTAAAAACTTCGATCTACTGCGGTGCATGCCGGGATGATTCGTGGGCATACGACCTGTCTAATTGAGACCCGTCCCGACACATTACTCCTCGGGGTCTCCGCTACGCTCCGCCTACCTGAATATCTATGTTTTTGCTTAGCCATCTTTGAGCATATTTCGACTTTTTACGAGTCCATCAAAGTTGACTGTGAGGTTTTTTATCTCCTGAAAATATTGTTTCAGGTCTGCAAACGTCGCGCAGCGCGTGATCTCCTGACGAATACGGCTTGCTCCGGCAAGACCGCTTAAATATCTGCCAATATGGTTTTTTATTCGGAAGAGCATCTTGTCCACCTGCAATAATTCCTCTGCCAATTCGAGATGACGCTGTATGACAGGTAGCCTCGCCGACAGGGTTTCCGGGCGTCCCTGAGGGGAAAAAACCCACGGATTGCCGAGTGTGCCGCGCCCTATCATGACACCGGTACACCCTGTGTCCAAGAGTAATTGTTTGCCGTCCCGATAACTGAGAATGTCACCATTGCCAATGACCGGAATAGAAACAGAATCCGTAACTTGAGCAATTATCTGATGATCCGCGTTGCCGGTAAAGGCCTGCGACCATGTCCTTGCGTGAACTGTTACTGCGGCTGCGCCACTCTTCTCGGCCATTTGCGCGAACTGTGGTGCGTTTATACTGGCACTGTTCCAGCCACTTCGAAATTTAACCGTCACCGGCAGAGTGGAATGGGCAACCACTTGCCTGATGATCAATTCAGCTAATTCCAAATTTTTCATCAGGGCGGCGCCTGCACCCTTTCTGGTGACCTTGCGAACAGGACAGCCCATGTTGATATCAATAAAATCGGCTTGTTCTCCGGAAATCAGGCTTGCCGCCTGAGCCATTGCTTTTGGGTCGGAACCGAACAGCTGCACCCCGAGCGGCCGGTCCCGATCATTGGACTTGAGAAGAACCAGGGTGTTTTTCTGACCATAGGTGAGACCATGGCAGCTGATCATTTCCGTAAAACACAGTGCTGCCCCCATCTCGCGGCAGAGCAGGCGAAAGGCAAGGTCGGTATACCCTGCAAGGGGTGCAAGAACATACGGATTGTCGGCAAGAAGTGCTGCTATCTGCATGGAGTGGATACTTCCATTGTCGCCTGAAATAGTCTAAGGATTTTCCTGTTGAGTTTATCACGCATTGTAGTATAAGAATGTCATAATTTATCCGGCGGTCTTATTCAGCTTAATGCCGTTTCACAAAAGATGACACCTTTTCATTTTTCTTTTATTTCTGCAAGTATATATTTCTTATTTTTACTTACAGAATTCGATGGAGCTTCTCATGACCCTGAAACTTGATATACAGCAGAAAAATCTTTCTGAACAGGAGATTGCCACCTTAAAAGAGATGCGCAGGCAATGTGCGCGACGTATCCTGTTGTCAACCTCACTTGCCGCTTCCGGCCATCCCGGCGGCTCGCTGTCATCGCTGGATATGCTGCTTGTTGCCTATGGGATGATTCGACATGATCCCCATCGGCCGCGCTGGGATGGTCGTGATCGTTTTGTCGAAAGCATTGGCCATATTTCCCCGGGCGTCTATTCCGTTCTGGCTGAATATGGATACTTTACCGAGGATGATTTTCTCAGCGGTTTTCGGCGGACAGGTTCCGGATTTCCCGGTCATGTAGAGTCGATTGTACCGGGAGTCGAATGGGACACCGGCAATCTTGGCCAGGGATTGAGTACCGCGGTGGGCATGGCCCAGGCCTTCAAGGTCAAAGGACAGGATAAACGGGTTTTTTGCCTGATGGGTGATGGCGAACATCAAAAAGGACAAATTACAGAGGCTGTTCGTTACGCTCATAAATACAGGCTTGACAACCTGACTGTTCTTGTTGATCGGAACCATCTGCAGATTTGCGGCAGGACGGATGACGTAATGCCCCAGTCCATCGGCAAGCTGTATGAAGCCCTTGGCTGGAAGGTGGTTCGCTTGAAAGACGGCCATGACTACCAGGCTATTTTCAATACGTTTTCAGCCGCTTATCAGAATAATTCAGGCGTTCCGACCGTGATTCTTGCCCGAACCGTAATGGGTAAGGGTATTTCTTTTATGGAAAACCTCGCCAAATACCATGGTTCTCCCTTAAGCCCTGATCTTCTTGCCGACGGACTTAAGGAGCTTGGTTTTGACAATGACTTTGAATTCTGGCAGGAACAGCGCAGAAAACCAGTGCGGACAGATACGATTATGGAACCACGGGCCGATTTTCCGAAGGCCAACAGGGGTGAACCCATACTCTATGAGAGCGATACCCTGACCGATAATCGTTCCGCATACGGAAACGCCTTGTTAGGCCTGGCCGAGGCAAATAATTTCAAAGGCAAGCCGCCGGTCATAACAGGAGTTTCCTGCGATCTCGAAGGGTCCGTCAAGATGGGCGCCTTTCATAAGCATAGTCCCGGCGGCTATTTTGAAGCCGGTATCCAGGAGCATCATTCTGCTGGTATGAGCGGGGCTATGAGTTGTGAGGACCTGGTTACCTTTTTTTCAACCTTCGGTGTTTTTGCCGTATCTGAAGTGTATAACCAGAATCGTCTCAACGATTTTAATCATACAAATCTCAAAATTGTCGCAACCCATCTCGGTCTTGATGTCGGAGAAGATGGTCCGACCCATCAGTGTATTGACTATCTCGGACTGTTTAAGAATTTATTTCGTTTTTCCGTGTTTATGCCGGCTGATCCGAACCAGACGGATCGTATTGTCCGTTTTATTGCCACTGAACCCGGCAATCATTTTGTCGGCATGGGACGCTCCAAGACTCCGGTTATTACCACCCAAGACGGTGCGCCGTTTTACGGAACCGACTATACCTTTGTTCCAGGCAGGGCGGATTGGCTGCGTCGGGGAACAGAGGCAACCCTTATTACCTATGGCGCTCTCACTCCCGCCTGTATTGATGCCTGGAAGATTTTGCGGGATGAGGGCCATTCTGTAGGGGTGTTGAATATGGCATCCCTGTTGCCCCTTGATGTGGACAGCCTTGTTGAAGCTGCTGAAATCGGACCGATTTTGACAGTTGAAGATCATCATGTCCAGACCGGTCTCGGGGCCAGTGCCTCGGTGGTGCTTATGGAGCTGGGTCGGGTAGTACCCTTGCGGCGACTGGGAGTCAGCCATTATGCCTCTTCAGGGAAACCCGCCGAACTCTATGCCGAACAGGGACTTGATGCCGCTTCCATCGCCGATTCGGTTACGCAATTGATAGGATAGTTTTTTTTTACGGTGCGCCAGGCCAAGCCTGGCTGATCTTGTAAGCTGAAAGGAGCTTACCATATAAATTATTGGTTGTATATGTAGGAAGCCGGGCGGCT
>JANTGH010000207.1 GCA_024763055.1 Desulfobulbaceae bacterium
GAACTTCCATCAGCCCGGGGCGATTGAAGCGCGTTGCCTTGGGGAAATAGGTGCCGGCGAAGACGGGAGTTTTATCGGGAGTCATCACAATTGTCAGTGGCCAGCCACCGCTGCCATGCATACGGATGGCAACCTGCATGTAAAATTGATCAATGTCGGGGCGCTCTTCACGATCAACCTTGATGGCGATGTAGTCACGTTTCAGCACGGCTGCGACATCTTCATCTTCAAAGCTTTCGGCTTCCATAACATGGCACCAGTGACAGGTTGAATAGCCAATCGAGAGGAAGATCAATTTCCCCTCTTGTTTAGCTTTAGCAAAGGCTTCATCACACCACGGATACCAGTCAACCGGGTTGTGAGCATGCTGAAGAAGGTAGGGACTCTGTTCATTGATGAGTCGGTTGGTGTGTTTAACGTTTGCCATTGCCGGAGTTGCCAGCCCTGTTGTGAGTGGCAACGTACAACAGAAAAAAGCTTTCAGAAAATCCATAAAATCCTCGTTTTGAAAGGTGATACTAAACTATAACCTGATTAGTCATTAAATGTATAGAATTGTCGCTATTTTTGTTTCTTGCTGTTGTGTAAACATGTAAACTATCTGATGTTTTGACATCATGATTTGCGGAGGTTTCAATATGAAGGACTGGGCCAAACTCTTTCTGCTGATTGCTACAGTATTGGTTTTATCGGCTTGTCAGGGAGAACAGAAAAAAACCGTAAAGACAACTGCCGAGCCAGAGGTCAAGGGAGGCGTTCCGTTAGCAAAAGAAAAAGTACCAAACGTTCCTGTCGTCGAAAAAAGTGTGGATGACGTCAAAAGTGTAAAGGAGATGGAGCAGAAATCGACCGATGCCGAGTTGACGGTGAAAGACGCAGCTGATAAGGTTTTTCAGGACGTTGATCTGACTGTGTCGGGAAAAACTCTGGAAAAAATTGATGAGAAGAACGAAGACTACCTTGCCAAACCACCGACTTTAGGAGAAGAAAAGGCTTCTACCAACACCGATAAAATTAAGGTGAGTGGAGGGGTTATCCTTGATGATGAAGAAGAGGAGACAATGAAAATGATCGATGGTGGAGAGGTTGAAGTTTCTATCCCGATCAAGTGATTTGTGTCTCTGTGCGGAAATGCCGCAAATTTGCAATAGTTCAAGCTTGACCTGATAGCAATGTCTGACTTTGCCAAGCTGCATGATGCTAACAACAAAATTAACAGGACGGGAAATACGCCTGCTTTTTAATACGAAAAGTGCGGTAGTACACGCAAGTTTTTCCACCTATCGCCACTGTTAACTGGATCAATCCCGAAGAGACGCTATATCAACAAAGGAGAACGAGATGATCAAATCAACAGTTTGTTCAAGGCCGAAGTTCAGAGCCTTCTTGCTTGCTTTGCTGGCTTGTCTGGTAATTTCTGTGATCCAAAATACAAATGTAAACGCACAGCCATATCCGGATGCCCTGCTGACCACACCGGGCACGCCTGAAGTAGTAGCAAAGGGGCTTGAGGCTGATGGGTACAGTCTGGGTATCCTGGCTTACAATTGGGGGTATCCGCTTGTCCGCATGGAGCGGGTAATACGCGAATATATTGATGTGCCTTCGCCAAAGCCGCCGACCAGTTACCGCGCTCCCCTTAATCAGATCGGCTGGGCAAGGGAACTGGCCTCTCCGGATGCCAAGGATATGCCAACAGCTAATAATGACACTGCCTATATGAGTAGCGTGGTCAAACTCGATGAGCCCTATGTTTTCTCGGTTCCAGACACCCATGATCGCTACTACGTTGTTAATGTGTTCAATATGTGGCAAGAGCTCGAACATTACATCGGGCGACGTACGACAGGCACAAAGGCTGGAAAATACGTCATTGTTCCTCCGGGATGGGATGGGAAATTGCCGGATGGTGTAACACGCCTTGATGTAAAAACTGATAAAGTATGGCTTTGGGGTCGGTTACGAATTGTCCAGGGGGAGCCGCTTGAGCCAATTCATAAATTGCAGGATCAGTTCACCCTCACTCCGTTGAGCGGTAGCCAGCCCAAAATGGCAAAATTAGAAGCGTTACCTACCATCGGTGACGATCCCCTGGGATTTTTTACCCATCTTGCCTTTGCCCTGCGGGCTAACCAAGTGCCTGCCTCGGATAAAGCTCTATTCGCTCAATTTTCTAGAATCGGTCTTACTAAAGATGGTTTTGATCCTTCCATGATGTCTGAGGAAACAAAAAAAGGCCTGTTACGCGGCCTGGCCGATGCTCCGACAGTTGCCATTTCTTCGTTTGCCAGTACAGCAAGCAAAAGAGAGGGATGGGACTGGGTTATTGGGCTGGATAGCTTTGGTTTTAATTATCCACTGAGAGCTATGATCGCAGGGCCCTATTTAGGTGGAAATGGTGAAAAGGAAGCGATGTATCCAATTAGATATACTGATTCGAAAGGCGCTCCTTTAAACGGTGCTAATAAATATGTTATCCGGTTTAAGAAAGCACCGCCTGTTGACGGTTTCTGGTCACTAACCCTGTACAGAGCAGACGACAAAATGCTCGTTGATAATGAAATTGATCGCTATAAAGTCGGTACTGACACAAAAGGGCTGTTTGTCAGAAAAGATGGATCATTTGACATTCCCATCCAGCAAGCGAAACCTGAAGGAGAATTTTCAAACAACTGGTTACCGGCACCACAAGGTAGTTTTTATGTCATTCTCAGGTTGTATCAGCCAACTGATGCTATTTTTTCCGGTAAATATATTCTGCCGCAGCTTGAAAGTATCAAAAATAAACGATAGGCATAGATCTTTTGTCAATTAACTTCCACTTAAAGAAAGGACAAATCATGAAAACAATTCAAAGACTGTTAAGCTTGGGGATCGTTGGTCTTTTTTTTACTTTTCCGAATATACTCTATGCGCAAAACAAGACCAAACCCAATATTCTGGTCATTATGGTGGATGATGTCGCTCAAAATGCGCTGAGCGTATATAGCCACGGCTTACAATATCCGACCTTGAACATCGATCGCATCGGCGCCGAGGGAGTGATGTTCACCGATCACTACGCGCAACCGAGCTGTACAGCCGGACGGTCGGCCTTTATTACCGGTCAAAAGCCTGTCAGAACCGGTTTGACAACAGTCGGTCAGCCAGGCAATCCCTTAGGAATCAAGAAGGAAGATCCTACCTTGGCGACACTCTTGAAGGAGTTTGGTTACATGACCGGGCAATTTGGCAAGAATCATCTGGGTGATCTGGATGAACACCTGCCGACCCAGCATGGTTTTGATGAATTTTATGGCAATCTTTATCACCTGAATGTTTCCGAAGAGCCCGAACAGGGCGATTATCCGAAGGACCCCGAGTTTTTGAAAAAATATGGCCCCAGGGGAATCATTCACTCCACCGCCGATGGAAAGGTAGAGGACATCGGGCCACTCACCAAGAAACGGATGGAAACCTTTGACGAAGAGCTGGTAGAGAAATCAAAAAATTTCATGAAGCGCGCCCAAGATGCAGGGAAGCCGTTTTTTATCTGGCATGCGACGAGCCGTATGCATGTATATACACATTTAAAACCGGAATCTCAGAATCTGGCAACCCAGTTGAGTTCAGACAATGATCTCTTCGGGCATGGTTTGCTTGAACATGACGCCCATGTGGGGGAATTGTTGGATTACTTAGACGAATTAGGTGTTTCAGACAATACAATTGTGATTTACACCACCGACAACGGGCCGGAACAGAGCACTTGGCCGGATGCCGGTGTCACGATGTTCCGGGGGGAGAAAATGACCACCTATGAAGGCGGTGTACGAGCTCCGTTCCTGGTAAGGTGGCCGGACAAAATTCCTGCAGGTTTGAAACGAAACGGCATTTCCGCCCACGAAGATGTGCTGCCGACCCTCATGGCAGCTGTGGGGAACGAAAAAATCAATGAGGAATTAAAAAAAGGTAAAACCATCGGCGACATGACCTATAAGGTACATATCGATGGGTTCAACAACCTTGATTACTGGACCGGGAAAACGGATCAGTCAGAACGGAACTATTTCTTTTATTATTATGAATCCAGCCTGACAGCCATTCGCGTGGGGCCATGGAAAATGCACTTCGCGACAAAAGAACGCTATTTCGACGATATGGTATTTCATACCATGCCGCAACTTTTCAATTTGAAAAAAGACCCCTTTGAGACCTATGATGACATAACAGGTTTTCATCAGCTCATGAGAAAATCCTGGACCGTCCAACCGGCCATCGGGCTCCTTCAAAAGCATCTGGCCACCTTTAAGGATTTCCCGCCCAGACAAGAAGCCGCGTCATTAAATATCAATGAAGCCATCGATAAAATCATGCGCTCTTCCGCCAGGCAATAACCTACAAAATAATGCAGTCAGAGAGGGGCGGTACTTGTGCTGTCCCCCTGACTGTGAGCCTCGCAGTTGATGCGCAATTGGCCTCAAAACATCTTGTATAAAGGAGACAACAAAGTGCTCGTTGAAAATAAAATTGACCGCTTTAAAGTAGGTACTGACATAGGATCAAATAAAAAGGAGATCACCTGAATGATTCATCAGAATTAATGTATTGTTTTTACGGGTGTTGACAATATCCGTGGTGTTCATTTAAAACACAAACTTATTCACAAATTAAATGAAAGTGGGGTCGTCAATGAAAAACTTCAAAGAGAAAGTCGTCTCGAAACTAATTGTAGTAATATCATTACTATTTTTCATACATCCCGCTCACGCGCTGACCAGTAAAAGAACAGAGCCTGCCAATGGGCAGCCACCAATTGGCACTACCGCGTTTGTTAAGTCTTTTGACGAACAGGTTGCATACCAACGCGCCTTTGAAGCTACTGTCTGGGCGATGCCTGCACTGGGTATTTATGGTTTGCGTACAGGTTTCATGTCTGCCCTGAAGATGAATGATAATGATATTGCTTCCTTTTCAGGCCCTTTAAAACAAAAAATGGAGGCTATTACCCCCAATACCGTAACCCCCTATATCCTTGCATTCACCGACCTTAGCAACGGTCCCGTTGTTCTGGAGTTGCCAGCTCAGACTGAGAAATCAAGTCTCTATGGCCAGGTGGTGGATCACTGGCAGGTTACTATAGCTGACGTTGGGCCGGCAGGTCTCGACAAGGGCAAGGGTGGCAAGTATCTCTTTATCCCGCCTGGTTATAAACCAGAAATCCCCAAGGGGTATATTGCCGTTCGATCACCTGGCTATCAGATCGGATTCGCTTTCAGGTCTGTGCGTGGACCAGGAGCTACAAACGACGATGCCTATGCCTATACGAAGCTATTGCGCATGTATCCGCTTTCATCTGCTGACAACCCGCCGAAGCAGCGATTTGTGGATGGTAGAGATATTATTGTATCAACGCTACCAAAATACTCCTTTGGAGCACTGGAGGATTTAAAAACAATTATTGATAAAGAACCTGTTTTTTCCCGTGACAAGGTCATGATGGGGATGCTTGCGACACTTGGCATTGAAAAAGGAAAGCCGTTCAAGCCTGGACCAAAGCAGAAGGAAGCAATGGTACGCGGTATTCAGGACGCTTATTTTTACATGCAGGGGCTTGTGGATAAGATGCATGCGGCTAATCTTTATTGGCCAGATCGCCATTGGAGCCTTGTCATGCAGCCTGATGAGAATCGTGGTTTTTCCTTTGAAAATGATGATGCCGTCAAAATTGACGCACGAGCCGCAGCTTGGCACTTTTTCACCTTCTATCCGGCGGTTATGAGTGACAAAGTGGGCACCGTCTATCTTGCCCCTACAGCAGACAGCAAGGGAAGTCTGTTGGCAGCCGGTAA
>JANTGH010000208.1 GCA_024763055.1 Desulfobulbaceae bacterium
GCCGAATTAATTTTCAGTCAGAGACGTCTGATTTTCCGGAAGGTAAATGAATCGCATGCAGGATGAAAGGCATAATCCATCCTCTAAAATCGGTTTACTAACGCTCATATTCGTAACATCCGCCCTGTTTATGACCTTGCGGAACATGCCCATGATGGCGGAGACCGGCATGCGCATGGTGTTTTTCAATACGGTCACGGTCTTTGCGTTTCTGATTCCAGCGGCCCTTGTTGCCGCGGAACTTGCGACCGGATGGCCTCAAAACGGGATTTACCACTGGGTAGGAGCGGCCTTCGGAGAGCGGACGGGTTTCCTTGCGGTCTGGCTCCAGTGGATACAGAGTATCTTCGGGATCACATCCATCCTCTCGTATGTCGCGGCATCTTTTGCCTATGCGGTCAATCCACACCTTGCATCCGACAGGTACTTTATCGTAACCGTCATCCTGGTCGTTTACTGGGCCGCCACCTTTGCAAACCTGTTCGGCACCAGGTTTTCAGGCCTGATCAGTTCCGTCTGCGTGACCTCCGGGGTGTTCCTGCCGGCCCTTGTGTTGATAATCTGGGGCCTTTTTTACCTGAAGGACGGCTTTCCAATCCGTCTTGACCTTTCCATGACCATAGACAACCTTGTCCCCTCTTTAAGCAGCACAAAGAGCCTGGTAATGTTCCTGAGCTTTATCTTCGGCTTTGTCGGCATTGAGGTCTCCGCAAACGTGGCCAACGAGGTGAAGGATGTCCGGCGGACCTATCCGATTGCCGTCTTTACCGCCGCAATCACAGGGTTTGTCTTTACTCTGCTCGGTGGACTGGCAATTGCCGTTATCATGCCCAAAACGGAAATCGACCTTATCTCCGGGGCCGTCCAGACCCTTGACAGGTTATGTTCGCTCTACAATGTCTCCTGGCTTCTACCGCCTGCGGCCTTACTGGTGGCCTTTGGCGCGGCCGGACAGGTAAGCACCTGGGTGGTGGGACCGATAAAAGGGCTCTGGGCCGCGGGAAAGGAGGGAAACCTGCCCCCCTTCTGGCAGAAGGCCAACAAAAACGGCATCCCCCGCAATCTCCTGTTGCTGCAGGCAACCCTGATTTCCGTCATCGGTTTTTCATTTATCTTTGTACCGGATATTGATTTCACCTTTCTGGTCCTGACCGACATTGCCGTACTGCTTTATGCTATAATGTATTGCCTGCTGTTTATCTCCGCCATAAGGCTGCGTTACACCCGGCCGGCGGTGCACAGGGCATACAGGGTACCTGGCGGCAATTGCGGCATGTGGGTGGTGGCCGGGACCGGACTGCTTACCATGGCAGCCTGTTTTGTGATCGGTTTCATACCTTACGGCATCGGTACATTTTCAGTGGCTGGATACGAGGTGGCTATGGCGACTGCAGTCATTATCATGACCGTAATACCGTTTATCATATTGAAATTTAAACGTCCGGAATGGCTGCGGACTTAAAGGAGAGAGACGTGCTTATAAAAAAGATCAATAATGACAAATCTAAAGAGGATATCCTGGCCCCTGCCTACGCAGGCAGGATAATGGCCGAGCCCATACCTAAAAACCGTCTGCCGGATGAGTCCATGGAGCCTCGTACCGCCTATAATCTGATCCATGACGAATTGATGATGGACGGCAGTTCCAGGCTTAATCTGGCCACCTTTGTCACTACCTGGATGGAACCGGAAGCAAAACAGTTGATGGCCTCCTGTTTTGACAAGAACATGATTGACAAAGATGAATATCCCCAGACAGCAGAGATAGAACAGCGCTGTATCAACATGATCCTGGACCTTTTCAACGCGCCCGGGGGACAGGGCCTCGGAGTATCCACCATAGGATCGAGCGAGGCGGTCATGCTGTCCGGGCTTGCGCTGAAGTGGAAGTGGCGTGAACGGATGAATGCCGGGGGGAAACCGACGGACAGGCCCAATATCGTCATGGGCACAAACGTGCAGGTGGTATGGGAAAAATTTTGCCGCTACTGGGATGTGGAACCCCGGTATATACCCATGGAGCACGGCAGATATGTGATTACGCCCGAGGAAGTCGTCAAGGCAGTGGATGAAAATACCATTGCCGTCATGGCCATTCTCGGCACCACCTATTCCGGACAGTTCGAACCCATCGAGGATATCCACGAGGCCCTGATGAAATTGAATGCCGAGACCGGCTGGGAGACTCCCATGCATGTCGACGCCGCAAGCGGCGGCTTTGTGGCCCCCTTTATCTACCCGGACCTGAAATGGGACTTTCAACTCCCACTGATCAAATCCATCAATGTGTCCGGCCATAAATACGGACTGGTCTATCCCGGCGTGGGCTGGGCGGTCTGGCGTGACCGCTCCGAGGTGCCTGAAGACCTGGTTTTTCACGTCGATTACCTGGGCGGAGACATGCCCACCTTTACCCTTAATTTTTCCAGGCCCGGCAACCAGATAGTGGGGCAATATTATAATTTTCTGCGCCTTGGCAAAGCGGGATATGCACGAATCATGGAAACTCTGCATGACACGGCCAACTATTTATCCGCACAGATCAACCTCATGGGTCCCTTTGAACTCCTGAGTGACGGCAGCGAGTTGCCGGTTTTCGCATTCAGGCTCAAAACGGAAAAAGAGTATTCGGTCTATGATCTGTCCGCAAAATTGAGAGAATTCGGCTGGCAGGTACCTGCCTATACCATGCCCGCCAATGCGGATGATGTGGCCGTCCTGCGCGTAGTAGTGCGGGAGGGTTTCAGCCGGGACATGGCGGACATGTTTCTGGATGATATACGTAAAACTGTTGATTTCTTAAAAAACTCCCCCAATTATGGCGGGAAAAAATATGGCCTGCATTTTCGGCATTAGGGGTAAGCTTTCATATGACATCCTCTCCTTTTTTCTTCCGGTAGTAAGAAAGTACCGCCATCTTAACCGCATCGTTAAAGACGAAAAAGATCAACGCATAGGCCCACAGAGCCAGTGCCCAATACCAGCCGACAGGTTCCATCATGCCGAATCCGTAAACCGCAATAATGGTTCCCACAAGGGCACTGCCCCATGTTGTCGAAAAGAGTATGCCTGACGGATGAGGACGTTTAAAAAACCAATCATCGATCCTGGTATTGTAGAGCGTTCCATGCCCGGTAACGGTCATTTTAGTAAAAAATAACGACTGCACAAACATAATAGGCAGATGCATCACGGACAACGTCACCCAGAAGAGAAGAAAAGAGGAAAAAACACCGGCAAGCCCCAGCCACGTCGCAAGTATGAATATCTCTTTCATATCCCATCGGACAGGTTTCTCTCTGACCTTGGTATTGTCATAGGCTATGGTCATGATGGGCAGATCATTCAGCAGTGAGAGCATGATAATCATTATGGCTGTCAAAGGATAGGTATCATAGGTGACCACGGCTAATGTCAAAAAGATAACTATACGTATGGTCTCTGCTATACGGTAAATCGTGTAGCTCTTCATACGCTCGAATATCTTGCGTCCTTCCTTTATGGACTGAACAATGACATTCAGTCCCGGCGCCATAAGGATGATATCACCGGCTGCCCTGGCCGCATCGGTTGCGCCGCTGACGGCAATTCCGCAGTCTGCTTTTTTGAGAGCCGGAGCATCATTAACACCATCACCTGTCATTCCCACAATATGATCAGCTTTTTGCAGTTTATCTACAATGAAGTATTTATCTTCGGGAAACACCTCTGCAAATCCGTTGGCTGCCTCAATTGCATGGACAAGTTCCGATTCATGCTTTTTGACGGTTCCTTTGGGAAGAGGCATGTTGTAAAGTTCACGCTTAACTTTTTTCATTATAGCCTGAACCTGCCTCTGAACCTCCTCCTCGGTTGCCTCCGGGTGCATCTGCTGTTGGATGGCACGCGTAAGTACTTCGGAAAGGTAGATATACTCCTCGATGGACTCACCTTTAAGCTCACGAATACTTTCGATGCGATCTCCGATGCCCAGGATTTTTGCAATATATCTGGCCACGGCTATATTGTCGCCGGTAACCATCTTGACATTGACGCCTTTTGCATTTGCTTCGGAGATAGTATCTTTGGAATCTTCGCGAGGCGGATCAAAGAGCGGTATCAATCCGGCAAAATGATAGAGTTTATTGTCGCATTTTCTATAGGCTACCCCCAGCGCCCTGAAACCTTTTCCGGCATATGATTCCACGGCATCGTATGCGGCTTTCTTGTCAAATCCCGTCTCATCGCACTGTTCAATAATGATCTGAGGCGCCCCTTTGGTAAACACCACACACCCTTCGGGCCCATCATCGTACAGCCCCTCGGTACGCTTATGCACCGGATCAAACGGCAGGAATTTGGTTTTTTTATAATTTTTAAACTTTTCACGCAGCTTATGCTGGTCAATGTATTTAAAAATCGGCTTTTCAATCGGATCGTTGTTCTCCTCCTGGGAGGCAAGCGCCGCATACAGCATCAGCCTGTCCGCATCACAATCATCAGCCACATAAGGATCGGCAAGGCTCATCCTGTTTTGAGTAAGGGTGCCGGTCTTATCCGAACAGAGGATATCCATTCCCGCAAGCTCTTCAATGGCGGCGAGACGACTTACTATCGCATCCCTGGTTGCCAGCATCCGGGCGCCGATTGCCATGGTAACCGTCAAGACAGCCGGCATGGCTATGGGAATGGCGGCAATCACAAGAACAAGGGAAAAGATCATAAGTTCCACGGCAGGTTCTTTGTTAATGACGCCATGATAGATAATAAGCGCCACCAGGATGAGGGTGCCGATAATAAGGAAAT
This sequence comes from Desulfobulbaceae bacterium, assembly GCA_024763055.1. Classification (GTDB taxonomy): domain Bacteria; phylum Desulfobacterota; class Desulfobulbia; order Desulfobulbales; family Desulfobulbaceae; genus DRLX01. The sequence goes on from JANTGH010000208.1 coordinate 4,786, forward strand.
TTCCTACATTGACAACCATTTTCTGGAAATGGCTGTGTTCCTCCTCCTGGGCCCTGGCCACAAGCTTAACTGTCTTTCCGAAATAGGTGTTAAGCGCCGTGGCCGTGACTTGCGCCACCATTTCGCCCTCTTTGACTACGGCATTCGCATAAAGAGAATCACCAGCCTTTTTACTCACAGGCAACGACTCTCCTGTAAGAGCCGATTGATCAACCTGAACGAAATCGCCGCCTCCAAGCAGCCTGGCATCAGCTGGAACTATGTCGCCTATTTTTATTTTTACAATATCGCCAGGTACCAGCTCCCTGGAATCAAGCTCTTGCCACTGTCCGTCTCGAAGTGCCAGAGACTTGCGCGCAAGTTTCTTTTTCAGGACGGAAATGGCACTGAGGGCCTTGGATTCCTGATAGAAATCAATAAAAGCGTTTACAAACAACAACGTCAGTATGAAGATTAAATCCTGCCAGTGCCTTACAACCGCAGCAAGTACTGCAGCTATTTCGATCATCCATGGTATAGGCCCCCAGAAACGCCTGAAGAGCCGATGAAGCCAGGTTTCTTCTTTCTGCCTGATCTCATTATAACCATACTTTTTTAACCGTTCAGAGGCATCTGCGCTGCTCAGGCCTTTTATGTCTTTAACATCTACGGTCTTACTCGTCTGGTCATCCTGCTTATTCCGCGGGCCCTGTTCCTGAGCAGGAGGTGCGGTACGATTGGAATCATCCTGCACTTTTTTATCTTGTTTTTCATGTTCCTGATTCAATGCCTTTTCCTCCTGCAGTTCCGCCTCAGCCGGCCAACCGTTTCAGCGTTATCTGCGTGCTTACTGTCACGAGTTATATCCGGTCCTCTTTAAAAACATGAAGCCGGAATCGCAAATTAAAATATCAGCTAAATTCTGCAATTGTCAGGTTTGCCGGAGATGCAATGCGGAAGGCACTCAGACGTACTTGCGTACTTCAAGTGCCTGACAACGCAGCAGATTCGGTAAACCTGGCAATCCCGAAGGGTGACGGATATGAGAAAAATCCTCACTGT
>JANTGH010000209.1 GCA_024763055.1 Desulfobulbaceae bacterium
GACCTGCGCGAACAAGGCTATCTCGTGGAAATTGAAGACTATGAGCATGCGGTCGGCAAATGCTACCGTTGCGCCACCGTGGTTGAACCCACCACTTCCAAACAGTGGTTTGTCTCAGTGCGGCCGCTGGCCGATAAGGCGGTAGCCGCCGTGCGGGAGGGGCGGATTACCATCTATCCCAGCACCTGGGATAATACGTTCTACGCCTGGATGGACAATATCCGGGACTGGTGCATCTCCCGCCAGATATGGTGGGGGCACCGGATTCCGGCATGGACCTGCCAGGGGTGCGGTAAACTGGTCGTTGAGACCACGGATCCCGAGAAATGTCCCCATTGCGGCAGTACCGATCTGGTCCAGGAAACCGATGTGCTGGACACCTGGTTTTCCTCGGCCCTGTGGCCTTTTTCCACCCTGGGCTGGCCGGAAAAGACAAAGGAGTTGCAGACCTTTTATCCCACCTCCATTTTGATTACCAGCTTTGATATTCTCTTTTTCTGGGTGGCCCGGATGATGATGATGGGCATCCATTTTATGGATGAGGTGCCCTTTCATGATGTCTATCTTCATGCCCTGGTGCGTGACAAGCACGGCAAGAAGATGTCCAAGTCCACCGGCAATGTCATTGATCCTCTGGTGATGATCGACCAGTACGGCACCGATGCCTTCCGTTTCACCCTGACCGCTTTCGCCGCCCAGGGCAGGGAAATCCGCATGGATGAAGAGCGGGTTGAGGGCTACCGGCGCTTTATCAACAAGCTGTGGAACGCGGCCCGGTTTGCCCAGATGCATATCAAGGATGCCGACCCGGCCATCACCAGGGTGGCGGATAATCCGTCCGAGCTGCCTCTGCCGCACCGCTGGCTTTTAAGCCGCACCAATGGAACCATTATTGAGGTCCGTAAGGCGCTGGACGGCTACAACTTTAATGAAATCGCCTCGCATCTGTATCAGTTTACCTGGCACAGCTTCTGTGACTGGTATGTGGAGTGGATCAAGAAAGATCTTTATGGTGATGATGATACGGCCCGGCAAAATGCGCGCGGAGTACTCCTCTGTGTCCTGGAAAATATTTTAAAGCTCATGCATCCGGTCACCCCCTTTGTCACCGAAGAGATCTGGAGCCAGTTGCCCGGTGAGCGGGAAACCATTATGCTGGAGCCCTTTCCGGAAAAGAATTCTGCCTGGAATGACCCTGAGGCGGAAACAGCCATGGAACTGCTGATGGATGTCATCTCCGGCCTGCGCACTATCCGCACCGAGGCGGAACTGCATCCGACCGCCAGGATTACCGCCACCATTATTGCTCCCGATGCCGACAAGCGGGCATTGCTGGAAGCATTTTCCGCTCCCATTTCTACAATGGTTCGGGCGAAACAGCTGAATATCGTGGATAAAGCCGTGGTACCTGATGATGCGGGCCATGCCATGGCCGGCGATGTTGAGCTTGTGGTTCCGCTTGCCGGTCTTATTGATGTTAAGGCCGAACTGGAGAAATTGGCCAGGGAACGGAAAAAACTGGACAAGGAGCTGGCCCGGGTGAGCGGCAAGCTGCAGAACGAGAAATTTCTTGCCAATGCCCCTGAGGCTGTGGTGGAGAAGGAACGGGAGAAGGAGGAGGAACTGCAGGCCAAACTCGCGAAAAATGATGAATCCGTCGCCCGGTTGAACAAATTGCGCTAATGGTTGTCCCTTACCCAGCAAAACCTCTTTCTTGTTGCATCCATCTGGGGTGTATCTTCGGTTCTATGCCTCTACCATGAAAACATATCGTTATCGTAGGAGCGGATTTATCCGCGAAAAGGAAACCTTTATTTCGTCAAGGACATTTTCGCGGCTAAAGCCGCTCCTACGGGGTATTGGCAGGCCTTTGCTCATGGCATCGCTTTGCGGTGTAACACTAAAATCAGTCTGCTTTGTTTTCTTGTTACACCGCGGTGTAACAGCGTAACTTCTGGCCGATAAATAATGTTGTATACCCGCTCTGCGGGTAAACCGGCTTGCCATGCTGATTTACCTCAGAATCCGAAACCTCGAACCTTAAACGCGGAAAACTATGGATACCTTTCTCCTTGATCACCAGTTACGGAAATTCCTGGAAGAAGACCTGGAACACGGTGATGTCACCACCGATGCGATCTTTACCGATGAGACGGCCATGGTCCAATGTATTGCCCGGGAACCACTCGTGGCCTGCGGCATGGAAACAGTGGCGGCCCGGATTTTTTGTCTGTTGGGCGGTACATCGGAGTTCGGTCAACTGACGCCGGATGGTTCCCGGCAGAAGAAGGGCGCCGTGTTGTTTTCCGTTCGTGGTCCGGTACGAACCCTGCTGCGGGGCGAACGGGTGGCACTCAATCTTGTTCAGCGATTGTGTGGTATCGCCACCCTGACGGCACGATTTGTCGATAAGGTGCAGGGCCTGGACGTGCGGATTGTGGATACCCGCAAGACCACGCCCGGCCTGCGGATGCTGGAAAAATATGCGGTTCGCTGCGGCGGCGGCGCCAATCACCGCTACAGCCTCAGTGATGGCGTTTTAGTGAAAGATAACCATATCGCGGCCTGCGGCTCCATAACCGAGGCGGTGCACCGCCTGCGTGCCTCAATTACTCATACTCTTAAAATCGAAGTGGAATGTGACACCCTTGCCCAGGTCGAGGAGTGTTTGGCCTGCAAGGTGGAGATTATCATGCTGGATAATATGGATACCACCACCATGACCGAGGCTGTCATGATGATTAACGGCCGGGCCATGATCGAGGCATCGGGTGGAGTTTCTCTTGAAACGATCCGCAGAATCGCCGAGACCGGGGTCGATATTATCTCCGTCGGCACTCTTACCCATTCCGCCCCGGCCGTTGATATCGGCCTGGATTGGATTTGAACTGCAGGGCAAAATTTGTCCATGGGAGGGACAGTGAACAACAGCTTGAAAAATGTTATCTGCGTAATCTTGTTGATGTCGATTTTGTTTATGGCGTTTGCTTTTGTCGGGTATGCCGCTGAAGAGAAAAGTAGAAGTGAAATGCATATCCATCCAGGGATGGAATGCCACATCTGTGGTATGTATATAGACCATTACCGGAAAACAGCTTTCAGGCTGGTCTTCAAGGATGGAAAAGAATTTTATTACTGTGGATGTTCCTGCGCTTTACGGGATATTAACGAATATGGAGGATTGTCTGCCGTCAGGGAAGGGTATGCCACCGGCTGGATTCATCAGAAGCCTGTCGATTTCAGAGAGGCCACCTATGTGATCGGCAGCAACCTCATCCCTGATATGATTCCTAATATTATTGCCTTTCAGGCGGAGACGGATGCCGAATTTTTTGTAGCGAAGCATGGCGGTCGCGTTGAATCTCTCGAACATCTATTGGCTTTGATTTCACCGGTGGGAATGACTATTCCCTTTCGAATACCTCCTGCGGCAACACCACCAAAAGGCATCTTTGCAACTGCGGTCGGTTATAAGGAGATGCGAAAAGATGACCTTATGGCGGGCACGGATGACATCAGTTATGACAGGGCTTTTGAATCCCGTTCAATGCGGCCCGACAAGGTCACTGCGAAATCGACTTTTTTCAAAATGGTTTACGGTTTGACTGATAACATGACCCTGGCCGCAGTCATTCCTCATGTTCATAAAAAACTCACTGTTCGTAAGAAGAAGGGTGGGACATCAAGCCGATCAAACAGTGGACAGGGTGATGTCTCTATGAGTCTGCGCTGGAGGCTGTATCATGATGTTTATTTCGATAAACATTTCGGACTGTATTTCGGCGCAAGTATCCCGACCGGAGACTATGATAAATCCCTGCCGACGGCCTTACAACTTGGTAAGGGAAGCGCCGCCATGACCGGCGGACTGTTGTGGAGCCAGCATATTGGAGAATTCTGGTTCCATTCCAGCCTGCTTGGTACCCATAACTTTGAAAATGATGACGACTTTCAGTATGGTGATACTGTGAAAGCCGGCCTTGCCCTGCATTATACGCCGAATCCTGACAATATCATCGGGGTTGAACTTGACGGTTCAGTGGCTGGTCACTCCAGGTCCATGGAGAGAGATGTTCATGATTCCGGTGGTATCGGCGCTTATGTTTCCCTGGTAACCCAAAATAGAATAGTCGATTTTTTAGGGGGAAGTTTGAGCCTCAGAGGAATGTTCGGCATCCCGTTGTATGAAAATGTCAATGGGATTCAGTTGGGGGAGGCATATCACTGGATGGTCGCTACGATATGGAAACGACGGTTTTAAGAATTGTCCCATGCGTCTCTTTATTGCCCTAAATCTTCCTGAAAATGTCAAAGAGCAGGTGGCCGGGTTATGTTGCGGTCTGCCCGGCGTCCTCTGGATGAACCCGGAACAGTTGCATTTGACTCTGCGCTTTATCGGCGAGGTAGATGGGGGGTGTTTCAGGATATTCGGGAGAAGTTGGATGAGGTAGTATCGAACCCGTTCATCCTGCAGCTTGACGGGGTCGGTTTTTTCCCGTCCCAGGGAAAGCCCAGGGTGGTTTGGGTTGGCTTGAGACAAAGTAAGGAGTTGGTGCACTCGGAATTTGGATTCACCTTATTCAAGGATTTTTTATTCTGCCAGTCCGTGCTTTTTAGCCCGTTCCTGCCATTTTTTCCGAGCCAATATCTGCAGGTCAACATCCTTGTCTGTCTCATCCACGATTTCAATGCCCAGCAGGGTTTCCAGGATATCTTCCATGGTCAGTAGTCCCAGTACGCTGCCGTATTCATCGATCACAATTGCCATGTGGCTTCGTTTTTCCAGCAGAGAATCGAACAGTTCCGGTAGCTGCATGTTTGGCGCCACCACGGTTACCCTTCGTTTCAAGGTTCTCAGCGTTGTGTTCTTTTTATCGTCGGCGAGATGGCTTAAAATATCATCTCGCAGCACTATCCCGGAGATGTTATCCGGTTCTGCCTGATAAATCGGGATCCGTGAAAATGTTGAATCTTTATGTCTATGGTCAAATTCAGAAACCGTGCAATCCTCATTTGCCGTCACCATTACCGAACGGGGGGTCATAATATCGGCGGCTTTCACAGTCTGCAGCTTAAGCAGGTTGCTGATTATACGTGATTCACTTTTATTAATAACACCACTCTGTGCTCCGATTTCAGTAAAAGCGGCAAAGTCCGCCCTGCTCAGCACGCTTTTTTCCTTGTCCTTTTTTAAATGTTTTGTGATCCATTGACTGAGCCAGACCAATGGCTTTAGAATCACCATGAGGATACCGACAGAATAGATTGTAAAGGGGGTCAACTCCTGCCAAGAGTTGGCGCCGATTGTTTTGGGGATAATCTCTGACAGGATAAGAATGGCCAGGGTCATGCCTCCTGCGATGATCGATTCATAACTGAGAGTAAAAAGGCCAAGTGAAAGCGTATGGGTACTGAAAACCTTGCCGGCCTGGACACCTACACCGATGGCACCCACGGTATGGGCAATTGTGTTAAGACTGAGTATTGCCGAGAGAGGCCGGTCAATTTCTTCCTTGAATACTTTTACCCGCCGGCCCAAATCCGGTTTTTCTCTCTGTAACGTGTTGATAAATGCGGGAGTGATACATAAAAGCACCGCCTCCCAGATGGAACATAAAAAAGAAAAGCCGATCGACATGATAAAAAAGATGATAAGCAGGGTCATGGCACCTCTTTTTTAATGGTTGATGGCGTCGTAAAAACTTCGATCTACTGCGTCGTGTGTGTCGGGATGACTCAAGACATACTGCCTGTATAGTCATGACCCACCCCGACACACTA
>JANTGH010000210.1 GCA_024763055.1 Desulfobulbaceae bacterium
GAAACAGATAAGCCGTCTGTATACAATCCGCAACCGGGTGCAGGTGGTAAGACATCGGAAAAAAATTCAGGCTGAAAATAATACAAAAAATCTCTTACAGAGCGCAAACAAATAAGTAATAAACATCATTTATTGGAACTTACACTTTGGGGAAAAAGGAAGACGAGCAGAACAATTTTCAGGCAGAAAAATGAATAACTGGTCACCCCTCAGAAAAAGAGAAAATAGAGATGAATACAAAAACTAAAATCATACTTTCAGCTCTGGTTTCCATGCTATTGATCCCAGAACTTTCCGAAGCACTTGAGATCCGGCAGGAGCCATACACCTACCAGATGGCAATGGTCCGGGACGTAACCACGAACACCTTTGTGATCGGTGAACAAGAGTTATTTCTCAAGGATGCCCCTGCATACAGGTGTCGTATTGCGCAGGTCTTGTTTGATCTGGGAAGCGCAGTTCTTCAACCGAAGTCTGCAGAAACGCTGTTATCGGATTTAAAACGATGTGAGGCCATGGACAAGGCCTTTTTGCAGGTCATTGGGCATGCCTGTCAGCTTGGCCCGAAAAAACTCAACCAGACTCTTTCCCGGCAACGGGCCAAGGCTGTAGCCCGGTTTTTACAGGGTCATGGCTTTCCGGTGGCAACAGTACAGGGCAAAGGGTCAGAACAGCCTGTTACCGACGATCCCAAAGAATATTTTAAAAATCGGCGGGTTGAAATAACCCTACGGCCATAAAGAGCAAACATGCTGTCATACCGTGCTATGACAGATTTTTATGTAATTTGCAGCAAAAGGAGAATCCCATGAACAGCAGTTTTAAACGACAAGGAAAGCAACTACACCAGACAAAGATTATGACGGGATTTGCCGTTCTTTTTGCTGCCTGCCTGCACTCGGTCAATGCAATGGCTATGGCCGTCCCGGCTGCCGGCTCCTTTGCGTATGACCTTTATGACATCGGCGTTAACCAAATTCTGCTTGGCCCCATCGGTTTTGTTGCCGGAGTCGCCTGTATGGTTTTTGCGGCAATCCTTGCCATCAGGCAGATGATCCTGCCGGCAGCCGGGGTCGTCCTTGGCGGCGCCTTTCTGCTCAAGGCTGATGCCGTCGTCCAGACAGTCGGGGCTGTGGTTGTTTGATTTCAAGAGATTTGCGGCGTAGCCTTTGACCAACCACTTGTCGTCAACGGACCATTTGTCATGTTGTGGTCCGCATGGTTAGTCATTATGTGCAAACCCGGCGGAAACAGTGGAAGCGCCGCACACTGTTTCCGCCATTTCCATCAATCACCGAAGTCGAGCGTAGATGGCCGAGAATAACTTCTCCCACAGGTTTCCACAGTATCTGTCCAAACCGATCCAGGTACTCTGGTTTGAGACCGATGAGCTGATCCTGTTTGTGTTTACACTTACCCTGGCGCTTCTGTACGGCAAGATCATGTGGCTGATCTTTCTCGTCACTCAATATTTCTATACTCGTACCAAGCGGCTGAAGTCGCGGGGGTTTCTGAAACATATCCTTTACATGTTCGGATTTATCCAGATGAAAAATTATCCTGATTATTTCCAACGGAAATTTCACGAATGAAGACGAATATTTTTGTCCAGAAAACCAGCAATCTCTTTGTGGAAAACCGGCTGCTGAAATTTGTCATCGTCATCTTGTCTCTGGCAGTCATCTTCAATTCATTCATGGTGTACCGCTCGGTCAAGTATCAGCGAGTTGTACTGATTCCGCCTAAAATGACCGGCACAGTGGAGTTTGTGCAGGGTAAACCAACGGATACCTACCTGAAGGATATAACCCGGAGAATCGTCAACCTGGCAGCTTCTTATTCTCCGCCAACGGCAAGAGCGCAGTTCGAGGAATTGCTGTTCTATTATGCCCCTGAATCCTATCCCCAGGCTTCCAAGGCCTGGTACTCCCTGGCAAGCAGGGTGGAGGAATCGCAGGTCAGTTCCGTCTTTTACCTGGAAAAAATTAAATTGGGCGACAACTTTATTGAAGTTTTCGGGAACTTGAAACAGCTGGCCGACAACACCCAGCTTGAAAACACCAGCAAGACCTACCTGATCAAGTATCGCTTGCAGGACGGCAGGTTTTACATCGTGTCATTGAAAGAAAAATTTGCCAAAGAGCAGGAGGGATAACTGGATGAAATATTTTGTTCCATTAGCGGCTGTTCTGCTGGCTATAACAGCCGGGAACTGTCAGGCGGATACAGTAATTTCAGCCGAGATCCCCACTGCCGTGGAACTCTCCAACGTGGATATCAACCGGATCGTCTGCTCCGGCCCGATGACGGATTTAATAGTCTCCCAGGAAAAGGGAATGACCGGCCATTTTTCCGGTAACAACGCCTTTATCAAGTTCAAGATCGAAGATATGGGCGGGGAGTACATCTACGCAGACGAACAGAGTGAGCTCTTTGTTGTCTGCAACAACACGGTCTACACACTCATCGTTACCCCGATGGATATCCCGTCCGTCACCATCCGGCTGGCATCACCAAAGGGAGACTCATTCAAGAAAAATATTGCCCATTACAAGAACCTGCCGTTGGAAAAACAGGCCCTCCAGATCATCCGGGAGGCCTATGATGGCGCATACCCGTCCAGTTACCGGGTGAGCGAACCGGCCCAGGTGGAATCCCTGTCTCCTGATCTGGAAGTAACATTGACCCAGGTCGTTGATGTGGACGGAGTGGGCCTGCGCCTGAAAAAGTATGCTGTGAAATCTCTTGTCCAGGATCCGGTCACTCTCAACGAAAAACTCTTTCTCTCCTCATCAGTGAGTCAGTCCATCCTTGCGGTAGCCATTGAGGATCACAACCTGCACACCGGCCAGATAACCAGGGTATTTGTGGTGGAGCAGAAGGAGCAACCACAATGAGCCTCAAGGAAAGGTTCAACAATCTGGAGCCACGACAGAAAAAGGTTGTCATCTGGGCAGGCATCGGAGCGATCTTTCTGGCTCTGGTCGCCACCGGCTACAAATCGTCAAAAACCGATGATTCGATCGGTTTTTTCGGCCAGAAGAAAACCAGGGAAATACAACTTGAACCTGACCTGATCCAGAAAACCATGCTCAGGGAACAACGGCGGCAGTTTGATACCATCGTGGAGACCGTTGACAGGATCCAGGACGAGCTGAAGATCATCAGAAAAACGACAAAAGAAAAACCACTTCCCGAAATACCCACTGCTGATCAGGTAACGGCAAAGGCAAAGACAACGGATCCTCCACAGGAAATCAAACAGCCCTGGCCTTTACCTCCTGGCGGATCGACGACTCCAGGCAACCTGCCGCCCCATGCCCAACCGGAAGTCAAAATAATCGGGGAGATCAGCGTTCTCTCCAATCCGGCTGCAGCAGCAGGGGGAATGGATGGCCAAATACAAAATGATAAAAAAAAAGGTCGGACAGTCTATCTCCCGCCTTCCTTTATGGAGGCAAAGTTGCTGACCGGCTTCGACGCTTCTACATCCGGCCAGGGAACCAATAATCCGGAACCGCTCCTGCTCAGGATTCAAACCCCTGCAGTGCTGCCAAATGACATCAAGGCAAACCTGTCCGGTTGTTTTGTTATTGCCGAAGCAGTCGGCAGGTTGGACAAGGAACGGGCCGATGTGCGGTTGGTCTCTCTTTCCTGTCTCAGTAACGAGGGTAAGGCCATCATTGATACACCGGTCAAGGGCTTTGTCACCGATTCGGACAGCAAGGTCGGCCTGTCAGGCCGAGTAGTTTCAAGAATGGGAGCTGCAACCGCCAGAACCATTGTGGCTGGTTTCTTCGGCGGCATGGGCGACATGCTTAAATCCGCAGCCACTACTCAATCAACTTCTGCCTTGGGCACGACAACTACCGTTGACTCAACCCAGGTAGCAAAATACTCCATCGGAGGAGGCCTGTCGGAGGGTGCCGCCAGTCTGCATGATTTCTACCTGAGCCTGGCAAAACAAGCCACCCCAGTCATCGAAGTGGGGGCAGCCAAGAAGATCACCGTCATTATCTCCGAAGGGAAGGAGCTGGAGATCAGGGAAATTGAGGGAGAGCCATTTTAGCTCTGGATAAAAATCTCTATAGTTGTCAATAAGTATAGTGATTACTATCCAGAGATTCTTTTCACATTTTTCGTTTGAAAAACGTGCGACTTTGCCATTTTTTGCATCCAAAAACGTGAACCCCAAGGGTGTTGTTTCTGGATTGCCTTCCATATGACGAAAAGCGTGATGGGATTATCTTGCCTATTCGTAAAAAATATGACATGATTAAGTCATGCAATCACATCATTCATGGATATGGCAACATAAAGACTGGCCCGAATTTTATTATGACAGTGGCCTTCTCCTGCCCCACATCAGTTCTGCCTCCCGGTTGATCGGTGGCTTGACAGCAATTTGTCAGACATTAAGTGATGCGGAACGATTGGATGCCCAGGAACGGGTACTCACCGATGATACAATGGAGACTGCGGCCATCGAAGGAGAGGTCCTTCGCCGAAGCTCTGTTCGAGCCTCTATCCGTAAACGCCTTGGGCTTCCGGTTGAACGTGAAGACCGGGACGAACGGACCGACGGCCTTGTTTCCGTTTTACTCGATGCACGATTACAGAAACAACATCCTTTAACTGAAGAAAGATTGTTTGGCTGGCATGCGGCCCTTTTTCCCGGCGGATATTCCGGTCTCCACAAAATTCGAGTGGCCAGATACAGGGGGAAAGAAGAGATGCGGATTGTCTCCGGGGCAATAGGCCGTGAGACTGTGCATTATGTTGCTCCGCCCAGAGTAGAACTTGACCGGGAAATGACCCGCTTCCTGGATTGGCTGAATACCGAAAACGAGCAGGAACCATTGCTTAAGGCGGGTATTGCCCATCTCTGGTTTATTATGATTCATCCCTTTGATGACGGGAATGGTCGGATCGGCAGAGCTGTGACGGATTTCCTGCTTGCTCGCAGTTATCCGTCTCTCATGGAGCTGGTTTCGTTTTCCAAATACATCAGTCTGGATAGAAAAGGGTATTACAGTACCCTTGAGGCTGCCGGGAAGAACGGTTTGGACATAACCCCCTGGCTGAAATGGTTCTTACAGACCTTTGAAGCAGCCCTGCAGGAATCACAATGGGTTGTTGAGCGGGTAGTCACCAAGGCAAAGTTCTGGCAGCAGAACAGAGATGTTGCCTTAAATGCCCGGCAGCAGAAGGTGCTCAATCGCCTCCTTGACAGTGGAGGCAGGTTCGAAGGTGGTATGACGACCCGAAAATACGCAGGAATGACCAAGTGCAGTTCAGTCACCGCCAGCCGTGATCTGGCCGATCTGGTGGATAAAAATATTTTGCAGAAACGTCCCGGTGGTGGCAGGAGTACGAGCTATGAATTGTGTGTCCTGTAAGGGGTTGAACCTTTAGTGCGCGAAGCACATTATTAGTGAAAACTATGGGCTTTCAGTCCCTTCACTTTCAGGCCGTAGTTTAACCCCACGGGGGCGCTTTAGCTCCAATCCTATGGGCTTGCAGCCCATAGGGGTTTAATTTTCAAGCTGTCATTAAGTGTCATTTTATTCAATTTTGCAATTTACGTTTTTGTGCTGCAGCGATTGAAGGTACGATCTTTAATATCAAAGATTCTTTTTTAGAAAAGGGTGTTGAAAAGTGTTCCCTAGAACCAATTTTCAGTGATGTAGGGCTGAAAAATCAGCATTTTTTTCGTTGAGCTTTCTTTGCCGAGGCTTG
>JANTGH010000211.1 GCA_024763055.1 Desulfobulbaceae bacterium
CGCCAGCCTGATCATGCACATCTACGGCACCCCGTAAACAGTTACAATTTCGGTAGTTAGCGCTAGTTAAGGAGCTTACCCCGTGAGTAGTTACTAATTTTGCAACTTTTATTTATATTTTTTCAGCTATAAGCAAAAATACCCTTCCAGCTTCCCGTAAGTAATAACAAAGCAAGGAAACAAAGGATAAACAAGGAGGCATAATCAGGCTGCCTGATAATTATGCAAAAATCATAAGGGAAGAAGGCTATGACTTGCTGGTTGGCAAACTCCTTCCGGGGGACGAGTTTGCTGTTGGTCTGCTCTCCGTGGAGCCACCTTTTTTTTAAAAGAGATAGCAAGATACCACTTTGATTTCACGCCAGATCAGGCATCTGCATGGCTGGCCCGGTGGAATAAAACTCTCATAAAATGCCCGGTTGATCAACACAATCAGATATCTCTTCCAGTGGAATTTGCGCCATACTTTCATAAGGATCAGCTCTGTATTGTGCTGGGGCGGGGTAATTATTTTGAAATCTGGGAAAAAGACAAATTTGACAAACACTGTGAAAAGGCAAATAGAGAACTGGTAAACTCTGTAGAATCATTAAAAAAATATGTAACTATTCAGCAAAGGGCAAAAAACTAACCGAACCACTGTGCTGTAACTGTTCAGATGTGCTTTAGCTGTGTTCGATCAGGCTGGCGCAGCATACTTGTGCTATGTAAGACAGCCTGATCGTGCGCAGATGAAGTGCAGCTGAACAGTTACAAAAATATTAAACTTCGAGAGGCCGGATGAAAACGCCATTTAATAACCTGCTGGAAGCAATGAGGCTTCCATCCGAACAAAAATTGCAGACTGCCCTGGAGCGCCATTCAGCTATCGGCGTGCAACCGCATGTCGTGCCATTTGCGGACGGCAATGTTCGGTTTAAGCTGGAGCAAAGCTGCCTGGTGGTGAAAAGCAGGCAAATAAAAGACCTGCAAGGCAGGCTCGACAATGCCTTTCAGCGTCTCGGATTTCAACTTCATGCCGCTATCACTATCATTCCCGATTCCGGATATAACGCTTTTGTATTGGAAAATCCCTTCGACCGCACACTTGTCATGGGAGTAAATTCAGGCCTGTTGGAAGATTTCACCCCTCATGAATTGTTGTTCGTCCTTGGGCATGAAACTGGTCACTATCTTTACGGCCATACAGAATATAACCGCCAGCTCGCCGCCCGGGCGGAGCATTTACCTGACACCCACCCATACCATTTATACCTGAAGTCTCTATGCAGACGTCAGGAAGTATCGTGCGACCGCCTTGGGTTGCTTTGCTGTGGGAATTTTGAATATGCCTCCAGCGCCTTGATAAAAGCGATGACGCAAAGCCGCTGCAAAAATTTGCTCATCGAGCCTGGCACTTCTTTTCATGATTCGAGTCAACCGCTTTACCGGTTTTTTGATGCCCATCTGGATGGCTATGCCCCGTGGAAAGCAAGTCATCCTTCTTTGGTAATTCGCGGGATGGTATTGCGTGATTTAAATGAAGCGACAAAGATATCAACAGGTATATCACAAGGGGTAATATCTCGGGAGTTGCAGGAAGTAAATCAACGGTGCGAGAGCCTGCTCGATACCATGGAGATCGACTCTTTGAAGGATAAGGCTGCTGTACGGCAATTACATATCTGTATCATTGCCTTATGTAAAATGGTGGCCCGCCTGAGTGATAAAAATTGCAAACAGATGGCGATCATTAATCAACTGATAGAAAAATTCGGTTTAACCGGGAAAGAGGCGGCAAGACAGACCTGGCCGGACGAGGTTTACTCTTTTTTCCTCATGGAGGCATCACCAGGCAGGCGATTAAGAGTGATTGATTTACTGCTCTCGATTGCCATGCAAAATCATGAGAGCACTTCCAGGCAATTTAAGATCATAGAAAAAATCTCACAGGCCATGGAAGTGCCGGAGGTGAGGTTTTATGAGCGTCTGAAAACTGTCCGGGAAAGGATGAAGGCATTAAACGCAGCTCGCATGGAGATGACATGACACATAAAGTTGAAGCAGAAGCAACAAGACAGATAGGATATTTGCGGTTTACTGGTGGGGATAACGGTTTTGCCGTCGATGAACATCTCTGTGGACTGCGTAATTTTTTTCTCGAATTTTGCAAAATGGAGGGAATGAGACTGAGTCTATACTACTATTTCCCAGGGAATTTCCGTCAACAGGTTCAGCTTTTTGTCAAGGCCTCAGCCTGCGGTGAATATCCTTGCCAGCCTGACGAATTCCTTGCTTATACCGGCCGATTTATTGATACCATTCACCTTGACCGCGAAAATGACGCCTCTTCTTTGCTGGCTGAAGCAAAACAAAAACTCCCTTGCCGAGAAAGGATTATTATGTACAATCAAAAAGGCATGCTTCTTTATCCGAATATGTCGCTTAAGCCTTTAAAGCTTTTTGAAATGACTGAAAGGATTTTTGGCTGTTCCACACCTTTGTTATTGTCTGTACACCTTGAACCGTTGCCCCGCAGTCAGGCACAGGAGCTGCTTCCTGCTTTATATGCCCAGGGGGCGATAAGTAACCTTGATGGCTCGGATGAGCAGCAACTTCCGGTTCTGCTTGACTGGATCAATCTTCATCCAGACCTGGATGACCAGTTAAAAGATCTGAAAAACTCCTTGCTTAGTTACCGCTTCGAGGTGCAGACCGAAGACGGGCTGGATGAACGGATTTTTGCCATACTGCGCCAGGGTCTCGGAGGAGAGGCGCTTTATCAATATCTCGATCATGACAAAATGTACGAGGCCGGGACAGATGAGGATGATTCGCTGCCCTTATTTGAGTCGCTGGTCCATGCCGGCAACGCTCCACTTCTATTTCAATTCCCTCTGGCGAACTATTATTGCTCTCATATTCAGGTAGAGGATCCGCCTTTACTGCAACCTCATTTAGCCTTGGCAACTAAAGGCATTCGCCTGGGGCGTGTTGATTTTTTTGGGGAGGATCGCGACCTGTGTATTTCTGAACAGGATTTAAGCCGCCATGCCTATATACTTGGAAAGACAGGCAGCGGTAAGTCCACCATGCTCCTGACAATGATTGTCAGCGCCATAGAACAGGGCAACCAGGCAGTTTTTGTCATGGATCCGCACGGAGATCTCAGTACGGATATCTTGCAAACAATTGATGCTAAAACTGCTGATCGCGTGGTTTATATCGATTTCGGCAATACAGAATGGTTTCCAGGTATTAATGTTCTGGAGGCGAATGACGATAGCGAAAGAGAGTTTTGCATTGGTGAGATGGATAATTATTTCCAGCAGATGTATGGTGAATACTTTGGGCCGAGATTGCAGGATGTTTTCAGGAATTTATCATATATATTAAGCTGCGATCCAGCCGGTCCAGGGCTTCTTCTTGATCTGTTGTGGGCGATCAACCTCGACGATAGCGACATCCGAAATCATTTAGAAAAAATCGCCCGGAATACCGGCCTGTTGACCCTGAAAATTTTTCTTGACCAAATCACCAAAAAAACTTTTGGCGACGGCAGCCTAAGCGAGATAATGGCATATTATCGTAGTAAATTCAGCCCTTTAGTTGATAATCTATATTTGCGAAATATTCTCGGCCAGCCCAAAAGCACTATTGATATAGCATCTCTCGCGGCAGAAAAAAAGGTCTGTCTTTTTAATTTAAGTAAAGGGAAGTTATCATCACGCTATTCCGGCCTGATAGGCTCCATTCTGACAATGAAAATTTTCCACGCGGCTATTTCCAGCACAGCGCAACCTTTTGAGGAGCGCTCTCCCATGCTTCTGGTACTCGATGAATTCCAGAACTTTGTGAGTCCGACGGTAGAGGATATTCTTTGTGAGGCAAGGAAGTATCGATTGAGTCTGGTGCTGGCCAATCAATACCTTGGGCAGCTGGCCGGGAAGGGCGTTTCCCAAAAGCCAGGTTACAGCCTAAACATGCTGGAAGGCATTCTTGGCAATGTCGGTACATTCTGTTCGTTCCGGCTCTCCGCCGATGACGCGGAGCAGATTGCTTCAGAATTTGGTCATGCTGTTACTCCGGCTCAAATTTCCTCTCTGCCAAACTGGCATTCGGTGTGTAAGGTCTCAAGGGACGGCTGTACACTGCCGCCGTTTACCCTGCGGACAACCTTGACGTCGAAACGCCGCAACAGCAAAACCGTAGAGAAAATAATCAAAAGTAGCAAGGAGAAATATTGCCGGCCACGGAAACAGGTGGAAAAAGAAATCAACAATCGCTTAAAGCAGCGACTTGGTCTTTACGAAGTGCCGGAGAATTCCATGGAGGGGTTTATATAAAAAATAGTAACTGTTCAGCTGCACTTCATCTGCGCCCGATCACTCTGTCCAAAGAAAGGAGAAAATCTTATGAAAAAATTCACTTCTTTTCAACAGGAAATTTTGCCACTTACTCCTCTTTTTCTCTGTGCTATGGCTGAGGGTGAAATAACCATGGCACAACGACGGAAAATAATGGAGACTGCCGCCCGTCTTGGATTAAGTCAAAGGTCCTCTACTTATGTTGCCGGGGTGATGTTGGAGCGTGAAGTTTTTAATGAGGATGATTTCCGAAATCTGCACGCGCTTAATGAGATAAAAATTTATAACGACGCAGTAATCAAGGAGCAGTTACTGGTATGGGCGGCTCAGGTTTGCGCTGCGGCCAGTCCGGAGGAACAATCCGGCATTGTCCTTTCTCCCCTGGAAGCTGCCATGCTGCATGGTATCGCCCGGATATTCAAGTTTGCAGATCTGCGAAAATTGGAAGATAGATTGGCGACAGAATGCAATATTCTGCTACCGGAACTGTCTGTTGCCGAGATGAAGCAACACAAGGTTGCCATTAAAAACAGGAGACTTAAGGATAATGAACGGTATCATTGTTGCCTGATGCAACGTCCTTTTGGCTGGTATGGAGATATTGCCCCTGTAGATGGTATCGAACTGGGCTTGTCCCGAAACTTTCAGGAGAGATTACTACACTTGATTGCAGCTTCCATCTGGCTGTCTCCTGCGGAAAAGAAAATGATTATCAGAAAGATCCCAGATCTTTCACTATTTAAACAAAATAAATTAGTCAATATTTTAGAAGAAGAAATAAATAATTTTAATGCTTTAGATTACAAGTATAAAAAACAAATTACCGATAAAGAAAGAAGTTTTTTCTTCCAGTGGTTATTACTCTACCGCGAATTCACCGGAATTAACGCTACTGGTATATTTGCATACAATTTATATATGAACAAGGCATAATATGGGTTAACAGAAGTCGGTTTATTTATTTTCGCTTTTGACCATCCCGGATTTAAGATCAGCAAATTTGTCAAACTAGGAGACTGTCCAAGAAAGCCCTTTTTTTTAACTCTGTGTTATTTTGAAAAAATAGTGCTCGAAGTTCTGGGGTAAGGTCTTGAAATATTAGTTTCTAATCATGTCATAAAAAAAGTTATATTTCAAGACCTTACCCTGGTTCCTCTATATTAAGGTAGAGAATAGAGCCCATATCACCATAGGCTGGTTCATATTCTTGCTCTGCTGCTTGAAGCAAATACTCCAAACCTGTTTCCCAATCATTTTTGTGCAGGTAATGCAACATTCCATATTCATACGCAGGATTAGCGCAGGATTAGGGGGAC
>JANTGH010000212.1 GCA_024763055.1 Desulfobulbaceae bacterium
AAAGACTTTTGCAGCTAAATACACCGGAAATAAAAATAAGTCCAGAAGTAATTTAATTTACACAGCATGCTTATGTTTGCAGGGTAGAACAAAATCACCCCTGTAATACACGCAGCATTTGATGAAAGACTGTGTTATAATGTGCCATGGCCTGTATCATATCCCCCTGAACCAGAAGAGCTAATCACATCAAAGCTGATGTGATCGGCAAAGATGTATACCAAAGATAGTAATGATTAAAATTTGTTTCTTCAGCCGGCACTACCAGAACAAAAAAATTATACACTCCCCCTGGTAATGAAGCAGTTGGGATATCTCCGTATAATAATTCAGCAACTGCTTTAGAAACATTAGCTTTCCATTTGGGGAGAACACTTGACTCTGATGCAGGATGCAACATATTAGAACCATCAATCAGAAACAATGCGTCAGCAAATCCAATGGCAAGATATACATCAACACCTGAAGAAAATGCAGGAAGTTCTACTTGGAGGTTCAAATTACCAGTTGATAAATCACCAACGGCAAATGGTTGGCAATCTTCCGGCTTAGTTAGTATGACTGGATGTTCAACAGATTTATAATTCCAAACAGATTGCTTTGCAGGAACAGACATTTCTTCAACAAACGGGGGAGAGAATTGTTGGGTAGCATTGCACACATTATTATACCAGTAACCACCGGCATTTTGACAATCTGCTTGCGTGCTACAATCAGAAGGATTATCTACATCACAGATATTGGCTGGAACTGTTTCCCCAAGCCATCGCTCAACGAAGGGATAGGTACGATCAAATCGGGCATAGTCATCTTCCAAGTATTGATCTTGGCATGAAGAACTCCCTCCTTTTAAAGTACCTATTACATAACCTTGATTATTAAAAAGTGCTGAACCGCTGCTTCCTGGCTCAGTTACACCACTGTACCATCTGATGCCTATATATCCTCCTCCGTCATCCGGATAACAAGTGAACGTATCGCTGTCATCGGTGCAATATCTAAATTCCCGTACTGTACCAAAACTGATCTTTTTCAGGTCTCCACTTGGATGATGAATCCCCACCACTTCACTGCCGTAAATAACCGGAGTAATAGTCCACCCGGCAAATGTGGTACCTGAAGGTGGATTTTGATACAATCGCAACAGCGTATAATCTGTTGCGCTACCGGTAGACAAGAGCTCGGCTCCACCGCTGCGTTGAGTAACCCCACTCGGATTTGGTCCATAGCAACTGGATTTTTGAAAATTCCAGTAAGTGATTAGATTGGAAGCAGCCGCCTGTGTTGAAATACAGTGGTGGGCTGTCAAGAAGTATGGAACTTGGGTGGTGGGATCGTTGTCATTCAACATTGTCCCAGTACAATGGTATGAATACCCTCCTTCGGTGAATACCATCTTTGCCACACTTCGTTCCGCAAGACTCCCACCCCAACTTGTACAGGCGACATCAACATTACAATATCCCGATTCGCCGATTGATTCAAGGCGCTCCTCTCCACAAGAGTTAAGAACAGGCTCCCAAAGATGTTGGATTTGTGGGATGGCAATTGAAATATCCTCACAATTTAAACCTTTGGGCAGGAATATTTCGATCGCAATACTGTCGCTTTCAATAACAGGTGACCAAAAAGAACCATCCACCATTTGATTCTGGATTTGGTCTACCAAATAAGGGCCATAGATTTCTTTGGGGTTGGCGGGATTATAGAAGCGTAGTTCAGCTCTCTCAGGCAAGTAAATGATTTTAACTTTCACTCGTAGCGCCGCCGCTTCCGGCGATTTAACAGAAAATACCGCAATCCGACCGCCTTCAGGTAGACTAACCCACTTGTATAAACCTGATTCAATAACATCGTAATATGGTGCAGGGACAGCCCGACCAATACCGATTTTTCTCCTTTTTTTTGGATCTTGTCTCTCGATAGCAGACCGAATCTTCTCCCGCTCTTGTGCTGAAAGAGGATCAAGCAGAATTGATGTAAAAGAAATGCTAGATTCCCCATCCAGCTTGAACCACTCCCGTAATACTGGTTGAGATTCGGCTTTTTCCCCCTCGGCTTTTTGAAGGAAAACCTCCGGTTCTACAGTAACACATTGGGCCAACACATTAGGTGCTTGTATCAACAACAGTACCAATACAATAAATTTTCCTATATTGAAGTGGCCACCAAATAGTCTATATTGTTGCATATACACTCCTAATAATTCTGATCATTATATTTGATAACACTGTAACAAATCAGCCGGCGCAGACGATGTAAGCGAGCACAATAAATGAGAAATTTTGCATGATAAATGAGAAAAAGTAAATGCTTATTTAATGAAAATCGACTGGACACACAAAACCTGTCCGATTTGGAAAACCCGAATCAACAAGTGTTTTTTTCTCATTTATCGTGCTCGCTTACAAAAACATTTGGGTGTCCCGAAGAGAAAAACATTTGGGTGTCCCGATGAGAAAAACAAAAAAGCACTTACCGGAAAAACCGCATAAGTGCTTGATATTACTGGAGCCGATGAGCGGAGTTGAACCGCTGACCTACTGATTACGAATCAGTTGCTCTACCAACTGAGCTACACCGGCAAAGCTAAGGAACGACCTCTAGCATGGGATTTTACGCATGTCAAGCAGATGTCACAGAAACATCCATCAGGCAAGCCGTAATCTCACCCATCAACGAACAATGGGACTGAACTTGGAACCTTCAAGGGTCAGATTGAACATCAAACCTTTATTACTGAAAACAAAACCAACAATGGGATCCTTAATATCTATGCTATTGACATCACCACCGGTTCCCCATTTCACCAACGCAATGGAACCATCCAATCCTACTTTCCACCCTTTAGACTGGCGGAAATCAGTCAAAGCTTGGTCCTGGAGAAAAACCAGAACCACCGATTTCGACTGGGCGCCCAGCTGCAAACCAATGGATCCGGCAGCGGTACTGTAATAACCAACTGTACTGCCACCGACTCGCAAAGCTCCCTCACCATATTCCCCGCCAAGGAAGAGTCCGGCTTTTACAACACTTGGGAACACCAGAATTCCTTTGGCTTTCCGCAGGAATTTTGCACCTCCAGGAACCTCCAGCTTAAATCGTTGCAGCGTTGCATCAACACTTATGTTAATTTCTGCGGCTGAAGCAGCCAAAGAATGCGACGGCAGACATAACGCAATGATAAAGAGAATGGACAAAGAAAATCCAATGGCCGTTTTCCTGTAAAATCTATTGCCTTTCATTGTTCAGAATCTTCCATAAGCTGGGTTTCAAGGTGATCGTAATGTATGGAACTCTGGCTGAAAAAGCAAGAAAAAACTCTTTTCAGCAAAGCTGAGAGCATACACCAGGGAGATAAAAATACCTTGACATTTGCGGTCGTGATCCTTACCTTTGGAAAATTGAAGGACGTGATTATGAGCGGAGGATATGAAGATGAATCAAACCAAGACCGTCACCCTGATGGTGGGATTGACCGTACTGTTCGTCCTGGTCGGCAGGATGTTGGGCGGCAACCAAGGAATGGTGTTCGCCTTCATCCTGGTTTCTGTGATGAATTTCGGCTCTTACTGGTTCAGTGATAAAATAGTTTTATCCATGTACAAAGCCAGGGAGGTGTCGGAAAACAGCCACCCTGAACTCTTTTCCCTGGTCAGGACTCTGGCCCAGCGGGCTGAGCTGCCAATGCCAAAAGTCTATATCATCCCCCAGGACAGTCCAAACGCTTTTGCCACCGGCAGAAATCCAGAGCATGCGGCGGTAGCAGTAACCAACGGCATCCTGCAACTGCTCAGTCATGATGAGCTGATGGGGGTTCTGGGTCATGAGCTGAGCCACGTCAAACACCGTGACATTCTAATCGGCAGTATTGCCGCAACCATTGCCGGCGCTATATCCATGATTGCCAGCCTGGCCCGTTGGGGTGCTATTTTCGGAGGCTTCGGCGGCGATGATGACAACGGCGGCAACTTTATCTTTGTCATGATTTTCACCATGATAGCCTCACTGGCGGCCTTGCTGATCCAGATGGCCATTTCCCGTTCTCGGGAATATCTTGCTGATGAAGGAGGTGCCAGGATCAGCGGCAACCCCCATTACCTGGCTTCCGCTCTGGCAAAACTTGATGCGTACAGCAAACACCTGCCAATGAAAAAAGCCAACCCGGCCACTGCGCACATGTTTATCGTCAACCCCTTGACCAGTGGCAAAATGAGTCAGCTGTTTTCCACCCATCCGTCAACAGAAGACAGAATCAGCCGCCTGGAAAAGATGGTCTGAATAATGTAATGGCCTTGACCGGGTGAGAAACACATTCTCCCGAAACTCAGGAAATAAAAAGGGGGCTGAAAATCACCAGGCAGACCGGCAGAAAAGATTTTCCCCGGGACACCAAAACCACTTCTCCCAGGTGGCATGCCTGGAAGACCCTGCTGTCCATCGACAGCCAGTCAACCGGCATTGACCATAGTCTGGAACAATGCTTTAACCGCTTTGGAAGAGAGCTTGACAACCACAGTCGGGCCCTGATTACCAACCTGGTCTCCGGTTCCATCAAATGGCGGCGGCGACTGGACTGGATTGTTGAGCGGCTGTCGAAGCGCAATAAAGAACCGGACGTAAAAACCAGGAACCTGCTCCGCATTGCTCTCTACCAACTGACCTTTCTCAGCAGTTCACCCCCTTACGCCGTGGTTTCTGAAACGGTAAAACTTGCCAAGCGTGAAATCCCGGGCCGTGAGGGATACATCAACGGCATGTTGCGTACCTACCTGCGAACAGAACCAGAAACCCTGCTCCCTGATTCTGAAACAGAACAGGTTACCTTCCTGGGCGTCAGCCATTCGCTGCCTGACTGGTTGGTCTCCAGCTGGCTGGATGATTACGGTCGTCAACAGACAGAAAAACTCTGCCGTCAGGCCAATAATTTTTCCGGCACCACCTTCCGGGTTAACCGCCTGCAAAACTCCCGCGATGAATTTCTCGCACAACTGAACGAAAAAACAAAAGAAGCAACCGGCAACGACAAAAACATTACCCCCACCGTTTATGCCCCGGAAGGATTTACGGCCAGACAAGCCGGAAGCCTGCTTTCCTCCTCTTATTTTAAAAAGGGGAGCATCACCGTCCAGGATGAAGGGGCCCAGTTGATCAGCTACCTGCTAGCCCCTACTTCCGGTCAGGTCATCCTTGATGCCTGCGCGGCACCCGGCGGCAAAGCCTGGCACCTGGCGGAACTGAGCGATGACCAAGCGACCATTTTTGCAGCCGATATCAGCGAAAAAAGAAACCGGCTGGTGGTTGATACCGGGAAACGCCTGGGTTTACACTCCGTACAACCACAGGTTGCCGATTTGCGCCAACCACTGCCTCCGGACATGCCCCAGGCTTTCGACTCCATCCTGGTGGACGCCCCATGCTCGGGACTCGGAGTTCTCCGTCGGCGTGCGGATCTGCGCTGGAACAAACAGCCAGATGACGTGGAGCAACTGGCGACAATTCAATTGCAAATCCTGAAAAATTGTTCTACATACCTGAAAAAAGGGGGACGGCTGGTATATGCCACCTGCACAACCAGCAAACGGGAAAACCAGGAAGTGGTGGAACAATTCCTGACAGAGCAGCCTGAGTTCTTCCTGCTGCCACC
>JANTGH010000213.1 GCA_024763055.1 Desulfobulbaceae bacterium
GTTGCCACGAGATATCTCCTCGTAAAATTATGGTAGGGCGAAGAGGAACACTTGTCAATGGAGTGCACTGATTGAGGGCCGGTTGTTGCAAAAAATACAACAGCTCAATCCGGACGACTAAAAAATATGTACACTGAAGACGATCTGCTCATGCTATCCGCCCTGCAGCATTACCTGTTCTGTCCCAGGCAATGTGCGCTGATTCATATAGAGCAGTCATGGGAGGAAAACAGGCTGACTGCCGAAGGCCGAATACTCCATGAACGTGTTCACACTGCGGGACGTGAATCACGCAGGGATATCAAGCTTGAATTCGACCTTCCTCTACGTTCCTTACGGTTAGGTATATCCGGAAGGGCTGACGTGGTGGAATTTCATCTGCAGGATAACGGCATCTGGCAGCCCTACCCGGTAGAGTATAAACGTGGCCGTCCCAAGAAAGATGATTCCGACAGGGTTCAGCTCTGCGCCCAGGCCCTTTGTCTTGAAGAGATGCTTGATATATCAGTACCGGCAGGCGCTCTGTTTTATGGCAAAAAACACAGACGGACAGAAGTGACATTTGACAAAGAGTTGACTGACAAAACCATAGCAACTGCTGACAATCTGCATAAACTTGTGGCATCAGGTATCACTCCGCCGCCGGAATACAGCAAAAAGTGCAAAAGCTGTTCATTTGTCTCCATCTGTCTCCCAAAGGCCATGGCTAAAAAACGCAGGGTTCATAAATACTTGACCCGGATGACGGCCACATGAAAAAACACCTGAACACACTTTTCATCACCACCCAGGGCGCTTATCTCTCAAAAACCGGGGAAACCGTGGTGGTGAAAATAGAAAAGGAAACCCGGCTTCGCATTCCTGTACTCACACTGGATGGAATAGTCTGTTTCGGCAATGTAGGTGTCAGCCCATTCCTTATGGGTTTCTGTGCTGAACGGAATGTTACCATAAGTTTCCTGACTGAATATGGCCGTTTTCTGGCACGGGTACAGGGTCCTGTATCCGGGAACGTGCTGCTCAGGCGTCAACAGTACAGGCAGGCTGATTCTGCGGATTTTTCCGCGGATTTTGCATCCAACATAACAACTGCAAAAATAGCAAACAGCAGATATGTGCTGCAGAGACTGATCAGGGATCACAATGAAAAAATTGATAATAGAGCCGTGCAGAGCAGCATTGACCGCCTGAATGCCTCTCTGGAACGTCTTAAAATTGCGCTTCCCCTCAACGAGATTCGCGGGCTTGAAGGCGAAAGCGCTCATGCATATTTTCAGGTATTCAACCATCTTATAACCCGCAATAAAGACGATTTTATTTTCAGGCAGAGAAACCGGAGGCCGCCCCTGGACAGGGTCAACTGTCTTTTGTCATTTGTTTATACCCTGTTGATGCATGATGTACGCTCCGCCCTTGAAAGCGTGGGACTTGATCCTGCCGTGGGTTATTTACACAGGGACCGGCCCGGCAGAATGGGGCTGGCTCTCGACATGATGGAGGAATTCCGGCCCATGGTTGACCGGATGGTGGTGTCATTGATTAATCTTGGACAGGTAAAAGCCAAGGGGTTTACTATAAGTGAGGGGGGTGGAGTAAGGATGGATGACAAAATCAGGAAAACTGTACTGACCGCATGGCAGAAAAGAAAACAGGATACAGCCGTGCATCCGTTTTTGGAGGAAAAAATGGCCATTGGCCTGTTCTTTTTTGCCCAGGCCATGCTGTTGGCCCGTTTTTTTCGAGGTGATATTGACGGTTATCCTCCGGTTATAATGAGATAGTGTCCGTCCGGAAAGGTGGTTTTCAGGATGTTTGTCCTTGTGAGCTATGATGTAAAAACTAGTGATAAAGGCGGAAATAAACGATTACGCAGGGTTGCCAAGGCATGCGAAGATTACGGTCAGCGTGTGCAATATTCCGTTTTTGAGTGCATTGTTGATCCAGCACAGTGGACTGTATTCCGTCAAAGGCTGATTGACGAAATTGATCCGAAGGCCGACAGCCTGCGTTTCTATTTTTTAGGATCAAACTGGAAACACAAAGTTGAACATGCAGGCGCAAAAAAGGCTATTGATATGGAAGGAGCGCTGATAATTTAGGTTGCGCGAAGTGTCATCAGACAGAAAAAAGAGAGGGGGTTCGCACTAACCAAAAAATCTTTTAATAATCAATAGTTATGAACAAAATTCAAAAAACCGACCATTTTGTAATGACAATTAACCTTTTTATTTTCATAATTCGCGGAATTACATTTTCAAGTTCCATGCAATGTATGATTGGAGCTTGAGTGTCGCCCCCCGTGCGGGGGCGTGGATTGAAACATAGACAGTAGGATTGGGAGATAGGGACGTTGTTGAATTCGTTAACTTGCCACTTGAACTCTCTTTCCTTCTGCGTTCTTTTTCCCGGCAAGTTAATGAATTCAACAACGTCCCCAAAGTCGTTCCCAGATGGTGGTTTTTTATCCTGTTCATGCCCTGTTTCCTTATTGACAGGAACAATGTGGCAGTTTAAGAATAATTTCAGTCTGAAACAGGTAGTTTGAACTAAAATTTTACCTCCGCAGGCTCGATTGCTGAAAAAGCAATTTCTTATCACCCGACTAAAAAGAAAATTCCACTTCATTCAACCTCAAAAATGAGTAAAGACAGAGACCTTGACATCGACCGAAGCAGATAAAGTCTATCCCTGGGAAGGACCCCATGTCCGAGAGGATGTAAAAAAAGACCTTGCCGCTCAGGATCGACGAGCCCCTCTATCTGAAGCTGAAATTCATCGCTGAACGTACCCCGTACAGTATGAACTCTTTTATCCTGGATCGGGTGATTGATGAAATCGAGGGGAAAATTGCCCGATTGACGGAGTGAAGAAACCATAACGCGAAGAAACTGTGGATTAAAAAGGTGATGAGTATTAACCCTGATACTCAGAGATAATTGAATACCAAGATAAAATAATTCTCGGATCGTTTTGAGACGGTTATAATCTGATTGTAACAAGGAAGTACGAAAATAATGTCCGTAACACCTATTGATCAATTAGAAGCACTAATGGATTCGAAAGAAGGAGAAAACCTCGAATTCAAAAAAGCAAAGAACAAGTATGATTTTGAAAAACTTGTCCAATATTGCGCGGCACTGGCCAACGAAGGCGGCGGTAAAATTGTCTTCGGGATAACAGAGAAACGGCCCAGAACCGTTGCAGGTTCCCATGCATTCAAACAACCGGAAAGAACACGAGCCGGCCTTATTGAACGGTTACATCTCAACATTGATTTCAGTATAGTTAATCATCCTGATGGCCGGGTTCTTGTTTTCCACGTTCCCACACATCCAATCGGCAACCCTGTTAAGTACAAAGGGGTTTACTGGCAGCGACAAGGAGACAGCCTGATAGAAATGACCGAAGACCGGTTGAGAAGTGTTTTCGCTGAGGCAGGGCATGACTTTTCAGCGGACATCTGCGCCAACTACCATGGATGATTTGGACACAGAGGTAATCGAAAACTTTCGTAGCCGCTGGATGAACAAGTCCGGTAACCAGGGGTTAGCCACACTCTCCCCAAAGCAGTTGTTGGGTGATGCTGAAGCTCTGGTTGACGGCAAGTTAACCTATGCCGCCCTGATTTTATTCGGCACCCGGAAGGCCCTTGGCCGACATCTTGCTCAGTCAGAAGTGATTTTTGAATATCGCTCATCTGACGCATCCGGCCCTGCCGGACAGAGAAAAGAATTTCGCCAGGGATTCTTCGGCTTCTATGATGAATTGTGGGAGTTGATTAATCTGCGAAATGACACTCAACATTTTCAATCAGGACTGTTTGTTCTTGATGTCCCCACATTTTCGGGACGAGTCGTCCGGGAAGCGGTTCTCAATGCGCTCAGTCATCGAGACTACCAGCTTGGCGGCAGTGTCTTTGTCAGGCAATATCCCCGCAGGTTGGTTATCGAAAGCCCAGGCGGATTTCCAGTCGGCATCAATGAACAGAATATTCTTGACCGTCAATCACCTCGTAACCGGCGCATTGCGGATATTTTTGCCAAATGCGGGTTGGTGGAACGTTCCGGCCAGGGCATGAACCTGATGTACGAATTGAGTATACAGGAAAGTAAATCAACCCCTGATTTTACCAATTCTGACCAATATCAAATCGTACTCAACCTGGATGGCGAGGTACAGGATCCCCGTTTTCTCCAGTTTCTTGAAAAAGTGGGGAAAGAGACGCTGAAACTTTTCAGCACTGCCGATTTTTTATTGCTGGATCATATACACAGAGAACGTAAAATTCCTGAGCATCTTAAGAAGCGGTTACGGTCGCTCGTGGAAATGGGCGTTGTGGAACGATTTGGTCGGGGGCGCGGGGTAAAATATGTCCTCAGCCGCCGGTATTATAAAATAGCCGGTGAAAAAGGTACCTATACCCGTAAGAAAGGATTGGATCGTGAAACAAACAAGGCATTGCTCCTAAAGCATATTGAAGACAATCAGACAGAAGGGAGTCGTCTGTCTGAATTATTGCAAGTGTTGCCCGCTTTGAGTGTTGATCAAGTAAAAACACTCCTCCGTGTAATGAAAGCAGAGGGGTTGATTTATGTGGTTGGGCGTACAAGTGCTGCTCGGTGGTTTCCGGAACCAGCATCCCCGGATGAATGAGGGAATACCGTTTAAACACAAGTTAAACACAAGTAGACGCAATGCAATATGCATAACATGTTGATATTCAAATGATTGAATTGCGCCGCTAAAAAAAGTTAAAAGCAAGTTTGGCGCAATAATATGACCCAATAGGGTAAAAAAACAGGACGGAGCAAACCTTGAGATTGTAGGGAAAAATATCAAGACCTTGAAAACGATTTTCCCTGACGCCCTTACCGAGGGCAAGGTGAATTTTGATACACTCCGGCAATTACTCCGTGATACCGTGAATGAAGGTGAGGACGAAGGCCTTGTCGACGGCTGGCAGGGATTAATATGGGACATGAGTGAGGGAACAATTCAGTGAATATCTCATTGGACATGGTGTAACCTATGCCCTCGGCAGACTTTAATTGCAAACAATGCGGGAACTGTTGCCTGAACCTCTCAGGAGCAATTGATGTATGTGCCACCGAAAAGGATATTCGTCGATGGGAAGAGAATGACCGCGCTGATATTCTGGCATGGGTTGAAGTCATATCTCTCGGTAAGGGCCATAATATATATGACATCTGGATCAACCCAACGACCGGCGATGACGTTAACAGATGCCCATGGCTTCGCAAGTTACCCGGAAAAGATAAATACATCTGCCGCATTCAGGACATGAAGCCCGAACATTGCAGGAATTATCCGTTATCAAGGGAACACGCCGAAAAAACCGGGTGCCCGGGGTTTGAATAACAGCATGAACTCCTTGCCTTCACCTGAAGAAGGAAGAAATAAAGGGACAGGCAAATAATGCTTAACACTCTATCACCTGACATATATGCTGCCTCTATCTTGGTATTGCATTCGTAAATGAGGATGCGGTGCGCAGGTTTCAGACAAAAAACGAAAATGTTGCTTGCTTCGACAGGCGCTGAACAAAAAGGGAGGAGAGAATCCATGCCCCGAAAACCTCGCAGTTACTTCAAGGAGA
>JANTGH010000214.1 GCA_024763055.1 Desulfobulbaceae bacterium
TAAGTGCCTTGGAGTAACTCGCTGTAAATAGTTTCAAAATTACGTCTTCAGTTTCTTGTTTTTTGTTACAGCTTCTCAGGAGTAAGGCACTAATAATATATAAGCAAAGAGAAGATAAATATTCAAGGTAACAACTCAGTTTTTCATTATTGGGGGAAGTGATGGATTTGCGGCAGGCAAATATGGATGCCCTGGCCAGGTACAGGCCGATTTTATATGAAAAGATAAAAACATATACACCGACTCCTGTCGGTGATTTTGTTGAAACACCCAGCGGCACACAAAATTTATTGCTTGACGGCGTGGAAGGTAAAAAAATTCCAGCCTATGGCATGGAAGACCCCTGGCAGGATGCTGCTGTCCATCTTGAGACAGTTGAGGAGAAATCCCGGGGGCTGGCGTTGTTTGTCGGGATGGGATTAGGCTATGGCCCTTTGGTTATATACCGCCAGAGGCCCGAAATCAGCCAGCTGGCTATCCTTGAGCCATCTCTTGATCTTTTTTGTGCTGCTCTGCGGGTGGTTGACCTGACTGAGCTTATTAGAGACCCCGGGGTTGTAATTCTGGCCGGAGATATTGATCTGGATATTTTCGAGCAGGCTGTTGCCCGGGCGGCGACGCTGGAGGACACTCATATCCTGCGTTATCTACCGGGTTTTCAATGGCGGAAACAGCTTTATTCATCACTGAATGATCAGGTGTTTATGGTGATCAACAAGCTGAATGCCACTGGCGGAACAACCAGGAAGGTGGGGCCTGATTTTTTTCACAATCGTCTGGATAATTTGAGCTTATTGCGGCATTTGCATGGTCTTGAGCCTCTGGAAAATCTTTTTGCCGGTAAACCGGCTGTGCTGGTCGCGGCAGGACCATCGCTTGATCAAAGTTTAGCGGAACTGAAAAAAATAGTTGGCAGGTGTATACTTTTCGCGGTTGATTCAGCTCTGGTTCCCCTGTTGGCCGCTGATATTGTGCCGGATTTTGTTACATCCATTGATTATCTGGATCTTAATTTTGAAAAACTTGTGCCGTTTATCCAGCAACAATGGCCCTTTTCTCTTGTCTGTACTCCAAAAGTCACTCCTCTTATATTGAAAAGATTTTCAGCGGAACGATATTTTATTGCTCACCAGAAAGATCGCCCCCAGGAATGGCTAAATGATGTTTTGGGAATTAAGACAATGGTTCCGGCCTCCTTTTCGGTGGCTCATCTCTCCCTGGGACTGGCAATTCTTATGGGAGCTGATCCCATTTTTCTGGTTGGCCAGGATTTAGGTTATACCAATGTCGTTGCCGATCATGCGGCCGGCACAGTAATTATGAAATCCGGTTTACCGACTGATAAGGAAATTTATTATGTCAAAGGTATAAATGGAGAACAGGTTGCAACTGACCGGGGTTTGATGAGCCTGCAGCATAAATTCACCGAGATCCTGCGTGATTATCCGGGCCGGTGTTTTAATTCTTCGGCTGCCGGAGTTCATATTGAGGGAACAACAGTACTTGATCTGAAAACAGCCGGCAGACAATATATGGCTGATCAGCTTCCGGTACGGAAAATACTGGCCGGGGCAGTCGGGAAGGCAGGCACGTTTGATGTCAAAAGTTTTGTCATTTTATGCCGGCAAACCATGGCCAAAATTGCAGAGATGAAAAAAAATGTGCGACAGGTTAGGGAAATTTATCAGCAGGCCCTTCCTCAACTTATCGATCTGCGGAAAAAAGAAAAACCGCCTGCCTCTCTGGATGAACTCCCTTCCCCGCTGCTGCGAATGATGGCTGAATTTGATCGGCTGAATAATGTTAATGACGCGGAGGATGATTTCTGGGAACAAGTGCTGGAGTTAACTTTTAAATCGCTCAGTGATAATGATCGTCTGCAGGCGGCAAATGAAAAAATCAGAAGAGAACAGGGGTATATAGCCTGGCTGTCGGCAGAGCTCAGCCGGATAGATATGGTAAACGGTGAAAGAGAAGCAGCCTTATATACCTATGGCGATATGCTTGATAAGCTTGTAACTCACCTGGACAGGGAAGGACAACTTCTTGCGACCGGCGCGACCCAGCCCCGGGATTTGCTGAATTTGATACGATTATATATTAAACAGGGAGATTTGTGTCTGGCTCGTAAGGTTATTGACACCTTGCCTGAAAAAAACCGCCGTAGTGTTGAGGTGCTTTTGCTTGAAGCTGATATTCAAGCCGGTCTGCTTGATTTTGTCAGGGCCGAAAACCTCTGGCAACAGGCAATGCGGCAGGATATGGGTTGTGTGTCCCTGGTTGCCGATGCCAGGCGCAGACATGCTGAAACCTGGATAAGACAGGCTGATCTGCATGGTAATATTGAGGGAGATGGGGATAATTTCCCTCACCTGTTGCCGTTATGGTTCAAAAGGATCATGTTGTTGCTGGGGGAAAACCCTGAATTACCTGACAGCCTGCTTGCCTTGTGGCAAAAACAGCGGGCCAGGGTTGAGATGTGGATACCAGGCGATATGAGAAGAATAGCCGGGGAGTTACTGCAGGGCTGGGAAACCGTTGCTCCTTTAATTCCTGAAGTATATTACTGGCAGTCCCGCTGCGCCATGGCTGACGGAGATTTGGAAAAAGCGGTTCAGGTTTTGGCTAAAGCACTGCTTTATGACCAGCAAAATTCCGACTGGCTGCTTTTGATGGCCCGGCTGCTGTTTAAAAAGGCTGACTTTGATGAAGGCGTAGCTTTCCTGCGGCAGGCTGTTTTGATAGATGCGAACGCTGCCGTCCTTTGGGAAGAACTTGGCGATATTCTGGTTGTGTCTTCTGATTATGCCAATGCGATTCTGGCCTATGAATATTGTTTTGCCTCCTTGCCGGATCGGGTCGGGGTGCTTGTTAAAATGGGGGATGCCTACGCGAAAAATCAGCAGATCAGTGCCGCGACAGCTGCCTATGAAGCTGCCTGCGAAAAAGACGCGAACAATAAAGAAGCGCGTCAGCGTCTTGAGTGTTTTCAGGAAAATCAATAAATGTAACTACTCACGGGGGTAGGCACCCTTAAAAACAGGGCATAAACTTCGACTCCGTCGGTGCCCTGTGAGCAGTTACCAATAAATAAAAAATCAAGTTTGCTCACGAACTGCCGATATGAATAATGTGTAAGTGTGAATGAAACGAACGAAGTTGTAATTTCATTACCAATAAACTTTAAAATTATCATGTTAAAGGAGGTGTTGCCCTGCATAATTAACAGCTTAGTATGAATCGTTTTTTTCGAGACAAATTGGGACAAACGTCAGAAGCGTGTATCCCAAAAAAATTGAGGAACGGAATCCTCAATAAAAAAACTCATGGAGGAAGTAAGTTATGACATTAAGAATTAATACAAACGTGGCCGCGTTAAACGCCCACAAAAATCTAACTAAAAACGATAATGCCCTGTCGGCCTCACTGGAAAAACTGTCATCAGGTCTGCGGATCAACAAGGCAGCGGATGATTCTTCCGGTATGGCTATTGCCGACTCTCTTCGTTCCCAGGGACTTGGACTTGGTCAGGCAATCAGGAACGCCAATGATGGTATTTCCATGGTTCAGACTGCTGACGGCGCCCTGGAAGAGTCTATTAATATTGTTAATACCATTAAAACCAAGGCAATCCAGGCTGCTCAGGACGGTCAGACCACGGAATCCCGTAAGGCAATTCAGGCTGACGTTGATAAACTGATGGCTGAGTTGGACATGATCGCCAAGACAACCTCGTTTAACGGCCAGAAACTTCTTTCCGGCGTATTTACCGACAAAAAGTTTCAGGTAGGCGCCTTCTCCGGTGAGACGGTTGGTGTTTCTATCGGCTCATCGGAATCGACTAAAACCGGTCATTTAACTACGGCGGAATTGACTACCGATGCAGCTAACGGCGGTGAAGTCAGGTTAACTATTACCAGCAGTATCCAGGATCTGGAAGTGGCCTTGAAGGGTGTTACCCTGGCTTACAATAATGATGCCGAGAATGGTATGGGTGCCTTGGCTGATGCCATAAATCAGGTAGCTGACTCCACCGGCGTAACCGCTCAGACTGATGTTTCAGTAACCAGTACTTCTGCTGTTGCCGCCGGTTCAACCAGTGGTGATTTTGCCATTAACGGTATTGAAATTGGTGCGGTACCGGTGCTGGCCAACGATTCCAATGGTGCCCTGGTTAATGCGATTAATACCAAGAGTGACCAGCATGGAGTTACCGCCAGTGTAGATGCCAATGGCCTTCTGACCTTGACTTCCAATGACGGTCGGGCTATTCAGACTACCGGCGGCACCAGCACAGTCCTGGCCGGCAGTAATATGAGTACCTTTGGTTCTCTTAAGCTGTTTCAGGTTGGCGCCAATGAAATCAAGGTTACCGATGAAGCTGACACCGTTTCTCTCAGTGTCACTGCTGACGTCACTGTTGACAGTAATACAACAACTTCTGTTGATTCGACCCTGAAAGCAGGATCTATGCTGATGACTTCCGCTGTTCTGCAAAATGGCTCCACGGCTGGATTTGCCTTGACAGATGCGGCTATTGCCGGACAAGCATCGTCCACCACGGCAGACAGTACCTTGACAGCCGGTTCTGTTTTGGGGTCTGATTCAGTCATTGAAGAGGGGTCTATTCTTGGCGGAAGCGCTAATAACCGGGTTGATATCTCAACTACCTCTCAATCCTTTTTTAAAACAAACTCAATTTTGCAGTCTGATTCTGTGTTAGCCGCTAATACTACGGTTACTACCAGGACTGCAACAACAGTCGGCTTTATTGAAGCGGGAACCACCATCGGCAGTGATGTTACGTTAAGCGGTGATGGTACTTTACTGGCTGACATGACGGTAGGAGCTAATTCAACTATTCAATCCGGTTCTACCTTTACTCAAGGATCATATATTGGTGGAGATCTGAGCCTGAGTAATACTGCTACCATGACCGTTGACATGACCCTGAAGGCTGATTCGTCAATTTCTTTCAGCGGTGGTGGAACCAGTATTGCGGTCGGCAGCACCATAGGCGCGGCTTTGACCCTGTCGGATGTAGCGCAGACCGCCCTGGCCGATATCAGCCTGAAGGCCGGCTCGGTTATAACCAGTGACAGCACCATGAAAACCGGCTCAACAATCGGCGGTACTACCGGTGTCGCTGCTGACACAACAGTTGCCACGGATATGACCCTGGCGGCAGGCTCTGTCCTTGCTTCTGATTCGACTCTTAAAGCGGGCACCGTGCTTACCAATGATATCTGGGTTGCCGGTGGTGATATAATACAGGCCGGTACCACTCTCACCGGTGATGTGGTAACCACTGATACAAATAATCTCAGCTCGTCCATGACCCTGAGGGCAAATTCCGTTATTGGCAGTGATTCCGACCTGGCTGCCGCGGCAACTTCTTCTTCCGGGGCCACGGCGACTACATCTCTTAATGGTATTGAGAAGTATACCCTGGCCGATCTTAATGTCACCAGCCAGGATGATGCCCAGGTGGCCATCAGTATCGCTGATTCCGCTCTGAAAAACCTTGACAAGATCCGTTCCGGTCTCGGTTCCACCCAGAATCAGTTAACCTCGACCATTGCCAATATTT
>JANTGH010000215.1 GCA_024763055.1 Desulfobulbaceae bacterium
GGATGGTTGATCCTCAATAAGTGTTTGGTGCAGAATTGCTGTCACCGAATATGAAACCCAAGACAGGGCGTATTTCAAAGATCAAAAGTGGTTGCCAGCGGCAAGGTCATCTTTTTGTCGCCCCTGGATACGTTTATGTCTTGACAACCGGGGGCCTTCTAAGTGTTAAACGGTAAAACCGGAGTTTCCGTAGATATGGCACTGCGTCTTTCCCAGTGGCTTGGAACAACTCCCGAGGTCTGGCTGCGCATGCAGGATGCCTGCGATTTATGGCAGGCAAGAAAAACAAAATGTCCACAAGTAAAGCCCCTGAAAAGTCGTGAGAATGCCTGTTCTCCAGCCTGATCCCTTTATGTAATTTCTTGCCGCAGCCGTCTCCTTCGGGGGACGGCTTTTTTTGTTGACGAGCGACCCTAAAGCGCGACACATAAAATATGCCCCAGGAGTGAACCTCTTTTTCAGGCTGTAAACGGATTGACAAGAGTAAGATTGCGGATTTTCTGCCCGTTCTGCAGGTCTTCAGTGTACAGGGTTTCGCAATCGGCCTTGAGCGCGGTGGAAATAATCAACGAATCATAAAAAGAATAGCCCGTGGTGGCGGCTATGTCTAAACCGATTTTTACATATTCGCCATCCGGATAGACCACTTCAAGCTGCATGAAAACTTTATCGAGATATTCCTTGCTGCTCAGCAGGGGCATGGGAACAGCAAATTTCTTTGTCGCAACATTAAAGAATTCCTGGATGACCTGAAAGCTGATGTGCCCATTCCCGCTTTTCAGACCTTCTTTTATCAGTTCCCGGGCCTGCTGTTGTTTGTCCTTTGCGGTATCATCAAAGGAATAAACGAAAATGTTGGTATCTAAAAAGAATTTACCTTGCATTCATTTCATCCCGGGAAAACTTCCGCCCGGCCTTCACATCCGCCAGGCTCTGCATCAGGGTGTCATACTCGGTATCAATGTTGTCACGATTGACATATTTTTTCACCCAGTCCCGGAAGAGTTGATTCAACGAGGTATTTTCCTGTCGGGCTTTTTCTCTGGCCCGCTTTATAAGAAAATCATTCGCGCTCAACGTAATATTTTTAGCCATATCCACCTCCTAATATTTTACACCTAAACAGTATACACTTTTTTCGTGTTAGGCAACTGTTGAATAACAGGGAAAACGGGATAGTCGTACCGGCACAAATCAAACCCTCTATGGAACTTATCTGTTTTTCTTATATATCTCGGTAATTATCCTTGGCTTTTACTGTCAGCTTCATCAACACGATCCCGATTTTAACAGCGTCGTCCCACAGACTATACCTCTAATCGATCCTGTAACCGGAAAAAAGAAAGATCAGAAGAGTAACAGATATACCCCGAGTCTTTACTGGCGCATTGTTTCTCACCGGACAAAGAAAACTTTGGTCTTTTGACATTTACGCAGAAAAATTGATCCTGTGGGAGCGGCTTTTACCGCAAATTATCCGTTATAAGATTCGCGGCTGAAGCCGCTCCTCCATAGTATTAGAGGCTGGCCCCATCGTATAGTGCAGCTTGACAAATATTATAATGCTAATTACAATGCTAATACAATAGCAAGCACTGGAGAGTATGATATGAAAACTGCGGTAAAAACAGAGCGAATCACCATATTAGGAACTCCTGATTTTAAAAATTTTCTGACTCGTGAAGCGAAAAAAGAAGGGGTAAGTTTATCACAACTCGTTCGACAACGTTGCGAGAAGAAACCAGCAAACAATGATGACGAAGAGTTGTTGGCCGCATTGGTGGAAGAGGTTCATGCGGCAACCGTCAAGGCAAGCCTGTCTTTAAAAAAAGGGCTGGATGATGCGGAAAAGGTGTTAGCCAAAATAAAAAAAGCAACGTGAGCACATTAAAAGATGTCATATCGGCCCTGAAAGAGGTTTTGCTCCTGACCGACAAGGTTGACCGTGCCGGCATGGTTCTCTCCGAAATATCCAGTGAACTACGCGATCATGACCGGCGATTAATCCGACTGGAAACCATGGTAGAAGTTTCAAGGGCGCGGGCATTCAACACTGATCCCAAAAAGCTTAAACCCGAATAAGGAAGGGGGAGTTGAAAGAAAGGCATTCCCGCTACAACTCATATAACTTTTCATCGTAGACGGGAGTCCTTGGGACCACGCATGCCTTTTTTTTCAATCCCTCAAGGGAAAAGGCATCATCTCCGTCCAGCAAATCACCCATGTCCTGCTCAATTTGATCCGGATCCTCACCGGCTTCCATGCGGGCGATAGCCTCTTCCATCTGTTCACCAAGAGAAATGCCGGTTTTATCGGAAAACTTCCGCATCAGAGTAGCCATCTGTCGCGGATCATCTTCGTTAAGGTGTTCGGCTTCCCGCATCAGGCTTTCAAAGGCACGCTCCATTTTTGATTCATCAAGTCCTGTCAGGGGATCATCACCCTCTTCTTTGGCCTTGCCGATAACGGCAAAGGAGGACATCTTTTTTTCAAGCCCTCTATGTCCGCATTTTGGGCAATCGGGACGTTTATCAGTATTTATACGACTGGAAAAAAAGTTAAAAATCGTATTACAGTCTTTACAGAAAAATTCATAGATAGGCATTACATCCTCTAACCGTCGATTTCGCGGTTAAAACCGCTCCCACAGACATTGCAGCACAAACCGGCGCATTCCAAGCCCTCACTTTATTTCGTCATTTCCGTGGTCTCTTCGTCGGAAATCCAGCGTACATCTCATGGACAAGCATCTTCCTGGATCCTCGATAACGACACTTGGGGGTAACCGATACTTCAGGGGATGAGGAATGACCCGGCCCGGACAATTACACTCACGCGCGAAGAGTCATTTCATATATATTATGTATTTGCCAGCACTTCGTCAATATCTGCAGAGGCCACTTTATCGGTAATCATGACTCGGCCAATCTCTTGGGGCAGGACAAAAAACACGCGACCACCAACTGTTTTTTTATCGGTGAGTAAAAATCGTCGAATTGCCTTCCGGTCGAGCTCGGAAGGAATTTCAACGGGCAAACCAAAATCTTCCAAAATCCTGCGTACTGCCTCGGCATCCCCAGGTGGACAAAGCTTACAGAGTACGGCTATATCGCTTGCAGCACGCATACCGATAGCAATGGCCAGGCCATGAATCAAGGTGAAATTTGACGCGGCTTCAACCGCATGACCGATGGTATGACCAAAGTTTAAAATACGGCGCAAACCGCTTTCACGTTCATCTTCTTCAACGACCTGGGCTTTTATCTCGCAGCAGCGGGCAAGCAGAGGAAGAAGGGCCGAATCTTCAAGAGCAAGGATGGCCTTACGGTTTGCGGAAAGAAAATCAAAAAACTCTTTGTCCCAAATCACCCCATACTTGATCACCTCGGCAAGTCCTCCAAGGAGTTCCTGATCCGGCAGGGTAGATAGAACATCAGGATCGATATAAACGGCCTGCGGCTGATAAAACGTACCTATCAAATTTTTCCCTTCCGGGATATCGACTCCGGTCTTGCCGCCAACCGAACTGTCAACCTGGGCAAGCAGGGTAGTCGGCACCTGGATAAAAGGAATGCCGCGCATGTAGATTGACGCTAAGAATCCGGTTATATCACCGGTTACGCCGCCGCCAAGGGCGACAAGCGCATCACCCCGGTCAAAACCTATCCCGGCAAGCTGGCTGGCAAGCGTACCAATGGTTTCAAGCTTTTTACTTGCCTCACCGTGGGGGAAAGTCAGCAATTCCGCAGCAAGCCCTTTCTCTAACAATGATTGCATGAGCACCTCGCCATACAATCCGGCTACCTGATCATCACTGATGACGCAAAAACGGTTGCCGATCTTACGGGCCGCTATATCGGTCCCAATTTTTGTGAGTTGTCCCCTGGAAATACTAATGGGATAGCTCCGGTTACCGAGTCCAACCGTAACCAAAATTTCTCTCCCGTTATCCGTCATTTTTATTCCCTCCGGACTTTACAAAAAAAGGAGGCACTTTTAAGGTGCCTCCTTTGATCAACAACCAATATATTGTGAAAACGTACTACATATCTTCACCGGAAGCAGCCTTCTGCATTTTGACCTCAACTTTTTCGGTCAGGCCTGCATAGTACTTCTTGAGGTGATCAAGAACCTCGTCACGACCAAAGTGATCAACGATCTCAGCGCCTTCGGACAGAGCCTTACGCAGCTTGGTACCGGAAAGAATAACGCGATCTTCTTTGGTATGCGGACAGGTACGCATGGAAGCCATACCATCACACTTGTGGCAGTAGAAGGTCCAGTCGATCTTCATGGGCCGGCACTGCAGATCCTTGCCGCTATCTCCGGTCTTGGGGATACGGTCAAAAATTTCCTGGGCCTCAAACAGACCATAAAAGTCACCAACACCGGCATGGTCACGACCAATCAGCATTCTGTTAATACCATAATTCTGACGGAAGGTGGCGTGCAGCAGCCCTTCACGGGGACCGGCATAACGCATATCAAGCGGGTAGCCTGAATTAATGACGTTATCTTTGACAAAATAGTTGTCAATCAAAATTTCAATAGCCTGAACACGAGTTGCGGCCGGGATATCACCGGGTTTCAGGTTACCAATCAGCGAATGAATCAACAGACCGTCACAGACCTCGATGGCGATCTTGCCAAGGAACTCATGGGAACGATGCATGGGGTTACGCAACTGCAGAGCGGCAACCTTGCTCCAGCCACGCTCTTCAAACATGGCACGGGTCTCGGCAGGGGTCAGGTACACGCCGGGATACTCTTCGGGATACTCGCCCTGAGACATTACCCGAACAGGACCGGCAATGTTGACGTCTTTCTGGTTCATGACCATGATAACGCCGGGATGATCTTCCGGTGCAATCTTCCAGAAGTTACCGTCGACAGACTCTTCGCCTTCGCCCATGAAAACTTTTTCACATTCCCATTTCTTATCGGCTTCGGTCATCTCAAATTTCTCTTCGACCTTCATGGTAGCCATGATCTCGCCATCGGCCTCAAGGGCAATCTCGTCGCCTTTATTTATGGCGTTGGCATCGTCCTTGGAAACATCCAGGGTAATCGGTACAGGCCAGAAGGTGCCGTCAGCCATCTGGAAATTTTCACACACGCCTTTCCAGTCATCTTTTCCCATAAAACCTGTAAGCGGAGAAAAACCGCCGATGCCCATCATGATCAGGTCACCCTTGGCGCGGGCGCTGACCTGAATTTTCTTCAAACCTGCTGCTTTCTCTTTCTCTGCCTCCAGCTCGCTGCCGTGAAGCAGAGCGCAGACAAGACCTTTGCCACCATGGGGCTCAACCAACTTTGCCATAATAATCCTCTTTTGTTAAATTCTCGTTAACGAAACGAAATAACCACCAATAGATCAATAAACCGGTTAGATAACTCCTCAAGCACCTCGAGGCAGCAACACTGAACCGGTATTCAGAAAAACAGTAATATATAAAGACTCAGGCCAGAGTCTGTCAAGGAAAAAAACTTTTCTCTTTTGCTTAACAGGCTGTTCAATAAAATTAATCAAAAAGGAATAAAAAGGACTAAATGACAATTCATTTCCAGAAAGCCATTTCCTATAT
>JANTGH010000216.1 GCA_024763055.1 Desulfobulbaceae bacterium
CAGGAAAGGTAGGGAAGGCTTATGAGGTAAGATTCTCCAAGGCTCAGCTATCCATCAATAAGATGGCCGAAAAATATTTCAGGGAGGGGAAAACCCTGAACATAGGGTTCATAAACCGGACCAATGGTTGCCGTAATGCCATCTTCCAGCATCCGTTCACACCAGATAGTGCCTTTTGCGACATCGACAAATATGAAGATAAAAAAGGCCAATGAATAAAGCATACTACAGGAAAGAGGAGAAAGAATCCATTCAGGAAATGCTCCTTTCCTGGTTTGCCGCCAACGGGCGCGATTTGCCCTGGCGTAAAGATTATGATCCATATCAGGTGTGGATTTCCGAGATTATGGGGCAGCAGACTCAGATGGATCGGGTCGTCCTTTATTTTAATCGCTGGATGAAGCTGTTTCCTGATGTCGCCGCAGTCGCAGAGGCTTCGGAGCAGGAAATACTGAAGGCCTGGGAGGGATTGGGGTATTATTCCCGGGCAAAAAATATCTGCCGCACGGCAAAGTTGCTTGTGCAAAATTATGATGGCCGGATACCGGATGACCTGCAGTTCCTGCTTGCCTTGCCGGGTGTCGGTCCGTATACGGCGGCAGCCATTTCCTCCATTGCCTATAATACACCCCATCCGGTCCTGGATGCGAATGTGGAGCGACTTTTTGCCCGTTTGCTTGATCTGAATATACCGGTTAAACAGGCGCCGGCTCGAAAAATTTTACAGTCGCTGGCACAAGAGTTGTTACCCGGAAACCGGGCCCGCGTATTTAATCAGGCCCTGATGGAGTTTGGGGCAATTGTGTGCACGCCGAAATCCCCGTCCTGCGGCGCCTGTCCCTTAGGTGACCACTGCCGCGCCCGGAAGCGCCGGACAGTCGAGCAACGTCCTGTTCCTGCGTCGAAAATAAAGAAAATTGAAATCACCATGGCCTGCGGAATTATTTTTCATAAGGATCGTATTTATAT
The DNA here is from genome assembly GCA_024763055.1 of Desulfobulbaceae bacterium. Lineage (GTDB taxonomy): Bacteria > Desulfobacterota > Desulfobulbia > Desulfobulbales > Desulfobulbaceae > DRLX01. Next base: position 970 of record JANTGH010000216.1, read on the forward strand.
CCAACAGCGACTCCCTGATGATGTCTGGGGAAGTCTCTGGGAATTTCCGGGTGGTCGGTTAAAAAGCGGAGAAACGCCGGAGCAGGCTGTTTGCCGCGAAATACTGGAGGAGACGGAATTTTCTGTTTTCCGATTGCTTCCTCTGACAACTGTTGCTCATCACTATACAAAATACAGGGTTATCCTGCATGGGTTTACCTGCCGGTTGCGAAAAAGTGATAACAGACCGGTTTTACATGCGGCATGCCAATACCGATGGCTCCCCCTTTCCGGGTTAGCGGATTTTCCTTTTCCTGCCGGACATCGAAAGCTGCTTGCGTTTCTATGTGCGAAAAAATATCGGGAATACAGGAAAAAATAGGTATATTTACCTATTTTCTTTTCCTCTTTTTTCCATTAATAAGGATAAGGAAAGAATTTTTTCGGGAAAATTTCCGTTTTAGCGGAAGATTCTTTGTCTGTTTTTCCAAAATGACATACAATACCCGGGGAGAGATTGTATCTCTGTGCTTTCAGCAATCAGCATAACAGAGGAGTGTTGATGACGGATTTCCATGTCGAGTTGCAGTCCAGTCGGGATGAGGTAGATCGACTGGCCAGAAACTGGCGGACCTTGCTTGAGGTCATGCCGGAGATGGTCTTTCTGCTGTGCGATAACTATACCATAGAATACCAGAATCGGAGCGCCAAAGAATGTTTTGGTGATCTTTGTCATCAGGAATGTGGTGAAAATTTACGACAAATATGCTCTCAGTGTCTGCTTCCCGCTCCAGATTGTCAGGATGAAGACATACCTGCCTGCAAATTACAGGAAACCGTTGTTAACGGCATACCCGTGGAATATTCGACAGTGCCCTTTGTCGGGTATACCGGCGCGCAATTGATTATGGTCGTCATGCGGGATATTTCCGTACGTAAGCAGCATGAGCATGAGCTTTTGGAGTTTAATACCAGTATTGAAGTTATCCTGAACAGGAAAATTGTTGAATTAAAGGAGAGTGAGGAAACCAGAGAACGCCTTTCCCGCCAGGTAAACAGCCTGAAGACACAGTTGGGCTTTCATCATGATGCCGACCGCATGGTCGGCAGCAGCCGTGTTATGCGTGAACTGCGCGAGATGGTTCATCAGGTGGCCAAGTCGGACGCCACTATTCTCATTACCGGAGAGTCGGGTACCGGCAAGGAACTGGTAGCCAATCTGGTGAAAGCGACCAGTAATCGGAGCGACAGGCCGTTTCTCAAGATCAACTGTAATGCCATCAATGATTCCATCCTGGAAAGCGATCTGTTCGGCTATGAAAAGGGTGCCTTTACCGGGGCAACCACCAGAAAAAAGGGTAAGTTTGAGATTGTTGACGGTGGAACGATTTTTCTTGACGAAATCGGCGATATCAGTCCGCGGATGCAGGCCTCGCTGCTCAGGGTGCTGCAGAATGGTGAAGTCGTCCGAGTCGGCGGCACTGAGCCGGTGAATGTCGATGTACGGGTTATTGCCGCAACCAATGTTGATCTTGCTGCAGCTGTTAAAGAAAAGAAATTTCGACTCGACTTGTACTATCGGCTTAATATTATCAATATTGATATCCCGCCCCTGCGTGAGCGAAGGGAAGATATTGTCGAATTAGTGTCCCACTTCGTCAAGCATTACCGGGTGGCCTTCAAGAAAGATATTGATTTTGTTCCCCAGTCGATAATCAACCGTTTATTAAAACATGAATGGCCCGGCAATGTACGGGAGCTGGAAAACCTGATCCAGCGGGCCGTACTCATGGCAAAAGATAAGATAATAACTGAACAGGATCTCTTTTTTGATCAGAATATTGACCAGGACCGGGAGGCAGGCTATCTGGCGGCACTGCAGGCCAAGATCGGTTTTCAACCGCTTAAAGGCATTGTTGCTGAATTTGAAGGGGAGCTTATTCGTCAGGCCCTGGAGAAATGTAAGGGCAGCGTATCCAAGGCTGCTGACGAGTTGAAGATCGGTAAAACCGCGCTCTATGATAAAATGAAGCGTCATAACCTTTCTGCCAAGGAGATAAAGAAAGGGGTTCGCTACAACTGATGTTTTTTTTAATAAATGCTGGGCGAATTTTTATTACCCGGAGTGAGAATTGCATAAAGGACTATCAAAGTCTTACTGAAAATTTATCGATGTTTTTTTGCGAAAAAAGGGCAACGGCAACGCTCTGTTGTCGTCGGGCGGGTTTTGGTCTTTTTGTTATCGTGTAAACATTTTTGGAAAAGACAGTAAGCGAGGGATTCGTAAAAACTGAAATCTTTTTTCGAGCCCATCATAACTTATCGATAGTACATAGAATGTAATGGCACATACTTCCCAACAGGTGTGTCCCCATTGGTCGGCAAAGGATCGAAGTTGTCTGCTCAGCCGATGGGGGTTATACCTGCCGGTAGCAGAACATATTGAAATCTATTGTGAAGGGGGAAATTTTTCTTCCTGTTCCCAATATATGGCCCAGGCACCTCCGCTGGCGGGGTCTTCTTTTCCTGATGACGCAGTGAACCATCGTCGTTTCCGGCGCGTACCCGGTCGTTTTTCCTTTCGTCTTGCCGAGCGGGCCGGTGATGCCTTAAACCAGCTCATTGATGATGCGGCAACCACCGTAGATCTCAGCCCGGGCGGTATCCGTTTTGAATCGTATCGCTCTCTGCAGCAGGGGGCGGAGGTTATTTTTTCCCTCAATGGCGATTTTTCCGATACGCCCTTACGCGGAATCGGCAGGGTCAAGTGGTGCCATTCTCTGGAAAACGCTCCCCTCTATCATGCCGGCATTGCCTTTGCCGATCCCAGGGTTGCCCGTGCAATTCGTAAGCGTTTGGGTATTTCAATCGATTAATTCTCCGGTTAACCGATTTTTTTTTCTCCCTCTTGCACCATTTCTCTCGTTCCACCGCTCAGCGGTGGAACGCCAGGACCGGCGCTCCGCGCCATTTTTCTTCATGGCATATATCGGCGTCATTCTCAATGCTTGCCGTTGCGTCATACCCTCAATAATTGTCATCCCCGAGGGCTGTAGTCGGAGACGTATCGTCATCCCCGTGATCTTTTAGGCGGGGATCCATGGTAGCTGTCCGGCCACAAATGCGCTCGTCGCACCTGGATTCCCGCCCAACAACCTGCGGGAATGACGGAATGTGGGAAGGCCACGGGATGACAGGGCAATCGTTATCCTCTAAGTAGTACGTCATCCCCGAGGGCTGTTGTCGGGGACGTATCGTCATCCCCGCGATCTTTTAGGCGGGGATCCATGGTAGCTGTCCGGCCACAAATGCGCTCATCACACCAGGATTCCCGCCCAACAACCTGCGGGAATGACGAAGTGTTGGAAGACCACGGGATGACAGGGCAATCGTCACACCCTCAGTAGTACGTCATCCCCGAGGTAGTATTCGGGGATCCATGCTAACTGTCCAGCCATAAATGCGCTCGTCACACCAGGATTCCCGCCCAACAACCTGCGGGAATGACGAAGTGAAGCAGATAGCGGCAATAACGTTGATTTATAGTCATTATTTCCACTCGTCCCACCGTTCAGCGGTGGAACGCCAGGACCGGCGCTCCGCGCCATTGTTCTTTATGGCCTAAATTGTCGTTATGTCGGTGGTAATACGTCATCCCCGTGATCTTTTAGGCGGGGATCCATGGTAGCTGTCCGGCCATAAATGCGCTCGTCACACCTGGATTCCCGCACAACAACTTGCGGAAATGACAAAAAGGACAGCCTGCGGGACCGACCCAAAACAAAGATAGAGCAGCTGTAAATCCCTCAAAAATCTCTTCCTGCTTTTTCAACAATTCTTTCCCGATTACCAAATACAATCCGTTTTTCCGGAAAATCGAATATTGCATATATGTTTGTTTCTGCGTCAATTATTTAAAAAAATTCCGCCTTTCCGTTCTCTTTTTTAGAAAAACGTTCGTTTTTCCAGGAAAACATGAAGAATTTTTATGTAAATGTATTGGCATGAGGCAATAAAGAGGAATTCTTCTAATAAATCATTAGAGAATGGCCAAAATAATAATCCGCAACTAAATGTTTCTAATTCTGTGTAATTTCAGCTAATTGTATTTTACGGTCTTTCCTTGGCCTGTCTTCGTCACCCATTATTTTTCGATTTTTTGTAAGAAGAAGAAAAGATTTTTTGTTGATGGCATGATTCATGAAATAGTGAGTCAAAATGGAAGATAATTTTGTTATCCCTTACCATCAAATAAGGAGAAAAAGATGAAAAATGTATTTTTGAAAAGCGCGGTACTTGCCATCGCCTCGGTTGGGTTGCTGGCTGGAAGTGCGTTGGCTGCACCTTTCAGTTCAACTGGCTTGGTGAATCCAAACTTTAATAATAGTTGGGATAGCAGCAGCTTAACAGGAACAGCAATGTTTGAGTTTTATATAGATCCTGCATACACTGATGTGAATGTCTATGGTGTTTCCCTTGAGTTTGAAAATGATATTTTTAATGTCGCAACATTGGATGTATCTGATTTTACGGTGGTTAATCCTTCAAGTGGTTGGTCGACGGCAGTTGTTT
>JANTGH010000217.1 GCA_024763055.1 Desulfobulbaceae bacterium
GATGCGATCATCACCCTGTGCGGACACGCCCGGGAAAGCTGTCCTTACTTCCCCGGGGGTGGGAAAATCATCCACAAAGGCTTCGACGACCCGCCCCGGATGGCCCGAGAACTGGCAGAACAGGGAGCGGATGAAGAAAAGCAGCTCGACTGCTACCGCCAGGTCCGTGATCAAATCAAGGCCTTTGTGGAAACCCTGCCGGAATCCCTGGAACTATAGTTGGAGATAGCACGGAAAAGTTTCGTCACTGCAGCGTACATACCCATCGCTGTGGGGCTCATCCTGATGATGTACCCACCCCAGGCTAAGAAGTCCCGGTACTCATTTTCTTGGTACATGTCGCCCTGTAGATCAAGAGCCGCTACTTCCCTTTCGCCAAAGGACCGCCCACCGGCATCTGCCATGTAACGTGCAAACCATAGTCAATCGGGGATACGGCACGAAGCTTATTTTACCTCAACGCCAACAAAGAACTCGGGAAATTCAAATATCGGCAGTTTCCTCATCAGGCCACCATTGAGTTAACCTGTACGAACTAAAACCTTGACAACGATAACTTTTGTTGCTACTTCATATGAGTATATGCTCATATGAATAATAGTTAACAATGAATATACCCATATAGACAGTCTTGAACTAAGTTGTCATGCCGATGAACGTTTTCCAACCATGCATTTATATTCAAGGGGAATCATGAAAGAATTAGCAAAAATTATTAAAGCATTGGGTGACGCCAACCGACTGGCAATCATCCATACCATTGGGAAATCATCCCGTTCTGTTACTGAGATCATCCAGGACACCGGCCTATCCCAGACCCTGGTTTCTTTCCACCTTAGGGTCATGAGGGAGAAAGGGATAGTCAGGACAAGGCGGGATGGCCCCTTTATCTATTACCGGCTCACCACACCGGAATTGTATGACCTTATTGGTGAGCTTTCCCGCGTTGCCGGAATCGAAAATGATATTAGCAGGACAACACTTTCTCTTGAAATAGTCAACCGAAACAAGAGATAGATATGTGGAGTCACGAAGGCTGGGGACCAATGTACGGATGGTGGTTCATGCCAATTTTCGGTTTGATTTTCATGGCTTTTTTTATTTACATCCTCTCGCGGATTTTTAATCGAGATGGATATCACGGCCCATTCAACCAAGGAGATTCCAAGAATAATCAAAAGCAGGACGAGCTTTTAAGCGAAATCAAGGCACTGCGCCGCGAGGTTGAAGAGCTGCGCAAAAACCAGAATGATAAGGAGGATGTGACATGATGGAGAAAATGATGGGGCAAGGACCTATGGGCAACATGATGCAAAGCATGCAGTCCATGGGGCCAAAAGATAAAATGTCCATGATGACGGAAATGATGCCAAAATGCATGACCATGACGTTTAGCATGCTTGAGCCTGCCGCTCGAAAAGAGCTGGCGGAAAAGATGCTTAACCAGATGCAGGAAGAGCTGAAAAAGCAGGCGAAAACACCAAAAGGAGGCGCAAAAAATGACGAACAAAAAGGAGATAGTTGAACTAGGTAAAAGACTGGGTAGTCTACTCAGTTCACTTGCTCCGAATGATCGGCAAAAACTCCTGCACAATGTTTTTTTAGAGGGGAAGGAATCCAAGCCGATCATTGAAATGGTCGAGTACTGAATCAGCGAATGTACGGATTCAGGTGTGAATCCTGTTGAAATGAGCAAGGAAGTACTGAATGCTATCAGTCATAGCTATGAGCTGGCCTCATACGCAACCCCGGAACTGCGTGGTATGTTTCATGACTGGCTTGGTGAAATTGAGCTCCGGGTTGTAAATTTTGTCAATCAACGCCATCGGGTCGACCCTCAGGAACTGAGCATCCATTTCAAACTAACCAAGGAATCCATGCTCTTCATCCTGGGAAAACTGGCCCGGGAAGAGAAAATCACCATGGAAGCCACAGGCAGGACAGAAAACAACGTGCGACTTATAAACGAGAAGAAACCATAAATGATAAATCTCAGCAGCAGCATTTACCGCTATCTAAAGGAGAAACAAGATGGGATTGATGGACCCGATGATGCAATTCATGGTCGGCAGGATGGGCAAAGCTGACTGAGCATGGGTTGAGCGGTTTGAGTGAAGAGGAGAAAAACCAATTTCTGGACAACGTAACTGCAATCATAAAACCAGCGCTTTGAGGTTTAGCAAACGAGTCAATCAGGAGAAAAATAATGAAAAAAATCGGCATCCTTGCATGTGAACACTTTATGATCAAGGGTTGTCCCGGAACCGACGTCTGCTGGAAATGTTTTGACTTTGCCTCCAATAAAAAAGGACAGTTTGAAAAGTATGGCACTGAAGACGTCCAGGTTACCGTTACAGCCACTTGCGGCGGTTGCCCCGGCACCCGCGTGGTAAAACGGGGCATGATGCTGGCAAAGCAGGGGGTAGATGTTATCCATATAGCAGGTTGCCTGGTGCAGGAAGTTCCCTGTCCCTATTTTGACAACAATACCATTGCCAAGGAAATTGAGAAAAAATCCGGTATCCCGGTGGTTGTTGGTATTGAATAATGGGGCTTGAAATTATCTGTGGCATCATTGTGCTGATTTTCAGTACAATTTTAGCCATGGCGGGGATGGGGGCGGCAAAATTATACGTTCCCATTTTTTTCTGGCTCGGAATTCCTCTTGAGGTTGCCATCCCGACTGCTCTGCTCGCCAACGGTGTCGGGTTAACCGCGGCGTCGATCATGAACGCCAAACACAGGCTGATCCCATTTCGCTTAGCCTTGCCTATTGCACTGGTTGCACTGACCGTGGCGCCTTTAGGGGCTTACTCCAGCCAGTTCGTCCCCCGAAGACTGCTACTTGCCCTGTTTGCCGGGTTTTTGGTTTTTGCCGGGTCGATGATCCTCTTTTATGTTCCTCGGGAAGGGAAAAAAGCGGAAGAAAAAGGAAAAGACTTGATGGCGGGAATCGGCCTTGGGACACTGGCCGGTTATGTTGCTGGGCTGCTGGGCGTTGGAGGGGGTGGACTAATCTCCCCTATCCTCATATATTTGGGGCATAAGCCCAGAAAAGTTGCGGCAACAACGGCTTTTGTCGTGCCATTCTCGTCGTTCGCTGGATTCAGTGCTTATCTGGCCATGGGGCATGCCCAACCCAAACTCATGCTGACGACAGGGTCTGCTGCCATTGTCGGGGCATTAGTCGGCACCTGGCTTAAGAACGAAAAAATGAAATCCATTCAGGTAAAAAGAATAATCGGCATTATAATCCTGACCGTGGCAGCAAAAATTTTCTATGGATTGGCCTGTACCATGTGATCATCAAGATCACCGATTCAGTTTAACGGATCAGTTTGGGCAATTTATCCAACCGGCTTCGGGGTATTGAGATTCTGGAATGTGGCGCAGGGCTACTTGCTACGCTGCCACAAGTAGTTTTTTCATCATACTACGGTTTTGAGGTATCGCTCCACCCCACCTGCTGTAAGGCTTACGTACGGGGAGCGTTAGCTGTTGCCGTAGTTTTTATTAAAGAACATTTGTCAATTTCCCTGCTGGTAAAAAATTTAACTCTTGCAACATATGAAAAACATCCGCATGGTTGTAGGCTGGGAAGATGCTCTTATTTTCCGGCTACTACTGCTAGTGAAATCAGTAAAAGAATCAATCCATCTGAGAATAAAAGAACTTCTCGGGGAAATGCAACTGCCTGCCCACTTTGAGCATAAAACAACTGCTCTGGATGAGCAGGCGAACAATAAAACTTAAAGGAGATTGAAATGACTGAACTACTCGTTTTTCATAGTGGAAATCCTAATTGAATAAGCTGTAAGAAGGCTATAGTTGTAGCCGAAAGCATGAAAGAAATATTCAAAGAAAAATTGCAATTAGGCATTTTCACTACAGACGCAAAAGAGGCACTGCAGTACAACTTCAAAAGTTCGACGAATGTTTTGCTAAATCAGGAACTAATTCCGCTTGGAATCGCGACCGACATAGATAAAATGAAAGATTTCATTCAGGAGAAATTGCCGGAATAAACAGAAACGGTAATTTATTCAAGTTAGAAGGAAAAGCAAAAATGAAAAAAATTCTTACCTGTCTTGTCATTTGCTTATTGCTGCCTTCCATGGCATGGTCGATGGAGATTTACAAAAAAGGTGATGTCTCTTTAAACGCTGGTTGGTGGGGACAGGTCTGGTATCAGTATGTATCGGATATGGACACGAACGGCGACGGTAAAAACGATGATGATTTGAATGATTTTCTCATCCGACGCAGTTATTTTTATCTCAAAGGCACCGTAACTCCGGAGCTGAGTTTTTTTGTACATTTTGCCGGAGACAAGCTGGGAATGGATGAGATCAAAGATGATTCCAGCAAGGGCCTGGGCTCCGGGACCGCCCTTCGTGACGGCTGGATTGCCTATAAACTGATCGGCAATAACCTTATTGTTCAAGCCGGCCGCATGTATATTCCTTTTACTCGCAATTACGGCACTACCTCTACCAAATCAATGCTTGCCGCCGACCTCGACTGGGGCCAGGGGGGACTGCGCAGCGGCATCTTTTACCCAAGCAACATCGGCCGCGATGATTCCGTCACCCTGTGGGGCAACATTATGGAGGATAAGTTGCAGTACCGTTTCATGGTGGGGGACGGTGAAGAAAAAAACTCGAAGAACCCCGATGATACCATGAGATTTGCTGGTCGCTTAAGCTATAATTTCTACGATACGGAAACCGGATGGTTCAATTCCGGCAATTATCTCGGCGCGAAGCATATTCTCGCCCTCGGCATAGGCGCCGACTACCAGAATGATCTGTTCGTGGGGGGCGAGAAGGATGATTACTTTGCCTGGACCGTCGACCTCCATTATGATCAACCCATTAACAACGGTGACAACCTGACTCTTTCCGCCTCTTATATTAAAGTCTTCCACAGCGCCAACGGCATTACATGGACCAACTTCAGTCCCGGCGATGATGGCTATCTCCTCTCGGTAAAATCCGGCTACTATTTTGGCGACAAAGTGTGGGTGGGAAACCTGCAGCCTTATATCCATGTGCAAGATATCAGCTCAGATGAAAACGGTGAAGACGATACCCTTATCTATGGTTTCGGGCTGAATTATTTTATAAAAGGAGTTGCCAACAAGCTAACGATTGAAGCAACTTTTGTTGATCAGGATGAAGAAGTCAAAAATCTTATAGAAAACCACACCATTATAACTTTTCAGTTTGCCTGCGGGTTTTAATGTTCCGAGATTGAAAAATTACAGGTTGACTGTTTTACTGAAGTTTCACCGTTTTTTATACTCTGTAGAAAAAACTGATCAAAAAATTTCTAGAAAATAAACTACTTTTTTTCAGTAACTTAGCTATGATATATTATTTTGGCACCTGAATATCATATCGGTGAAATCGGTTTCAAAATATCAATAAATAATTTTATCCATGAATATCAATCAGTTAAGGTTATGAAAAATGGTGAAACTTCAGCTTTTTTATAGAGCATATTAAAAGAAGAAGG
>JANTGH010000218.1 GCA_024763055.1 Desulfobulbaceae bacterium
TCAAGAATATAAACGATACGATATTGAGATTGTGTATGTGGACAGCAGGGAGGACGTTGATAGGGCCAGGACGGGTACGGTGCAGGATGGTCATGTTGTCCATTCTCCCGATGGAATTACTCAATATCGGGTCAATATAAAAACGATTCGCGGTGATTATAACGACGGCCATGAAAATAAAAATAGGCTGCGCTTCTGGGAAAAAACAGATTTTATCCCCCGGCCTGATGATATCTTTCAGGAACGGCTCTACTGCGTGCAGTGGATGAAGAGGAAGCCCAGGGGTAAGAAGTTTGACTATGAGTTTCGTACAGTAACCGACGATGATCTTGCCCGAGAGCAGAAGGTTATTGACTACGTGGAGAGCCATCTTGAGGAGTGGCAGGAAAAGGGATATGTCCCTGATATGGTTATTGAAGCTGGGAATAAGACAGACGAACCCATTCGGACGCGTGGCTGGACCCATTGGCATCATCTGTTTAGCCCACGACAGTTGCTGATCCTTAGCATTATTAGTAAAGTTACGAACAACATTCCTGAATATGCCACAATTTTCCCGGCAATGCTTAATCTTCAATCAAAATTATGTGCATGGCATAATGATGGAAGAAAGGGAGGCCTTCAAAATGTTTTCTCAAATCAAGCATTGAACACTTTATACAATTACGGATCGAGAGCTTTATTTGACATAATTCATTATCTTAAGAAAACAAGTTCATCTCATGAACATATTCCCTCAACAACATATGTAAATTCCCATCCTGCTCAAGATATTGAATCAATCAACGACATCTACATAACCGACCCCCCCTATGGCGATGCCGTAAAATATGAAGAAATAACTGAATTTTTCATTGCCTGGCTACGCAAAAACCCTCCAAAAGAGTTTGCCCACTGGACATGGGACAGCCGTCGTGCCCTGGCCATCAAGGGAGAGGATGAGGGATTCCGCCGGGGCATGGTGGCTGCCTATCGAAAAATGGCTGAAAAGATGGTGGATAACGGTATCCAGATCCTGATGTTTACCCACCAGTCCGGTTCCATCTGGGGCGATATGGCAAATATCATCTGGGCTGCCGGCCTGCAGGTGACGGCGGCCTGGTATGTGGTCACGGAAACCGAATCCGCCCTGCGCCAGGGGGCCAATGTCAAAGGCACCATTATTCTTGTTCTTCGCAAACGCCATCAATCGCTTGCCACCTTTCGCGATGAGCTGGGCTGGGAAATTGAAGAGGCGGTCAAAGAGCAGGTGGAGTCCCTGATGGGGCTGGATAAAACAGTCCGGGCCAGGGGCGCGGAAGGGCTCTATTCCGATGCCGATCTGCAGATGGCAGGTTATGCCGCGGCCCTGAAGGTTCTCACCGCCTATTCTACCATTGACGGCAAAGACATGGTTAATGAGGCTGAGGCTCCCCGGCAAAAAGACAAAAAGACCTTTGTCGATGAATTGATTGACTTTGCCGTGCAGACAGCGGTGCAGTTCCTGGTACCGGTGGGCTTTGAAAAAGGAGAATGGCAGAAACTTGCCCCGGTGGAGCGGTTCTACCTCAAGATGGCGGAGATGGAACACCAGGGCGCCAAAACCCTGGACAACTATCAAAACTTTGCCAAGGCCTTCAAAATCAGACATTTTGATCAGTTGATGAGTGAGAGTTCCAGGGCCAACGCGGCCCGCTTAAAACTCTCCACGGAATTCAAGGGCACAATGATGACGGGAGACAGCGAAATCGCCGTTACCCCGCTACGGGCACTGCTCTATGGAATGTATGAAATAACCAGGGACATGGAGGTGGATGATATTCTCCTCCATCTCATGGAAAACTGCCCTTCCTTTCTGCAAAGCAAGCCGCTTATGGTAAAAATGGCCGACTATCTGGCAGAGAAACGCCAGGGGCTGAAAAAAAGTAAAACATTTAAGCCGGATACAGAGGCAGAAGCTGCCAGAATCCTGGCGGAAGCAATGCGCAATCAGAGGTTATGACCATGGCTGAGAATGAGAGCAATATATACTCCGATGATGAGACCATCGAAGTTGAAAATGTCGATACAGCCCCTGAAAACGGCGAGGATCATGATGATGTCGATCCCGGCATGCAGGATCCTTTCAATCCTTCCGAAATTAACATTATTGCTAAACCGGATGCCTTGCACAATATCATTGAGCGTTTACGACATAATGATATTGATATGAATACGAGCTTTCAGCGGCATCCTGATTTATGGGACAATCCGAAGATGTCCCGGTTGATTGAATCCATTCTCATTCGTTTTCCTCTGCCGCCATTTTATTTTGATGCCTCTGACGATGACAATTGGCTCATTGTTGATGGCTTGCAACGTTTGTCGGCAATTCGTAAATTCGTGATTGAGCAAAAATTAACCCTCCGGGGCCTTGAGTATCTCACTGATTTCAATGGAATGAAATATGATGATTTACACAGAACCTATAAAAGGAGAATAGATGAGTGTCCGGTAACCCTGTTTTTGATTCAACCCGGAACGCCTGACCCGGTCAAGTATTCAATTTTCCGGCGGATCAATACCGGTGGTCTTGTTTTAAACGATCAGGAGATCCGCAATGCCATGGCCAATCCTGCCATCCGTGGCTATCTGGAGGAGCTGGCCTCCTATGGGTATCTGAAAAAGACCATCGGAGACCAATCCCGGAGAATGACGGATCAGGAGCTTGTTCTCCGTTATCTTGCCTTTCAGTTTATGGATTACGAGCAGAGTAAAAAAAATATCTCCACGTTTCTTGATGAGATGATCAAGAAACTTGAAAATTCATCACCGGGAGAACTGAACTCCTATCGGGAGTCATTCCAGAAGGCTCTTTATCGATGTTGGCAGATCTTTGGTGGAGCGGCCTTTGAAAAACGGGTCAATGATCAAAATACCCGAAGACGCCGCAAAAATTCAACCCTTTTTGAGGTATGGACCAATGCCCTGGCCGCTCTCTCCGAATCGGAAATGGCAACATTGTGCGAACGAAGAGAAGAGTTGATGCAAAAAGACCTTGATATGATGAGTACCGATAATGACTATTTCAAGTCAATCACCTACTCAACTCAGAAAAAAGATCATTTCCGCATTCGACGGGATAAAGTCGCCCAGCTAATCAGGGAGGTGCTTCATGCTTGAGTTTATAAGGATTCAGCGTTTTAAATCATTAAATGATGCCAGCTTCCCACTTGCGGAGCTCAACATTTTCAGCGGTCTGAATGGGATGGGGAAATCTTCATTGATTCAAACCCTGCTCCTGTTAAGACAATCCCAAGAGAGAAATACACTTCTTGATAAAGGCCTGTTGCTGAAAGGGGATTATGTTTCAGTGGGTACCGGTCAGGATGTTTTGTCAGAACATGCCGACAAAGAGACCATTGAGTTTACCCTTGTCTGGGATGGTTTTGATCCGGTTAACTTTATTTTTAATTATTCGGGAAAATCGGACTTACAACCCCTGGCACAACACGTCTTCCTGCCAGAGAAGGATTTAAGCCTTTTTACTAAAGATTTTCAGTATCTGTCTGCGGATCGCATCAGCCCCGAGACTGCTTATGAAGCATCTGATTATTTTATCAAGGATCTGAATTCCATCGGTAACCATGGAGAATACACAGCCCATTATATCGCGGAAAACGGACTGGAACCATTACCGATAAAGGCTCTGAAACACCCGAAGGCCCCATCCAATTCATTGCTGGATAATCTTGATAAGTGGATGTCCGAGATTTCACCTGGTATCCGAATCCATGCTCAACTGCATCAGGCGATGAATTCAGTTTCCCTGAGTTATGCCTTTGAACAGGGCAAGGAGATGACAGCTGATTTTAAGCCGCAAAATGTAGGATTCGGGTTGACCTTTGTTCTCCCGGTTCTGGTGACGATTCTTCGTGCTCATCCCGGCGATATGGTCATCATTGAAAACCCGGAGGCCCATCTTCATCCCGGCGGACAATCGGTTCTGGGAAGACTATGTTCCATTGCGGCAACAGCAGGAGTGCAGCTCTTTATAGAATCCCATTCCGATCATTTTTTGAACGGGGTACGGGTTGCGGTGAAGGACGGGCTCATAGCCTATGATCAGGTTAAACTTTTTTATCTGGAAAGAAGCATGGCCTCCATGCATGAAACCGTAGTCATATCGCCTGAAATTGATGAACAGGGCAGGATCAACAGCTGGCCACGGGGCTTTTTTGACGAAAGTGACCGATTGCTGGAGAAGCTTTTATGACATCCTGCCTTGTCTTTAATCATCATTCTCTGCCTTTTGCGACAATTACTGATGCTGATGCTGCTTTGCCTGATTTTCTGCGGATCTGTATTCAATCCCGGAATGTTGGTCTGGCTGCTGTGCTGGTTGATGAAGGTATTGATAGAGACTGGTTTCGGCTGGAGCTGGCGCCTGATTATTTCTGGCAGGATTGGCATGGTCAAAATCAACATGATGACGACAAAAGGGATCTTATCAGGGCGTTTCGGAGTATTGTCACCAGGCAGCCCTTTTTCAGCATGGATGACCTGGAGGAGGGCGCGGATCTTTTTGAAGTGAGTTTTGCGGGGGAGACATCTTTTTCAGCCCTTTGTGCGGCGGCCTGGCATGAAGCGCCGCTTGTCAGTATGCCGACCCGGTCGCCATGGCTCAGTACCCCACTGCAAGTAGCGGTGACAACGCTTGATGATGATGGAGAATTGGCAAAAGATCAGCAGGATATCTTGAATTTTTTCTCTTTGGAAATTTTTGCAAAAGAAATCGTTCATCTTCGTGACCAGCGCAATGCCTTACTCCGCTCTGGTAAAGCAATTTTGCTGGAACGGGAAACATTTTTCCCAAATCTCACTTTTTGCGGCAATGCTCTCGGGCAGTTGAACAACTGGTCTAGCGGAACGAATATTTTAGATCAGGTTAAGGAATCACTGACCTGCCTGAACACCTTTTGTGAAAAATTGGGTGACGGCACCTATGATTGTTACACTGCCGAGGCCTTACGGGAAGTCGGTCTGAATCACCGGGTGAGTGGAGAATCTGAAACAGTAATGAACAACCCGAGGTTGAAACGGCAACGAGAATTCTGGCTGCCGGAAGGTCGCAAAAAGGTTTTTGAAAACCATGTTAAATTGAGTGGTGGCTATCGTCTTCATTTTTATCCTGATAATGAGGCAAAACATATCTATGTCGGTCATATCGGGCCACATCTTCGATTGAGATAAAAAGCGGGGCACATCATGACCATCCGTCGTTTCTCCTCCCGTACCGAACGTCTGGATAAAGAATTCCTTGCCAAAGCCCTTGAGGGGGCGAACAAATATTTTCGTATTGCCGGATACTTTCGCAGCTCGATATTTGAATTGGTTGGCGAAGAGATTGCAAAAATACCAGAGGTCAAAATTGTCTGTAATTCTGAACTTGACATGGCGGATTTTCAGGTGGCTACCGGTCGTGCCACCGCCTTGAAAGAACGGTGGAATGAGGTGGATGTTGAGGC
>JANTGH010000219.1 GCA_024763055.1 Desulfobulbaceae bacterium
ACAAGGAACGAGTACCCGGGAAGAGCGGAGAGCAATACGTTTTTCGCCATAAATGGAAAGTGTTGGTGGGGGTGATTACACCGCTTATCCTGGTTCCTTTGTTCTTGGCAATCGCCTTTTTTTATAATTCCAGTCATAATCGGGCATTAGTTGAGATCAAAGGGGAAACAGCGGTCCTGGCAAAGAATGCTGCTGTTGACATAGAACTTTTTCTCAAGGAATATCAGTCGTCGTTGCGCTTCATGGCTTTGATGTTCGGTGTCGAACAGCTTCATGATCCGGAGGTTATGCAGAAGCTGCATTCAAAAATGGAGAAGAGCGGAGGCGGGTTCATTGCTTTGGATCTCTTTGATATGAAAGGGCATCTTGTGTCATATGTCGGGTATTCTAAATCTTCTTCTCCGCAAGAGTCCGAATGGGTAGAGGGTGCTGAAGGGAAAAACGTTATTATAGGGACGACCAGCTACGGATCTGCGAAAGTTCCTCATCTTTTTATCGCTATAAAACTCTATCAGCAGAACGGCGTTCCTTTTATTTTTCGTGGAATATTTAGTAATTTTATCATAAATGATCTTCTCTCCCGGATTCGTCTGGATGTCATTCAGGATGTATTTCTGGCAACGGAATCAGGCATGTTGATCAGTTCATCCAAATACTGCGGTGGTCCGGGAGATACTGTTTGTCTGCCGACAGGGAAAGATTTACCGAGAGCTGTTCTTGAGGAAGATTTTTCTTCATTTAACGGGATCAGGATGCCGGTGTTTATTGGCGCAGCTAAAATTGATCATACAAAAATAATTCTTGGTTTGATCCTTTTGGAAGATGAGGTCAGGCAACTCATGGCCCCAATCCGGAACCTCATCTATACGGTTTTGGCTCCTGCTGTTTTTGTAGTGATCTGTATAGTGATTTGTCTTGTTACCTATGTGGTGCATGGGCTTTACGGTGCGGATTTACGGAGGCATGAATATCTGCAGCAGGTAGAGCGTAATGATAAATTGGCCTCTGTAGGGCGTCTGGCCGCCGGGGTTGCTCATGAAGTTAACAATCCTCTTGCCATAATCAATGAAAAAGCGGGTCTGATTAAGGACATGTTTACCTATACGGATGACTATAAAGCCGATGAAAGGCTTGTTTCAACGGTTGATTCCATTATAAAGGCTGTGGAGCGAGCTGGTTCGATCACCCATAGATTACTTGGTTTTGCCCGTAAAATTGAGGTTTCCGTCGAGAAAATTAATATCGAGCACCTCATCCGGGAGACGTTTGGTTTCTTAAAAAAAGAAGCTGAATATAAAAATATTCAGATCAAGGTTAAGGTCGCAAAAAATGTTCCTGAGATTATTACCGATCGGGGTAAGCTGCAGCAGATCTTACTCAATATTATTAATAATGCCTTTGCCGCCATGGATGAGGGAGGGGAGATTGATGTTACTGTCCGCCGCCTTTCCGGGCAGAGAGCCGTCTCAATAAAGGTTCGGGATGTTGGTTGTGGAATTTCCGAGGAAAATATGAAACTTATTTTTGAACCGTTTTTTTCAACCAAGACCCAAAGCGGCGGTACCGGCCTTGGCCTTGCCATCACCTATGGACTTATTCGGGACCTGCACGGGACCCTTGAGGTAGAAAGTAAGGTAGGAATCGGTACTACATTTAGTATCACTTTACCTTTTCGTATGGAAACTTATTAGGAAGAATTATGCAGGTATTACTTGTTGATGATGAGAGAGAACTCATATCTACCCTGTCCGAGCGTTTGTCGTTTCGGGGTATAGCTTCGGACTGGGTAACCAGCGGGGAAGGGGCGATTGATAATATCAAGGAAAAACAATATGATATAGCAGTCCTTGATATCAAAATGCCGGGACTTTCCGGGATAGAGCTGGCCAAAAAAATAAGGGACATTAAGCCCGACATGAAAATTATCTTTGTCACCGGCCATGGTTCGGCCGCCGATTTCGAGGCAGGATCAGTCCAGAGCGGTGAGGATTACTATCTGGCCAAACCTCTTAATATTGACCTTTTAATAGAAAAAATGCAGGAAGTACTTAAATAACAGGTCATTATGGAAAAAAAGTGGAAAGTGCTCGGTCCGGAAGGATTGGGCTTTTTTGGTACAATTACCGCTTCAACCTCCCATGAGCTGAAAAATGCCTTGGCGGTTATCAATGAAAACTCCGGCCTGCTTGAGGATTATATGCTCATGGCCGACGACGGTATGGAAGTGGATCCCGAAAAACTTTCCCGGATTTCTTCCCGGATTTCCACACAGGTTGCGCGCGCGGATGATATCGTCAGTCGACTCAGCACCTTTGCTCACAGTGTGGACCACATTCTCCAGGAAATAGAGGTTGGTCAATTTTTACAGCTTGCGGTTGCGCTGTCCCTTCGAATTCTTGCGGCAAACAATGTGGACGCCGTCGCGGCCACCGGTTTAAAAGATGTGCGTATCAAGACCTCGCCTTTTCTGTTTCTACATTTAGTAAGTAACAGCCTCATTGCCTGTGGAGCGGCCTCTTCAGCCAGGAATACTCTTCAGCTTTCCTGTCGGGAAGGGAGTAAAAAAAAATCGGAAGTTACCATTTCGCTTGAGGGTTTTCAAAAAGTCCTCACCGATTTTCCAGGCCCTGCTGAAGACGCGCTCCTTATTGCCTTAGACGCAAAGATGCGTGTAGAGCCGGACCGGGGGCGCCTGGAGATCATTCTCCCTTGGTTAAATTAACTCTTGTCTAATTTTAATACTATATAACAAGGAGGCAAAAATGAACAATTGGAAGCATCGATTATCACTGGCCTTTGCCGTGATACTGATTTCTTTGCTCGCCACAAGCGGAGTTGCCCTTGCCGCCGAGGCTGCGGCGGAGATCATCGCCTTTACGCCTCAGATGGGTATTGTCATGGCCGTTCTTGGGTTGGCGGTGTTGCTATTTGTTTTTGAGTGGGTACGAGTGGATGTTGTCGGAATTATAATGATGGTAATCCTGCCCATTCTTGGGGTGGTCACCCCGAAAGAGGCCATCAGTGGTTTATCCAGTAATGCGGTTGTTTCAATTATTGCGGTTATTATAATTGGGGCTGGTCTGGACAAGACGGGGTGCATGAATATACTGGCTCGTAATATCCTGAAAATTGCCGGTAAATCAGAAAGCCGGATTATGGCTCTAATTTCGGCCACCGTGGCCTTTATTTCAAGTTTTATGCAGAATATCGGTGCTGCAGCTTTGTTTATGCCTGCCGCTATCCGCATCGGTCGTCAAACCGGAATCCCTGTTTCGAGAATTCTTATGCCCATGGGATTCTGTGCAATTATCGGTGGTACCATTACTCTTGTCGGCGCCAGCCCGACTATTCTTCTCAATGATCTGATTGAACAGTCCAATCAGCTTGGCCTGCTTGGGGTTCAGGTGAAGCCGCTTGGACTGTTTACTCAGACCCCTATTGGTCTGGCCCTGGTGACAAGCGCGATCCTGTATTTTATTTTTCTGGGTCGTTTTATTCTTCCTTCCAAATCAGAAAGCGTGGGAGGGGAGAGCCATCTACTACCGGACATGATTGCTGATACCTATCATATAACCGATGTCATATATGAGTTGGATGTTCCTGAAACTTACCGTGATTCAAGAACATTTCAGGAATTACAGGTAAGGGAAAAATACCATGTCAATATTGTCGCCCATTATCATGCTCATAAGAAATTAAAAGTTATGGCACCACGCAAGATAGGGCGTTTGACTCCGGGGGATGTTATTGCTGTGATAACTCGTTCCAAGGAAGGAGTGCAGCGATTTGCCGATGACCTTGGGCTGAAATTAAAGGATGATTTGGATCGTTTTGCCGAAAATCTTTCGCCAAATAACGCCGGCATGATGGAGGGTATCATCTCCGAACGATCTAAATTGGTCGGCAAGACACTTTCCGAGGTCCATTTTAAGGAATCCTATGACGTTAATCCTATATCGATCTGTACAGGCGGTTACTGTAGATTCGGCAATATTTCCACTCATCGATTGAAGGTGGGTGATGCTATTTTAATGTTCGGTCCCTGGTCGGTGTTTCATTGGTTGAAAGAGAAAAAATCATTTGTTTTTACAACCGACGTACAGGGTGAAATTATGCGGGAGGAAAAAGCAAAAACAGCCGTATTCTGGCTGGCTGTAGCTTTGAGCCTTGTTCTGGGTTTTAAACCTTTCATGGCAATGCTTGGTTTCCCTGATATGAAATTGTCTTTATCTGTCTGCCTGCTGACGGGCGCTCTGGGGATGATTCTTACCAAGGTTATGAGCGTTGATGAGGCCTACGAGTCTGTTGACTGGATGACCGTCTTTCTTCTCGGCGGTTTGATTCCCCTTGGCCTTGCCTTCCAGAAAACAGGCGCTGCCGAGTGGATAGCCACCACTATTATGAATGCCATCGGCACGGTGCCCAATATAGTTTTTCTTCTGGTCGTCGGCCTGCTGACCTCCTTTTTTACTCTGGTGGTCTCCAATGTCGGCGCTACGGTGCTGCTTGTTCCACTTTGCATGTCCATGGCGGTTCAGTCCGGCGCTGACCCCAGGGTCACTGCCATGGTGGTTGCTATCGCTGCTTCAAACACCTTTGTCCTGCCCACCCATCAGGTAAATGCCCTTATTTTACGTCCGGGCGGGTACAGGACCGTGGACTATGCCAAGGCCGGGACTGGAATGACTCTGCTTTTTCTGATGGTCCTGATTGGCATGCTCTATCTGTTCTACTGAGCAACACAGAATATCGGTGGCCTGGAGAGAGCAGGGCATTGTTTGTATTTTAATGGCTTGGAGAGATGCAACATGCAGACAAATTGTTATAGACGAGCTAACTATATCTTTTTCTACGCCGTTGTGATGGCGGCAATGCTGCAGGCTTTCAGCGTCCCGGCCGCCTTTGCGGAGAGCAAGGGCCTGTCAGCCGACGCTGTCTCGGCAGCAGAAACAGAGACGTTTAATATCTTTGGTAAAATAATTAATCCCCACGGCGCTGGTGTCGGAGATGCCGAGGTCACGGTCAAGGTAGGCGGCAGGAAATTGAAACCACCGCATTCCGGCCATGGCGGTCACGGTCATAGAGGGATAACTACGGAATTAGACGGCAGTTTTCAGGCCGTCTTTGTCCTGCCCGGGGGCACGGTGGGAACGGATATTGAAATTGAGGCATATAAGCCAAGTTATCAGCGTACTTCCCTTAAAATTGATACCGCCAATCTCCAGCATGGAAGCGACGGCATGACCGCTCACGCGGAGATCGCCATAAAACGAGCAGCCGGTCCGGCGTTCTGGATTGCCACAATCGTCTTTGTGCTCGCGTACATCCTGATTTCCTTCGAACTGCTGCACCGAACACTTGCGGCCATGCTTGGTGCATCGACCATGCTGGTTATCAGCTACACGATCGGCACATTTAATCCCGAGTACCACATCCTTT
>JANTGH010000220.1 GCA_024763055.1 Desulfobulbaceae bacterium
CTGTTGGTACATCGAGCACGAAATTCGTGAAGCCGACACAGTAGATGTGCCTGTATCGACGTTCGAATGCCGGATAACTGCAGGATTTAGGTATTACTTTTAAAGGTCTGGATCGTGTCTAAACGATACAGCCATGGATTTTTGCGGGTTTGCTTGCCATACCCCTACTCCCCGTCAGGAAATAAAAAAAGGCAGGTGTCACTGCGTCGACCTTGTCTTTGTGGATTCTGGTCTGACTGATTGAAGTCTTTTGATAAATCCTTATAGTGCAGTACAGGACACTGTGGTTCAATTTATGGAGAAATGTCATGTCTACAAATGCTTTGCAGAAAAAAGTTCCACTTTTTATTCTTGGTGCGTTGAGCGTGTTGGCTGTGTTGTTTTTGACCGGGGCAAAAGGAATGAATCCGGTGGGACAATATCAAATGGAGATTGTGGTCAGGGACAGGATTACGCAGATATATGTGATGGATACAACGACCGGCGTGGTTAAGTGGGTCGATGATATGAACAAACCCTTTGCAGAACTTAAAGGGGATTGATTTGTTTAAGCGTTTCCGGTCAGACTTGACGATAATTTTTGCCGAGAGATCCCGGCGCATTTCCGCTGAGTAGCCGCAGGAGGAGGAGTTTTTTTCCTTTACTGTTTCTGCCGAGATGAATCAGTACCAGGGTAAAGATCATCAGAGGGAAGGGCGCTACCTGGAAAATCTGGGCCGGAATGGTGGGAAAGACATCCTGCAGCAGGATGCCTAACATCTGCAGAAAGCCGAAGAGGTAGGCGCCAAGGGCCACCCGCAGGGGATGCCAGCCGCCAAAGATCACCAGGGCAAGGGCAATCCAGCCGATCCCTTCACATCCCTGCGGCCGACCCCATCCGGGCTTGATAGCCAGGGAAAAGGCGGCTCCGGCCAACCCAACGAGGGCTCCGCCGATCAGGGTATAGGCAGCCTGGACTATGCGCGGTCGTATACCCCGAGCCCAGCATCCTTCCGGATTTTCCCCCACGCAGCGTAAAATAAGACCCTGCGGGGTGTGGTATATGAAAAACCAGGCAAGTGGAAGAGCTAAAAAGCTGCTGTAGACAACGAGGGAGTGGTGAAACAGGATCGGGCCGACAAAGGGCAGGTCGGCAAGCAGGGGAATGGGGCTGATGGATAATTGCGGCCCCGCGGTACGGGCAAAGGGGGCTCCGAGGAAGTAGGCCAGGTCCCGGCAGAGAAAGGTCAGGGCAAAACCCACGGCCACCTGGGACTGACCGAGATAGATACTGATAATTACCAGCACGAGAGAGGAGAGCATACCGGTTGCGGCAGCAGCGGCAAATCCGGCCGGCAGGGAGTCGAAGCGGGCGGCGATAACAAAGCCGGTCATGGCCGAGAGCAGGATGGTTCCGTCGAGTGAGAGGTTGATGATGCCTGCTTTTTCCGTCAGGGTTTCACCAAGAGCGGCTAACAAAAGAGGCGCTGCAGAGGCGGCAATTCCCGCTGACAGGACGGCGATCGAGATTTCCATCAACGTTGTCTCACGCTCCGCAGTCCATGGACCAGCAGGGCGCTGAGTACGCAGGCGCCCTGAATGACCCCGGACAGTGACGAGTCGATCTGCAGCATGATCGGCAGTTGGATGGAACCTGCCGCCAGCCAGGCAAAGAAAAGAGTGATCAGGGGGACGGGCAGGGCCTTGTATCCCGCTAACATGACAACGAGCAGGCCGAGATATCCATAGCCGCTTGATACAGCGGGGATAAGGCGATGATAAACGCCGATAACCTGGAGGCCTCCGGCCAGCCCGGCCATGCCGCCACCGATCAGGATGGCAAGCAGACCATAACGCTCGGGTCGAATATGAAAGAGTTGCGCGGCTCTGGCATTGATGCCGACCGCCTTGACGCGAAGGCCGAACCGGGTCCGGTTTAGAAGAAGGAGGCTGAACAGAAAAACGGATATGGCCAGGATAAGCGCTATTGGTGCAACCCGCCAGCCGGCAGGCATGCTCAGCCAAAGATCACGGGCAAAGATGTCGGTGCCGCTCATGGAGGCTATGCCCGCCCGTTTCCAGGGGCCGAAGATAAGGTAGAGGATGATGCCCTGGGCCACAAAATTCAGGCCGAGGCCGCCGAATATTTCATTGACGCCGCCCCGGTTTTTCAACAGCCCGGCCAGTATTCCCCACAGGCTGCCGCCGATACAGGCTGCCGTCAGTGAACCGATGAGAATGAGTGTCGGCGGCAGGGTAGTTTCCGGAAGTCGCAGGAGGATAGTGGCGGCTATGGCACCCATGACCACCTGCCCCTCAACACCTATGTTCCAGAGGCCGGCCTGGAAGGTGAAAAGCAGGCCGCAGGAGCAGAGCAAAAGCGGCACCCAGATAGACAGTGTCTGGGAGAACTTAAGCCAGGATGTGAGCGAGCCGGAAAACATGGCCCCGACGATGGCGGTGGGCGAGAAATCAAGGGCAATGAGTAACAGGCAGACCGCGCCCGCGGCCAGAATCATAATGCCGATAACCTGCAGGAGAGTGGAACCTGCCCGGGAAACGGAAGCGCTGCTATCCATGTTTTTTAAACCCGTCCGGTGATGGCCAGGGAAACTTCCCGGTAGCTGGTTTGGTCTGTTGGCCGGTCAAGAAGGATCCTGCCGTTAAAAAAGACAAGGACCCGTGCGGCCTGCTCCATGATATCTTCTATATCCGGTGAGGCAAAGACAATGGCGCCGTTTTCCGGTAAGTGGGCACGAAGATGCTGCCAGGTCCATTGCCCGGACTGGACGTCTAAGCCGCGGGTGGGATGCTCGAGCAGGATGAGCCGGGCCTCTTCCGGGATGAGCGAGAGCAGAAGCCGCTGCTGGTTGCCGCCGGAAAGTCTTTCTGCCGTGGTTGCCGGGGTACCGTGAATCGAATAGGTATTGATAGCCTGTTCCGCGGTGGTGCGGCCGCTTGCCGCCGTAAGAAAAAAGGGGCTTTTACCGGCAAGAAGGTGATGCTCTCTGATGGTCAGGCCCGCAATCAGACCTTCGCGCAGCCGGTCCGCCGGCAGAAAGACCCGCATCACCACATCCTTTTCAGCAACCGGGGTACTGACCCGACCCTGTTCCGGTTCCAGCAGGCCATAGGCAATCTGCAGGAAAACCGATTGGCCCGAGCCGTCAAGCCCTGCCAGACCGACCATTTCCCCTTCATTGATTGTAACATTGACCTGGTGAAGACCGACTCTGCCAGCCTTTGTTGAAACAGTATCCATCCTCAGGATCGGTCGGCCGATTTTTTTTTGCGCAGGGCGCGAACTTTTTGTCGGCAGGGTATCAAACATTGCCTGCAATAACCCCTTTTCATCAAAAGGCCGTTCCTGCTCCCCTGCCTGTTTTCCATGCCGGAGTACGGTCACCCGGTCACAGAGACTGTGGATCTCAGCAAGTTTATGGGAAACCAGGATGATGGCTGTTCCCTCGTCGCGCAGTTTTTTCAGGGCCTCAAAGAGGAGCTCCTGCTGTTCCTGAGAAATGCCGGTGGTGGGTTCATCAAGGATCAGCACCTTACACTTGTCCCGGATAAGACGCATCAATTCCACCTGCTGGCGTTCACCGACGGTAAGTTTTTCCTGACAGGCCTTTGGCTTGAGCTCAAAACCGAATTTTTCACAGAGACGGGCCAGTACCTGCTGCTGTCGGGCCGGATTGCCGTCGGCAGCGGCAGCCATGAAATTATCAAGAACACTGAGCTGAGGAAAATCAAGCGGTTCCTGATAGAGCATGCCAATCCCGAGGGACCTTGCTTCCTCCGGTGTTTTCAGGCTGATTTCCCGGCCGTCAAAGGTGATGGTCCCCGAGGTTCTGGAGATAAATCCTGTGAGGATTTTCATCAAGGTGGATTTGCCGGCTCCATTTTCACCGATGATGCCGTGAATTGAACCGGGTCGCACGCGCAGATTGACCCCCTGCAGGGCCTTGACCGTGCCAAACTGTTTATGGATGGAGCGAAGCTCAATCATTTTTTAGATAAATTAACATTACCCGGCACAGGGGGTTAGATCTTGCGCAACAGGGCCATCTCATGCAAAAACAGCCCTGTCTTGTTCCGGAGGACAGCTCTCCCGTGATGACAATATAATGCAAGAATAATTTGTTGTTACTTGCTTGCCCCTTCCATCCCTGCAAGTAGCTGCGGCAGGTACCAGATCTGCTCATCAGTAGCAGTGGTACCGATTTTCAGGAACAGGGAACCGTCCTGGAAGTTAAGAGGACCTGTAAACAGGTTGATTGAGCCCTCGGCTAATCCCTTCCGGAATGCGGCGAGTGCTTTTTTCTGAGTTTCTCCCAGGGCCCGGCCTTCGAGAAAACCGATAGCGGAAGTTTCCGGATTATTAATATTTTTCCAGTCAGGACCAAGCCAGACAAACTGTTTTTTCCATTTTCCCTCTTTTGCCGCGGTGATGAACTGTTTGTATCCGGGCAGCCAGTTGAAATAGGGAACACCAAGACAGGCGCCGGGCGCCTCGCTGCAGGCCTCTTTGAAATCATAGGGAACCGCCCATACGGATTTGCCTGCTTTGCGCTGCTGTCCCGCCACCACCAGGACCTCCGTGGTGTCAATACCTGATATGACCACATCGTACCCGGAATCGAAGAATTGCTTGGTGACCAGGGTCGGGTCGGAGGTCACACCGGGTATGTTGAACCAGAAACCGATCCAGCTGACCTTGAATTTCAGATCGGCGGCAGGCCTTTTCAGCACTTCGGTCCAGGCATAACGGGCGCCTAAAAAGGCCGAGGCCGTCAGGCGGCGGGTTTCCGCGTTAATCAGGGGACCGAGGTAGCCTATTTTTCCTGTTTTGCTGGTCATCGCGGCAGCAAAACCTGCCATCATCTTCCCATATTCCATCCTTCCCATAAGATTGGAGAGATTGTTCCCTGTTTTGCCGTGCAGGGCGTCATCACCGGAGATATGCAGAAAATAGGTGTCCGGATGCATCATTGCCGCTTCCCGCATGCCGTCTTTCATATCATCGGAGTTGCCGATAATCAGTCCGGCGCCCTTGGAAACAAGGTCATCTACAAGCATTGGAATTGTAATGCCGGGGCGATCAGCCGGGTTGACCTTGTCGATGTAGATCATTTTAGTGCCGGGCACCTCTTTTTCAATCTTTTTTGCCGCCTCAAAGTGGGCCTGGCTCCAACCGTGATCATTGGCGGGGCCAACCATCAGCAGACCAAAGGTAAACTGATTCGCCGCTGCCTGTCCGCTGCCCGTGGCAAAGAGGCAGAAGACTGCGGTCAGTGCCACCGCAATACATCGTAACTGTTTCATTTCTTCTCCTTTATTTTTATCCGAAAATCGCCCGCGAAGTGTTATTGCTCCGGGCTATTTTCATTGTTGGTTGTGGCGGTAACGTTAAAAAAATGGTCCAGCCATGCTGGTT
>JANTGH010000221.1 GCA_024763055.1 Desulfobulbaceae bacterium
GCCACCTTTTGTTTTGTCCTTTCCGCCTGAAGATCAGGATTATTGAGAACGGCAATGATGGCCACTTCGGTGAGATCCAGGCCGTCGGCAGGATTAACTGCATGCTGCAGTCCTGCCTCCTGCTGTTTTTTGACGCTATAC
Source organism: Desulfobulbaceae bacterium (assembly GCA_024763055.1). Classification (GTDB taxonomy): domain Bacteria; phylum Desulfobacterota; class Desulfobulbia; order Desulfobulbales; family Desulfobulbaceae; genus DRLX01. The sequence continues at coordinate 142 of JANTGH010000221.1, forward strand.
TGTAAATCGTGCAAGTTGTCGGCCAGCATGGACTTTTCCGGCAACGGATGGGCCTGATAGCTTGCGCATCCCGTCAATAACAGGCCCATACAACACAAAGCCGGTAACAGGGAGCGTCCCGGATTTGTTCTCCTTTCGATCCGCATCTTTTCCTCTTTTTTCATTCCTTTCTTTTCATTGGTGTCGGAAAACATCTTGGCATTATCAAGTTACCTTTAGGCTCTCTGTGAATTATGTACCGCTACAGCCTTACACCACCATAGAGGCATCTACACATTATCATTTGGTAATGTTCAGCATGCCTTCCAGGGTCTGTTGCAATTACACGGCATTTTTTTCAAAGGATTTATTTTGCATTTTTGCAGGTAGCAGTTCCGGGATGGCTGCTTTCTGGTAATCACGTAAATCTGAATTTCTATCAGACTTATGATCATAAACACAGAAAGAAAAGAGAATGTTCCCAAGCCGGTCGGCTTACCGACCGTCGGGGAAGAGTTTCTTTCAGGGAGGACGGAAAGAAATGTACACTTCTCGGTGGAGCTTCAGTATGAGGACTCGGCAAACCTCATCCTTGAATACCCGCTGGGCTGAGTTCAATTCCATTCGCAGCGGATTATCAGAGACAAGGTCCTATGGATTTCATCAGAATTTTTGGCGATGAGTTGCCGGAGAAAGTTTTCGTTGTTGGTGCTTATGGTACGTTTCCGGTAAATATCTCGGCCATGTTTGTTTTCATATGAGTATATCTTGATTAAAGAAAGTAATAAACTCAGGAACTTTTAATCCCTGCCAGCGTCTTGTAAAAGAGTGGCATCACGATGATAACCAGCGGAATCTGAACCAGCAGCCCGGAAATAATGGCTACAGCCAGAGGTTGCTGCATTGCCGATCCCTGGCCCAGGGCAAGGGCCAGCGGGGTCAGGGCAAGAATTGCCGCCAGGGTTGTCATGGTGATTGGCCGCATGCGATTGATTCCGGCTTGGACCAAGGCCTCTTTTTTATCAAGCCCCTGTTCCAGCAATTCCTGATATTCAGAAAAATAAAAAATGGATATCTCGGTTACGATACCAACGATCATGGTCATCCCCATCATGGCCGTGATATTCAATTCTATTGACGTCAGCCAGAGACCGACAAAGACCATGGCGGTAGCCAGCAGAGGCATAATCAGAATTGATACGGCAACGGCAAATCGCTCATAGAGAAAAAGCAACAAAAGAAAAACCAGCGCCAGCGCGGCAACAAAAACCGTAATCAACCCTTGAAAGGCGATTTGCTGTTGCTTGTAGAGACCGCCCAGTTCGTAATACACTCCCGCCGGCAAAAAACCGGATGCGTCAAGAATCGTCTGGACATCCCGCAGTGTTGATCCCATATCACGGCCGCTGATACGCCCGGTCACTGCAATCATACGTTTCAGGTTATCCCTGGTAATCTGAGGTTGACCGCTGACGAACTGAATCTGTGCGATTCGTTTCAAGGGAAAGAGATGTCCATCCGGCGCCCGCAGGTGGATCGTATCCATGGCCAGGGTTGTTTCTCTTGCCGAGGCAGGAACCCAGACCCGTACCCCAACCAGCTTTATTCCTTCCTGGACATTTGTGGTTACTTTTCCTTCAAACCAGGCTTGAAGCTGCTGAGTGACTTCATCAGGGGTAACCCCTTCAAGGGCAGCCTTGTCCCGATCAACAATAATGTTCATGGCATCACCGGCCAGTATGATACCGTCTTTCACATCCACTACTCCCTGGATTTTCCCAATTGCTTCAGCAACCCTGGGCGCTACTTTCATTAACTCGCCGGTTCGGTCTCCATAGAGTTTAATTTCAATAGGTTGTGGTACGGCCGTGAGGTCACCAATAAGGTCTTCCATTAACAGTGCCATTTCCACCTCAAGCCCAGGTACGTTTTGTTCAATATCGGTACGGATTTTATCCATAACCTGATCAATCGGCGGCCTTGGCATTGGTTTAAGGCGAACAAAAAAGTCACCTTCATTTGCTTCAGTAAGTCCGGCGCTTCCGAGCTGTAAACCGGTCCGGCGGGAATAGGTGCCAACGGCTTTATTTTTTTGTAAGATAGACTCGACCTGGCGCAGGAGACGATCAGTTTCCGTAAGTGATGTTCCGGGGGCGGCTCTATAATCAAGGATAAAACCACCCTCATCCATGTGAGGCATAAAGCCGGAACCGACCTGTTGATAAGCATAATAGCCGCCCGCCATCAAGGGAACCACACCAAGGGCAAGCAAGACCGGTGTCTTGATCAAGCGTGTCATGAGCTTTTGATATATCTGCTGTATCCTGTGAAAGACAGGGCCGACATCTTCTTTTTCAGTATCTTTCCTGCTTATCAGGTGTTCTGCCAACAAAGGAACGGCAAGCCAAGCCAGGAAAAAAGAAATCAGAAGGCTGCTTGCCATTGTAACCGAAAGCGCCTTGAAAAAGGCACCGGTGACTCCGCTGAGAAAGGCCAGCGGGAGAAAAATAATAATAGTTGCAGCCGAAGAACCTACCAGCGGTTGAGTGAACTCAATGGCTGCCTTGCGTATTGTCGGGGCCACCTCCCCCTTTCCTTCACGTAATCGTCTGATAATATGCTCAATCATAACAATAGAGTCATCAACGATAAGGCCAACTGCTGCAGCCATGCCTCCAAGTGTCATAATGTTAAAACTCATGTGCAACAGCCAAAGTAACAAAATCGCACTGGCCAGTACCGAAGGAACGATCAGAAAAACAATAAGCGTGATTTTAAGGTTCCGTAAAAAAATCAACAAAACCAAAGCCGCCAGCGCAATGCCGATTAGGATGGCATCACGAACGCTTTTAGCAGATTCCGTGATGAGTTGGCTTTGATCATACCAGTTTGCTACTATTACCCCTTGGGGTAACTTTTTTTGATATTTTTGGATGCGATCCCTGATTTCCTGCACCACCTTAACGGTATTGCCACCCGGTTGCTGATAAACTTGGAACAGAACCGCATCGTGGCCATCCGCCGTCACCCGCGACCATTCAGGTTTTGCTGCAGAATATATTTTGGCGATATCATTAAGTCGTACCAATCCGTCAGTACCACTGCGCAAAACTGTATTTTTTATATCTTCAAGAGAGTGGATTCTGGTATCACTCAACATGAGATACAACTTGTATTGATCCTCCATCCTGCCGATGGCTTGCAATACATTACCAGCGGATACTGATTGCGCGACCTCTTGAAATGTCAGTCCATAGGCAGCGAGTTTTTCCGGAGCTATTTCTATTCGATATTCAGCCTGTTGCCCCCCAAGAACCGCGACCTTTGCCACCCCTTCAATGGATGAAAGAAGTGGTAAAAATTGAAATTGGGCAAGATCTCGTAATTTGATCAGAGAGACGGTGTCCGAGGTTAGACTGTATGCTGCAACAGGAAAAACAGTGGGGTCCATACGCCTGATACTGAAACTCGTACCTGAAGGAAGGTTGGGCAATACCTGATTGACGGCTGATTCTACCTGCAGCATGGCCGCGACCATATCCTGGCCCCATTGAAAGTTGATGGAAAGTTCAGCGCTGCCGCGACTACTGTTTGACCGCATTCCACGGACACCGGGTACTGAACGTACAGCTTGTTCAACAGGTCGGGTAACGGCTATAACCATCTGGTCGGCGGGACGGTCTCCGGTTTCCAGCGAGACAACTACCCTCGGAAAATTCACATGCGGGAAAAGTGCAACGGGTAGTTTAAATCCTGCTCCAACTCCAGCCAGTGCCAAAATTACAATAAAAAACAAGATCGAACGACGATGGGCCGCTGCCCAGTAGGCAACACCCATTTTAATTGGCCTCCCTAACCGACATGCCGTCATTGAGCTCATAGTTGCCAACGACAACCACTACATCTCCTGCTTCCACTTCGCCTTTCACCTCGATCCATTTACGATTGTTAACTCCACGGACAACTTTGACTTTATGCGCCTTACCGGCTGATACCAAAAATATAAAATCTCCTGTTTCATCCTGGAGGACCGCACTACGCGGAACCACGATAGCCTTGTGGGCATCCAGTTGGATTCGTGCCGTCATTTTACTACCAAGAACAAGATGGTCGATCTGTTCATCAGGGATAACCGTCAATACATCAACGAGGTGAGTGTCGTGATTAATCATGGCATGCACCTCCCGTACGACCGTTTTAGCCTGATAATCCGGCTCAAACACCGATGTAAGGACAATAGGCAATCCAGGGCTGATAAACTTGAGATCTTCAGGCTCTACACCGAGCCTGACGATTAATTTGTCCTCTGAAGCAATGAGCATGGCCGTGGTCTCTGCCTGGACGCGCTGACCTTGAGTGACATTAAGTTGGGTAATGATGCCGTCCATGGGCGAGATGAGTTTTTCATGTGATTGTTCAAAACCTTGTTTGCGAAGAGCGGTTAGGCTTGACTTAGCATCAAGAAGCGCTTTTTTCGCAGCGTCAACTTGGGACCGAGTGGCAAGTTGTTCCTGTTCCAGGCGAAGTTGGTGCGCAAGCTCCTGCCTGGCAAAGTCGACATTGCTCCGGGCCTGAATAAACTGCATATGGGCGGTAGGGGAGGTATCCAATTCAAGTAATATGTCCCCCTTCTTGACCCGTTGACCAAGGCGACTCCTTACCTTGGTGATATATCCTCCATGGGAGAAAGACAAACTGATCGACTGATCAGGATCAGGTAATAGGGTTCCATACACACGAAGTTGTTCGCTAACAGTTTGCTCAATGACCTTAGCTGTTTGTACTAAAACACTGGGATTGTCTCCGGCATAAAGCCGGCCGGGAAGGAAGAACAAAAGAGTCAGGACGAAAATTTTGTATGTATTCATGGCATTCATCAGCGTTGTTTTTTTAAAATTCAATTGCCGGAACTCTTAACAGGTGGCAATCCATTGCCCTCGGGAAGCGCCAGCATGACCTGCAAGGCAAGGTTGTTTTCCCACTGGGTCTGTTCCAGGTCAATTTCTTCGACTCGTTTGAGGATCCAGGTATATTCCATGTTGAAAAAGGTCAGGGCGTCAATGTCATTGTTGGCATAGGCCTGCCTGGTTTTCTCGACTATTGTCCGTAATTGGGGGAGATATTTTTTGAGGCGTTCCTGCTGCTCGGCAATGATCCCCTGCAGCTCAAGCAATCTGTCCACATCGGTGCGGGCCCGGCTCAGGCGTGCCTGATATTCCAGCTTGAGCTGTTCACGAGTTGCCCGTTCTATGGCAATGGCCCCTCTGC
>JANTGH010000222.1 GCA_024763055.1 Desulfobulbaceae bacterium
ATCAATGCTGAAATGTTAACATGAAAGCTATTTAACCTGTTAAATTATCAAACAAATAAATTACACGCATGCCGAGCTCAAGGGTGGGGAACGTACGCTGTAACGACCATTGTTATTTTTTTCTCAAAGTAATAGACAGAAGCGGTGTTTACGGTTGATGCTGAACGTAACCGGTCACAGGCCATTAACTACGCTTTCATAGTGCAAAAAATTGTAAGTTATCTCAGGTGCCCCGGATTTATGCAGGAAGCGCAGACTCCGAGGGTACGCCGGTTCGCAGGTAAACGAGCACAGCGAAGACTCCGCGGGGTGCTGTGACCACTTACTACTGAATTACGAGGCAAGTTGAACAGACTGCAGGAGATTTTTTAAAATTGCTGCAATAACAACCGATGGTATTGGAGGCTGTTCCCCGGACGATCGGAAGGCTCCTTTCTTCCTGTCCATTTCCTGAACCAGATAACCGGGAGTATTGATCAGCTCCCGGATCAGCCCTGTTCTGCCGTGATCAATAATAAGCCGAACCGGAAAAGTCATGGTCAGCATTTCATAATCGGTCTCTGCATCACCGGCCACGAGAACCGGTGTTCCGGAAACAAGATTTTCAAGTACCAGCCGCTTTCCCTTCCTGTACGTAATGGGGTAATCATCGGCCAGGCAGGTTTTCAGTACGCCCTGTTCGTCGAGCTTGACCCGGATACCATATACATCCTCTCTTTCAACAGGAAAACCAAGGTATTCCAGACCATGTTCCACAACCCACTGGGTGCTCGCAGAAATTATGAAGCAGCGAATACCGCTTTTTTTCAGTGCCGTCATCAAATCGACCATTTCAGGAAAAACCCTTATGCCCTGTTGTGTTGTCACGGAAACGGTGCCGACAGGAGGTGGAAACCGTTTCGAGTAGGTTATCTCGCCAACCGGCTTTTTCTGGGCTTTCTGTAGGGCTTGAGCCGTGATACGCTTGACTTCTGCCACAGAGTAACCTGCCAGGAGTCTGGTCAGGAGAGTAAGGATATATTCCGGTCCAAGCTGTGGATCTTTTCGGGCACGATCAACATACCAGAGAAACAGGACCTTAAATTCTTTCCAGGCCGGTCGCAGAACGCTTATTGCCGGTATCCTCTTAGACGTTAATGAAGACAGTTCACGGTAGAGGCAAATGAGTTGCCTGTGGATCTCTGTCCAGGGCAGGCCGTCCGTTGTGGGTTCGCACTCCGGGAAAAGACCGGAAAAAGATTCTACAGTGTGTCTAAATAGAAAACGATCCAGCTGAAACTCAAAAACAGCTTTACCGATATCATTGAAAATACAGGTGCCGTCAAAATCAAAAACAGCTACCGGCTGTGAAAAATCTGATTTTCTCCGCATAACTTCAAGCCATCCATGTAGCTGTTCATGCGAAGCCGGACACCCTTTTTCAGCCTGCGGACAGTGTTGGTTCGGACTATCCGGCAGTGCGTACATATCGGGAAAATAGATATCACCAATAGAAATTGTATTGTTCATAACCTGCTCCGTCTGTTGTTTTGTCAGTTGACATAATCTAACTGCCTTGGCGTTTTTTCCGAGTCCATCAGCTCCCGGCTGACTGAGAAGCAAAGACACACGTTGAGGTACATGTCAAGGACAGGTGAACCGGCCTGGAGGGCGGGCCGAATGATCCACTGAATGAAAGCAAGGCAAATATTTAAGCATGACATAAAAATAAAAGTGGCGGGATACGGGTAAAGGAGGAAGCCCCATACCCCGCCGAAAAATGGTCATTCTGATAAATTTCGTACCGTACAGCCTGATTCCGCCACCGGATGAGATGGAGTATATCCATTGTCTCTATCCGACAAACTCGACAAATATACAAGTAGTATACATAGCGGAAAAAGATGAGGGTTGGATTGTGAATTGGTTACAGTTTGATTAATTTTCACAAAAGTCTCAGCCGGATATTGACTCTCACCTTTTCCCAATAAAACTCTTACCAACTTCAAACAGAAAACTAACATTCACTGGATATAGTGTTGAGCTACCGTAGAAATACATAAGGTCGGTTTTGCCCCTTCTTTTTATAAATTTTCATTCAGTCTTGGAGCTGAAACAGGAATGTCCAGGAAAAAAATTCTTTTTCTTCTCTCGGATACCGGAGGCGGACACCGCGCCTCGGCCCGGGCCATTGAAGAGGGTATTGAATACCTGTATCCAGGCAGGTACGACATTATCATTGAAGATGTCTGGAGCCACCACATGGTCTGGCCCATCAGGCTGATGCCCGATACATACGGCTGGATTACCGGGCCCGGTAAACCCCTGTGGGCGGTGCTTTGGAAAATGACGTCCTATCAAAGTCTGCAAAAAGGGATGTTCGGCCTGTTTTCTCCCATGGTCAAGAGCAGCGTAGCCCGCTACATACAGTCAAGGCAGCCGGATCTCTGCGTATCCGTGCATCCGCTGATGAACCATCTCGGTCTGCAGTGGGTCGCGCATGCCGGTCTTGACATTCCCTTTATCACCGTGGTGACCGATATGGTCAGCTTTCATCCCTCCTGGATCTGTCCACAGGTTGACCGCTGCCTTGTCCCGACGGAAGAGGCCAGAAAAAGGGCCCTCAGCTTTGGCATGCCTCCGGAGAAACTGGCTGTGCACGGACAACCGGTCGGATTGAAATTTGCCCGGCTGGACGGAAATAAATCCCGGTGGAAGACCCGGATCGGTCTTGATCCACAAAGGGCTGCCATTCTGCTCATCGGGGGTGGTGAGGGGTATGGGCAGATGTACCGCATTGCCCGTCGTCTGTCAGCCACCGTCCAGGGTAGTCAGCTCATTGTCGTGGCCGGTCGAAATAAAAAACTGAAAGAACGGCTGGAAAAAACCTGCTGGGGAATACCCACCAGGATATACGGCTTTGTCGATAATATGCCCGAACTCATGGCTGCTGCCGATCTTCTGGTGACCAAAGCCGGTCCAGGCACCATCAGCGAGGCGTTTATTGCAGGCCTCCCGTTAATTCTTTCAGGATACATCCCGGGTCAGGAAACAGGAAATGTGTATTATGTACGGAATAAAAAGGCCGGGGTCTATAGCCGTTCAAGCAAAAAAATCGCCCGGCTGGCGCAGGAATGGGTAGAGGGCTCTTCCGCAGTTTTTCAGGAACTTGTCGGCAACGCAAACCGGCTTGCCCGCCCCAATGCTTCATTGGATATAGCCTCTGATATCTGTCGATTTCTTTAAACAGGGACATGGGATGGAGCAACTCTTTGCAGAAATCAGCCGCCAGGTTTCCTCTTTTGAAAGTATAAAATACCTGTTGATTTTTCTGGCGGTTTTTGTTGAGGGACCGCTTGCCACTCTTGTTGCCGCAGCCATGGCCGCCGGCGGCGTCCTGCGCCCCCTTCCTGTTTTTTTCTCGGCCGCCCTGGGAAATCTCAGCGCTGATCTTTGCTGGTACGCCCTTGGCTACGCCGGAAGATATTCACGCGTTCTTCAACATCTTCCCTGGCTGCGCAGTCAGGAAAGGATCATCCAACGGGTAGAAAAAAAGATGCAGCGCCATGGTATTCGCATCCTGATCTTCGCCAAGTTCTGGTTCGGAGTGGCTGCAATTCCCGCCCTGATCGCCGCCGGTCTCCTCCATCTTCCCTGGTACCGCATTTTGCCGGCGGCAATCGTCTGCGAAGTTGTCTGGAGCGGCGCCCTGGTGCTGACCGGTTACTACCTGACCGCCTATCTGGGAGGTATTGAAAATATTCTGGCCCGTTCTACGTTCATCGGTCTGACAGGCGCCGCCCTGGTGGTCCTGTTCTATCTGTTGAAAAAAATTGTTCCCCGGCTGACAAACAGGTTTTCAGGGAGTACGTGATGAGAATACTTCTTGCCGGTCAGGCATACTACAGGGAAGATAACGGACAGGCTGTTTTTACGGTTCGGCTGGCACGGGGTCTGGCTGCCGCAGGGCATGATGTCACTGTTCTTGCGCCGACCGATGACGTGCCGCCCGGATCTTCACGGGAAGATGGCGTGCGTGTCCGGCGCCTGCGCACCCTTTCCCTGCCCCATAACGCCAACCTCTCCCTGTTTCCCGCCAGGGCTGTCGGGCAGGCCCTTGAGGAAACCAGGCCGGACATTATTCATCTACAGGATCATTATTTTATCTGCAGGGCGCTGTGGCGACATGCCAAAAAATACAGGATACCGGTGGTGGGCAGCAACCACTTTCTGCCGGAAAACCTGACCGCAAATCTTCCTGTGCCCGCTCTTGTCAGGCAACCTCTCAACACCCTGCTCTGGCGTCATATGCTTGCGCTCTACAACAGGCTGGACGCGGTCTCCACCCCTACCGGGACGGCGGCTGCCATCCTCCACTACCAGTCCCTTGTCCCCCCGGTTACCCCTATTTCGTGCGGAATCGATACCAGGCGGTTCAAGCCGGTCGATCATCGCCAGGGCATCGCTGTACGCAAACATTTTTCCCTGCCGCCGAATGCGGTCATTTTTCTCTATGTGGGCCGCCTGGACCGTGAAAAGGGACTTGATACCGTTGTGCAGGCCTTTGCCGCCCTGGAATCGCAGGATGTTTTTCTGGTGCTGGCAGGAAAAGGCAGTTATCGCAATGGACTGGGGAAACTTGCCCGTAGTCTTGGCGTGACCGAAAAGACCAGCTTCCCGGGATTTATCAGCGATAAGGATCTGCCTCTGCTTCTGGCCGCCTGTGACTGCTTTGTGATGGCCGGGTTTGCCGAGCTGCAGTCCATTGCCACCCTGGAGGCCATGGCCTGCGGACTGCCGGTGCTTGCCGCCAATGCCCGGGCCCTTCCGGAACTGGTTGAAGATGGAAAAAATGGTTTTCTCTTCACCCCCCGGGATGTTGAATCGCTTTGCAGGGGCATGATGGCTTTTCTTCGCTCCAGAGACCAGTGGCCCATCTGGGGGCAATGCAGCAGGGAAAAGGCCCTGGCTCACGCCATGGAAAAGACCGTAGAATCTTTCTGCCGATGGTACCAGTCAGTGAAATCAAACACCTGGAAGCAAGGGAGGCCCTTCTCAATGCAACATGGTGGAGGGATGAACAGTATAAGGCAAGAACCGCCGTCAACGATACCAGGGTGCTTGCCTTATATGAAAATAACAACATGCTCCTCGGCACTCGCCGATTCAAGGAAAAAGAAGAAGAGACCTCATGATTACTAACATAGTTGTTTTCGGCCGGGACTGGAAAAACAGTTCCCGGGTTGCCGAGGCCCTTACCAGGGAAGGTTTTCAAAATGTTACACCTAAGCCCTGCAGTTATCCGGTATTCGAACGTCGATACAGGCACATCTACTGTGTCGGCTTCACGAATTTCGTGCTCGATGTACCAACAGTACACCTGTGCCGAAATTCGCTTGCCTCC
>JANTGH010000223.1 GCA_024763055.1 Desulfobulbaceae bacterium
GAACAATCCCGATGACATCAAGGCCTTCACCAGTGGTGAGGTGTACACCAAAAATACCGGTGGAACCTGCAGCCAGATAACTGATACCAACCGTGACTTGCGGCAATATGTCCAGACTACGTTAACCGGCATAGCAAACAAGATTGAAAATAAATCTGCTCTCAGCTCTGCCGAAGAAACATTTCTTGCCTCCAATCCTTTGTCAGCCCTACCCATCTTGAAAACCGCAGTGGGGGCAGGCCTGCAAGAGGCTGCGGTATCCGGTCTTGCCGATATCACATCCAATGCCTATGCCCTGCAGATGCTGTCTGATCTCTATGTCCGGGCCGAGACCATTGCCTGGAAGGCACGGGAAATGCTGGAAAAGCAGGCTGAAGCAAGTTCCGGCCAGCCTTCGGAGAACTGTGCGGCAGTCATCTTTGCCGAACATGCCGACCAGAATATCTCAATCATGTTGAAAAGAATCAGGCGGCTGCAGAATGCTGCCCGGGCCAGCTATATCGCCTCGGCAAAGGAGATGTCCACCATCATGGATTACCTGGAGCACATGCAGAAAATTGAGGCCCAGATGACGGCGGAGATTACCCGCCGTTACGGCAAGGATGTTGCCGCAAGGCTGCAGATGTAAGCAGAAGAGACGATGAAAAAATCCAGCATCATATTTTCAGCCTGTCTTTTCCTGCTCATGGCCACTCCTGCCATGGCCCTGGACATGGAGTATTACACCTATGGCGGTTTCAACCCCATAGTACAGGCCTTTACCAAAATTGCCCTGATCTTCAGTGACTCGGGTTACCAGGGCTTGCTTTTTGTCATCATGGTGCTGGGGCTCATTGCCGGGGTGACCGCCTGGTTGGCACGGGCTGCTACCGGCGCACGGGTTATTCCCATGGTCTGGGCTGTGCCGGTCTTTTTTGGGGCTATCCTCTACCTGGCCCTGTTTGTCCCCAAGGGGAACATCACGGTCTACGATCCGGTACTGAATCGCTTTCAAACCATCGGCCAGGTTCCGGATGCCGTCGTCTTTACTGCAGGCTTCCTGAACAAGATCGAGCGGGGCATGGTCGATATTATCGACACCGCAGCCGCCCCGGGTGCCGAGTACCAAACAACTGCCGGCGGCATAGGATTCAAGGCCCTGGAATCGGTTAAGGGCTCTTCCCCCAAGAATAACTATGCCCGGACAAGCATGATCCGATACGTCAAGGATTGCGTCACCTTTGAACTGGTCCGGCCCGGCACCAGTCTGTCCCTTGATGATCTGCGAAACAACACCACGGATTTTCTGACCGATCTCAGCAAAGCAGTCAACCCGGCAGTGTACACCGTGTACTATGATGCTGTGCATCCGGAAGGGGCAAACGTCACCTGCACCGATGCCTGGAACAGCCTGCAGCCCATTTATGCCAACCCCGCCAATTATGACGAGGCCATAAAAAAAGTCTGCAGCAAGGCCTATTTTGATCCTGCCAATATGGCGGAACTCAATACCTGCAAATCTCTGCTCACCAGCACCCTGAACTTTACCACCGGAACTGCTGTCACCCCGGAAAAGATCATCCAGCAGCGGCAGATTGCGGAAATCCTCTACAACTTCTATTTCCAGGACGATTACGAAACATCCATGCTCATGGAGAGTAACCGGAAAATCACCTCCACCGGCTTAGGCATCGGCCTGACCATGAACGAGTGGATCCCTATCATCCGGGCTGTGATGACCGCCATTGCCATCGGCGTTATTCCCTTTCTGGTCCTCTTTTTATTTACTCCTGTCGTGGGCAAGGCCGTATCAGTGATGTTCGGATTTTTTGTCTTCCTCACCACCTGGGGAATCACCGATGCCGTGATCCACGGGGCGGCAATGGATTATGCCACTTATGCCTTTGAGGACATGCGGCAGTCCAACCTCGGTGTCTATGCCATGGCTGCATTCCCGACCATCTCCATCAAGCTGCTGGCAATGTTCGGGGTGATTCGTTCTGCCGGTATCATGCTGGCAAGCTTCTTTTCCATGATGCTGATCCGCTTCGGCGGCCATGCCCTGGCCATGCTTGCCGGAAACCTGAGCAGGGTTGTTCAATCCGCAGGAGCGCAAGCCGGGCAACTCCTCACCCCGGAAGGAACCTCCGCAGCCATGAACCAGCAGGTTCGGGCAGCGGGCCTGCTTGCCGGTATGCCGGAACATCGCTTCTCCAATATGGCAGCAGCCGGAGCATTTTCTGTGCATAAAAATGTCGGCGGCTACAAGGCAGCGATGAATGCCAAAAACTCCCTGCAGCAATCAGGGCAGGTCGACCAAGGCACGTCAGACAGTGACATGGCCACCATGATGGCCTCGGCCAGAATGAGTGTGGGATCCAACTCAGGCCCGGTGGAAGTCTCCACTGCTCCAGATGGACATGGAACCAGAACAAAATCGGAAACCGTCAATGCAGACGGCTCCACCACCGTCACCACAACCGGAACAGAAGGCACCGGGGTGGCTGTTGATACCATGGCAGAAGGCAGGGCAAGTTACTCCGTTGACGGCACCGGTAATTTCCAAACCACCCAAACTGCCGTCAACGGTCTCAAGCCGGTCACGGTGGGGGCCATGGCCCAGCATCAAAAAATAGTCTCCGCATCAAACAGCTTGGGAAGTAGTACAAACTGGAGTACAGCCTGGGATCAAATTCAAAGAGACAGTCAGACCAGCAGTGAAGCACGAGCTTTTTCCAGCCGCCTGGACAATGCCTTAAAATCAAATTGGAAAAGAGCATTCAGTGATAAATCCAGTTTCGTTCATTCCATGGATGAAAATACACGTACTGCCTTCCAGTCATCTATTGGGGCGGGATTTAAGAAAATATTTGGCGCTAATGGACAAATTACAGTCATTGGCCAAGACAATGAAAGAGCAAGTTTTGATGTTTCCGAAGATACGACCAGAGCTTTTACGAGAGATCAGGCAAGGGTGCGGTCGGAATCGTTGAGCCAGACGTTGAATGATTCTCAGGGATTAGATTACATGGCCAAAATGGCAAAACAGATAGGCGCTTCAGAGGCCTATGCCTATCTTAATGATGCCAGAGAGCTGAGAACATCTACTGAATCGTACGGAGCAGACTTGACGACTGCCTTGGTAAAAAATTACGCCATGGAACGGTATGGTAGTGAGGCTCCTGAAAACATCAGACGTACCATAACTGATTTCAATCATTACCTCACTCAGCAGGGCAGCCAGGGAGTAGAAAATATGCATGATATTATCAATGGCTTTGTCAGTGGTAAGGGCTACGGCTGGGGAAATACAACAAGTCAAGTTCATGAGGCAATGCGAACAACCCAGAAACAAGTGCAAGGACAGGATATATTGAAAAAAGCCGCTGACCAATCGGCTGCAACAACCACCGGAAATACTTCAGTTATTACAGGTGAGAGCTTATCATTGCCGGATGATTTCGCTCAGTTACGAGAACCAAATAGTACCAGAATCCAGCAGGACGCAGATACACTCCATAATTTGAACAGGAGGGAAGAGGCTGGTAAAGGAAGGGTACAAACCACTGCCTCCGGTATAGCCAAGGAGGGTGTAGGTAAAACATTCAAGGGACTGGTGGATAGTCAGGGTATGAGGCCAACTGACGATGATGGATATTTCGATACCTTTACAGGTGTTAACGCACCAAAGCCAACGGTATCTGAAGGCGTAACTGTCCCAAAACCTGGCCCTATACCGAAAGATGCACCCTCAACGATAAAAAAATAACTCAGGAAATATGGATTGATTTCCGAGACTATTCATGAAGATTTTTAATCTCTTCATCAAAGAAAAAGGGAGCCGCCCCGGGATCTCCAACACAAGTAGATGCAGCGCCTTGAAGCCCTTTATTTTTCAACCCGGTCATGAACCTGCCAATACCACGAGTCAATGATACATCTCGAACAGGGACGTCCTCTATCAATGAGCCACATGCCCGGCATATTTCTTCATCTTCAATTTCAAAACCGCACTGAGGACAAATGGGAATAGTCACCATAACATCTCCTATTCATAGAAAGAAGTTTGATCAAAAAATAAAAAAACCTCAATTTAACGCTTACCATTAATCATAAATAAGTCAAGCAATCTGCCCGTTCCAATTTTTTAAAAATTAAGCGCTAACTTCAAAATCTCTTCATCCATCCCAAACCTCATAACCTCAATACGCTGATTGTCCTGAGCAATGATTTCGCCTGTTACAATGGGGAAATCGAAAATAAAAAAACCAGGGTTTGCATAGAGATCATTGATCGATGATTTACCTTCAGGTAAAGTGTGTAAAGCGCCTTCGATCAACAAATTCACTGTACGTTGACCATGGACTCTTAGTAAATCACCACGGTTGTAACACCCTTTCTTAGCGGCATCTTTAAGAACACCCCAAGCAACAAATGATCGAATAACGTACCGGGTAATACGGCTCACCGTCTGGCGATCACCATATTGTTCCTTGAGTCGCCTCACGATTTGTTGTTTGGTAATTTGATCCTGTAGATTGAGTAATCTGCCTACTTGCCTGGCAACATTGAACCAGAATGGATAAGCGGCACTTATCGCAGCCCAATAAAGAGCTTTTCTTTCAGCAGGAGCCAACCCATTACTTTGAATCTGCAATTTAACATCTTCTATAAAAGCCGCAATTTCTGGACTTGGTTTTCCCCAGATATTCATAAGAACGACCACTGCCTGGGAACGGGTCAGTTTGCTTCTCTCTCCCATTGATCCGTCGCCTTTTCGCCCTGCAAGGTATTCATGCAACTCTGACCGAATTTCTTGTGGATCCATGCCGGACATGGCTAAATGTACAGCTTTCTCCATCCATTCCAGCCGGATTACCTGTTTGACTCCTAAAGCATCATATCTGTTGATCACTTGCCCCTCCTTTCAAACTTAATTAAAGGCACAATGACTTCTTCAATGGACATTCCTCCATGCCCTACAATTTTTTTCCCATCCTGTATAAAAGCCGTATGATCTTTGGCGACTAAAGGGAAATAATGGGGAGGTAAACCAACTGGATCCCATTCATGGCTGGCAGGAAACTGTTTAGAGATTGATGTTCGAAGCTCCCTGGTAGGATAGATTCGAACACGCTCCCCCCTGGTCTCAGCAATAGATCCCTCCAAGGGACTACCAATCCCGGTACACTCAATGTTTCCATGATCTGACGTGAGCCAAACCTGGTATTCTTTGTCTAATAAATGATCAACGAGAGAACTTAAAAATCCCTGATTGCACCATTGTATTATCTGATTATGCATACCAGAGGCACCAAGCTGCATTCCATGCATTATCTTATCAACTTTATCTATCACCAGGCCAAGTACTC
>JANTGH010000224.1 GCA_024763055.1 Desulfobulbaceae bacterium
ATACCCGACAACCACACTCGGGCATGACGGCTTTAAGTCATTCCCGTGGTCTTCCCACTCAGTCATTCCCGCTGTCTGTTGGGCGGGAATCCAGTCTTTTCATTGAAAATCCAGCGTACAGCTTGTGGTTAGGCATTTATCTGGATCCCCGATAACTACACTAAGGCATGACGACCCGTCCCCGAATACTCCCTCGGGGATGGCGTACGACACTTGGACGTGACGGCTTTAAGTCATTCCCGTGGTCTTCCCACTCAGTCATTCCCGCTGTCTGTTGGGCGGGAATCCAGTCTTTTCATTGAAAATCCAGCGCACAGCTTGTGGCCAGGCATTTATCTGGATCCCCGATAACTACACTCGGGGATGACGTACGACACTTGGGCGTGACGCCTGGCCATGTCACTTTTCACGAGTTCATCATCAGGAAATACCCAGATTTTTTCGAATGGTTTCCTCATCCATATCGGTAACCTGCAATTGTTTGCGTCGATTTTTCAGGCCGCGAACCAGAACAAGGGATGACTTGGGAACCTTCAGAATTTTGGCAAAAAAGGCGATAACGGCCTTGTTCGCTTTGCCGTCCACGGGCGGACTGGTGAGGCGAAGTTTGAGTGCCCCATCATGCACACCGGCAAGCTCATTTTTCCCTGCCCGGGGCTGCACATACAATGACAGAAGAACAGAGCCGTCCTTTTGGATCTGCAAAAAGGGCACGAACTAACGCAGGGACATGGCTATCTGCTGCAAAGTGGGCACCAGAAAACTCTGCAGAAAAACAATTGCCAGGATAAGAACCATCGGGCTCAGATCCAATCCGCCCATAATGGGCAATACACGCCTGATCCGTACAAGCAGGGGTTCCGTCACCTGAACAAGAAAACGGACGATGGGATTATACGGATCGGCGTTGACCCAGGAAATCACGGCTCGGCCGATAACGATCCAGATATAGGCGCTGAGAGCAAAATTCAAAAGTTTGGCAATGGCAAGCAAAAAATTACTGAGCATAAACATGAGAGATATAAATTCTAAGTTTTAAATTCAGGATTCGACGCCTGACATCCAGAGAGTGACACAAAACAAAAAATATCAAGCCACTCTGGAGCCGGCTGCGATATCCGCATCCACAGTGGAAAGCACCAATCGCTCAACCCCTTCCCCATCTTTCTCCTTGGCAGCCAGCACCATGCCCCGGGAAGTAACGCCCATGAGTTTTGCCGGTTTCAGGTTGGCGACAATAATCACCTTTTTCCCCACCAATTCATCCGGTTGGTAATATTTGGCAATGCCGGCAACAACAGTGCGCTCACGAGGCGCCTTCAGTGTGAGCTTAAGCAGCTTATCCGCTTTTTTTATCTTCTCCGCCGCCACGATCTCGGCCACCCGTAATTCCACCTTACCGAATTGATCAAAAGTGATCAAGCCTTCCCCATCAACAGATTCAGCGTCCCGGCTTTTCTTCTTTTTCTGTTTTTTGGGTGTTTGCTGTTTTTTCTTTGTTTCCAACCGTGGAAAAAGCTGCGGCCCCTTGTTCACCGACATTCCAGGTTCAAAAACACCCCACTTGCCGGCAGTATCAAGGGTTGCGGCGGCCATAGTATCTTCCATGCCAAGAGCCGCGGCCATCTTCCCCGCTGCCACCGGCATCACCGGCCGCAGCACCAGGGCAAGAATACGCAGACTTTCTGTCAGGAAATACAAGACGGTATCCAACCGTCCGGATTTATCCGGGGCAGTGGCCAGTTCCCAGGGAGCATTGGTCACTATGTAGCGATTGAGCAGCCCGATAACCTCCCATACCGCCTGCAGGGCCTTATGAAAAGTAAATGCATCCATGTTCACCCTGTACGTGGCTATCATTTTTTCCATGGAGTCAATCAGTTCCCGGTCATCGTCGGTCAGGGCGGCCGCATCGACCTTCGGAACCTTGCCGCCCGCATATTTTCCGACCATGGTCAGGGCCCGGGAAAAAAGATTACCCAGATCATTGGCCAGAT
This sequence comes from Desulfobulbaceae bacterium, assembly GCA_024763055.1. Taxonomy (GTDB): domain Bacteria; phylum Desulfobacterota; class Desulfobulbia; order Desulfobulbales; family Desulfobulbaceae; genus DRLX01. The sequence continues at coordinate 1,998 of JANTGH010000224.1, forward strand.
CGGAATTACGGCGGGCAATAACAGCCTCTTCGGAAAATGAGGAATCAAGGCCGAAACTCATCTCCCGTAAGAGAAAATACCGAACCGTATCCACACCGTACTTTTCCACCAGCTCACCAGGCCGGATGACATTACCGATGGACTTGGACATCTTGGTCTCGTCCACATTCCAGTAGCCGTGCACATGCAGCCGCTTATACGGTGGCAGGCCCATAGCCTGGATCATGGTCGGCCAGTAGATAGCATGGGGCTTAAGGATATCCTTGGCAATCACATGCTCGGCCGCCGACCAGTATTTTTCAAAATCAGGGCCGTCCGGATAGCCTATACCGGTCAGGTAATTGATCAGGGCATCAAACCAGACATAGGTAACGAACTTCTGGTCAAAGGGCAGCGGGATCCCCCAGGTCAGACGCGAAACAGGGCGGGAGATACAAAGATCTTCCAGCGGCTCGCTGAGAAAGGAAAGCACCTCGTTCCGGTAGCGCTCGGGTGTAATATAATCAGGATTCTTTTTAATGTGCTCAATGAGCCAGTCCTGATACGTAGACATGCGGAAAAAATAATTCTGCTCACAGATCTCTTCCGGCACAGTCTGATGATCAGGGCAGGTGCCGTCAACCAGCTCTTTTTCCGTCAGAAAACGTTCACAGCCTTTACAGTAATGACCGGAATACTCGGAAAAATAGATATCACCCTGGTCATAGACCTTTTGCAGGATATCCTGCACCGTTTTAATATGTTCGGGATAGGTCGTCCGGATAAAATTATCCGGCTCAATTGCCAGGGTCGGCCAGGTATGACGAAAGGTATCGGAAATGCGGTCAACGTACTCGCGCGGAGTACTCCCCTCGCTTTCCGCGGCCTGGACGATCTTTTCGCCATGTTCGTCTGTTCCGGTCTGAAAGCGGACATCATCGCCGCAGAGCCTGCGATAACGGCTATAGGTATCAGCCACAAGAGTTGTATAGGCATGCCCTAAATGAGGCATGGCGTTAACGTAATAAATAGGGGTAGTGATATAGGTCGTCATCTTATTTTATCTTCTTGCCGACGGCGCGAGAGGTCTTGCCGTGATGACCTCCCTTTTTCTGCGTTTTTCTGGGATTTTTTCTATTTTTTTGTCGTTGCCGGGGTTTCTGTACAGGTCGGGCGGAACGCCATTCTTCTTCCGTCAGTATGCGTTCCTCACCATTTTCTCCAATGGTCAGGACATTTCCTTTAAGAGGCATCAGGCGAACAACCCGATACGTCCCGCCCTCAAAACGAATAGAACGGCCAATCCTCGGCATACCTTTTTTCATGGAACGGTAACTGTCATACTCGTAGGTCAGACAACAGAGCAGCCGGTTACAGACCCCGGAAATTTTGGTCGGATTCAAAGGCAGGTCCTGGGCCTTGGCCATTTTAATGGAAACGGAATCAAATCGTTTTAAAAAAGAGGTGCAACACAACTCACGGCCGCAGGCTCCGAGCCCTCCGGTCATCTGGGTTTCATGGCGAACGCCGATCTGCCGCATTTCCACCCGGGTTCGAAACTCCTGAACCAGATTCTTGACCAGTTCACGAAAATCAACCCGGCTATCCGCGGTAAAATAAAAAATAATTTTGGACCCGTTAAAAAAACGTTCCACCCGAACGAGATGCATGGGCAGTTTCAATTTTTTGATCCGGGACAGACAGATATCAAAGGCCTCCTGTTCCAGGATGGGCAGGCGGGCATATTTTCCCTCTTCTTCATGGGTGGCCCGCCGCAAAACGACATAGGAAACGCCCCGTTCTTCCTTACAGCCCGGACAGCCTGCCGCCCTGCCGAAAATCATTGCCGGTTCAGGGCCATGATCAGTTCTGACCAGGACCAGGTCACCGTGCGCAAGCGCATTCAATGATGAGGAAACAGTATACTCCTGTCCGAGTTTGCGAAAGCGCATCCGGTAGTAATAAAATCGACTTTCTCCGGATTTATTTTTCTGCTCACCGGAAGAGGTGATACTCTCTGTTTCCGTTTTATTTTTCGTCACTCAAAAACAATTTGGGCAGGCCGAATCGCAATTCGACAACAAATAGAAAAATGATTCTCAATGAAACTCAGCAAAAAATGTCCTGTTTTTCCACTGCCGGCTTAGTGGTGCCTGGATTCCCGCCTGCGCGGAAATGGCATAGTATGTGTCCGGCCTCACTCCCGCCCAGGCGGGAATCCAGGAAAATTTGAGCCTGAGTTTCGTTAATAGCCACTAAGAGAAAAGTCAGGCAATCAACCGCAACATCAGTACTTCACAGACCAGGCCCCGATTACAATTCCTTGCCAGGGCCTGACCGGCAGAATCAACGGCGCATATCTTATCAGAAAGCTGTGACAAGTTCCAGCGTTCTCTTGCCCGGACAAGCTCTTTTGTATGGGCAGCCGAGACAGGCGCCGGCGACTCAGCGCATAAGGAAAGAAGAAGGGCATCTTTAAAAAACACCTTCAGCAGGTTAAGAAGCAGATTGAGATCCGTTTTCAACTCCGCCATCGCTCCGGCCAGAAAGAGACTCTCTTCAATGGACCGGGCCTCGGATCGCTTTTTCTCAAGAAGTGCGGGAATCAGCTGTTCACGCAGGGCAAGGACTTCACCTGTTTCCATGGCCAGGGCCCAGCCCGGACAGCCTTCCGACAGCCTGGCAAGATTCAGAGCGTCCCGCTTGCCAAGTTCAGGCGCGTGCCTCCTGATGATATCTGCGGCAAGATCATCGGCAAGTGGAGCAAAGGCAATCACCTGACAGCGTGAAAGAATAGTCGACAGCACCGGCTCGGCATCAGAGGCAACCAGCAAAAAGAGATTATCCGGCGGCGGTTCCTCAAGCATCTTCAACAGGCTGTTTCCCGCTTCCCGGCGCATGGTCTGCACCTCCTCCACAAGAATAATTCGCCTACCTTCCGCAAATGGAGAAAAGGTCAGTTGTTTTTTGACAGCCCGTATCTGATCAATCTTAATGGATGCTCCATCCGGCAGAACACGAAGAAAATCCGGGTGATTTCCGGAAGCAAACTGGCGGCATCCGGGACAGTATCCGCATGGAGCAAGCGTACTCGTATCCGTACAGAGCAGACCGGCCGCCATGGCCCGGGCGACTGTTGCCTTACCGACGCCTTCCGGTCCGGAAAAAAGATAGGCATGAGCCAGTCGCCGCCCCTTCATTACCCGGGAAAGAAAACTGATAGATCTGGAATGGCCGAGAATATTTGAAAAAACCATTAAATTTCAACAAACAAAGGTTGATGGCGTCGTAAAAACTTCGATCTACTGCGTCGTGTGTCCTGTGGCGATTCTCAACATACTACATGTATAGTTAAGACCCGCCACAGAACACTA
>JANTGH010000225.1 GCA_024763055.1 Desulfobulbaceae bacterium
GCCGCTCTATCCTGCTGACGGAACCCATTAAAAGCATCGGCGAAACAGTCGTCAATGTCAAGGTCGGCTACCAGATGACAACAACCCTTACTGTTCAAGTCATCCCCGAGGGTGCGGACACAGCTGTTGACGAAAAAAAAGAATAATTATTTAATCAGGTTGGGCTTAGTTAGATAGCCTGTCTGATAAAACGATTGTAGGTAATTGCTGTTTGATGTTTATTACTGCCGGCCATTCTTTTCTCTCTTTTTTTCGCCGTAAAAATTGCCGGCAGTATTTTCAGGGTCCTCAATGTTTCCAACCCAACGCAACCATGATGGTCTCGTAAAAAGTCTGAAATGGCATTAACCGGCAACGTATAAATCAACATGACGATTCCACCGTCGATATCGCAACTTTTTGCGACACCGACAATTACTGTATGCTGAGTTATCATGCAACACCAAAAAGTTCCCGAAATGCAGGGTTCCTCAGGTATCATACCTCCGCAAAATATCGATGCGGAACAGGCCGTTTTAGGTACTGTCCTGCTCCAGGAAAAATCAATTCTAAACATAGCGGAGCTCCTCACCCCTGAAGACTTTTACAGGGACGCCCATAAGACCATCTACCGCGCCATGCTTGACCTGTTTGAAAGGCGTGAACCCCATGATCTGATCACAGTCACTAACCTGCTCGCCGATAGAAACAAACTCGAAGAAATCGGCGGCGCCGCTTACCTTGCTTCTCTGACCGATATAATTCCCTTTTCAGGCACTCTGGTTCATCACGCCGAGATAATAAGAAAAAAATCAATTTTACGTCAGTTGATACAGACCACTTCAGAGGTGGCTGCCCGTTGTTATGATGCCCAGGACGAGATCGACATCCTGGTTGATGAGGCTGAAAAAACTATTTTTGAAATCGCGCAGTCAAAGAAAAAACAGGGTTTTCAGGCCATGTCCGACGTCGTGCCCAAGGCCTTTGACCGTATCACCAAACTTTTTGACCGCCAGGAACATATTACAGGGATTGCCACCGGCTATGAAGAACTCGATCGAATGACAGCCGGTCTGCAGCCATCTGATCTTATTATACTTGCCGGGCGTCCCTCAATGGGTAAAACAGCCCTTGCCATGAACATCGTTCAGCATATTGCCGTTATAGACAAAATACCGGTTGCTGTTTTCAGCCTTGAGATGTCCGTGGAACAGTTAGCCCTGCGTATGCTCTGCTCAATGGGCGGAATTGACTCGCAACGTATTCGTACCGGCAGGTTACTTGAGAGAGACTGGCCGGATTTAACCCGAGCCACAGGAATGCTGACCGAGGCCCCGATTTTTATTGATGACACTGCTGGTATTACTGTTCTTGAAATGCGGGCAAAGGCGAGACGGCTTAAATCTGAACATAATCTCGGCCTGGTTGTTGTTGATTATCTGCAACTCATGCAGGGCCGGGCAAAAACAGAAAACAGGGCCCAGGAGATTTCTGATATCTCCCGTTCCCTGAAAGCCATGGCCAAGGAACTTGAAATTCCGGTGATCGCCTTGTCCCAGCTGAACCGAAGCCTTGAGAGCCGGACGGACAAGCGGCCCCAACTCTCCGATTTACGTGAATCAGGCGCCATAGAACAGGATGCGGACGTTATAACCTTTATTTACAGGGATGAAATATATAATAAAGCTGAAGACAATCCGAATCGCGGCATGGCTGAAATTATTGTCGGCAAGCAGAGAAACGGCCCAACCGGAATAATCAACTTAACCTTTCGTGCGGATATCACTACCTTTGAAAATTACAGCCCCAAACAGCCACCGGCAGACATGCAGTAGACCAAAACAGAACTGCATTTATTGGTTCGCTTCATACATCGGGGTCATATTTATGACTATTGGATGCTTTGAAAAATTAGATAGTTTGTTCGAGGACAAAAAACAGTGAAAATATTAAAACGCTGCATATTCGTCATATGTAAGCATTTTTCTTTTTACTGTAGCGCGGTGATCGGGCAGAACAGCAATTTTTCCAGGTAGCCGATTAACTACCTACCCTACATACTTTTTTACATAAAAACATGAACGACAAATATGACTTCAAGGCCATTGAAGCAAAATGGCAACACCTCTGGCAACGGGAAAAACCTTACAGAACGTGTGAAGATCCAGACAAAAAAAAATATTATGTCCTGGAAATGTTCCCCTACCCTTCCGGACGTATCCACATGGGTCATGTCCGCAACTACAGTATCGGAGATGTTATAGCCCGCTATAAACGTATGCGGGGTTTTAATGTCATTCATCCCATGGGCTGGGACGCATTCGGGCTTCCTGCTGAAAATGCCGCTATGAAAAGAGGTGTTCATCCGGCCGCCTGGACCTATGAAAACATCAATTATATGCGCGATCAGCTTAAAGCCATGGGGCTGAGTTATGACTGGGATCGGGAAATCGCCACCTGCAATCCCGGGTATTACCGATGGGAACAGTTAATTTTCCTCCAAATGCTTGAAAAAGGCCTTGTTTATCGGAAAGAAACAACCGTGAACTGGTGTGATGACTGCAAAACAGTTCTGGCGCGAGAACAGGTCATTGACGGTGCCTGCTGGCGCTGTGATCAGGCCGTTGAACCACGAACCATGCACGGCTGGTTTTTTAAAATTACTGATTACGCCGAAGAACTTCTGCAGGGGCTGGATAACCTCACCGGCTGGCCGGAAAGAGTCGTGACCATGCAGCGCAACTGGATTGGTAAAAGTCAGGGCATGGCCTGTGATTTTCCGATTGATGACAGTCAGGAAAATATCACGATTTTCACAACCCGCCCGGACACCATTTTCGGTGTTACCTTTATGTCGCTTGCCGTGGAACATCCGCTGGTTGATGTTCTGATCAGGGGGCGGAAACAGGAAGATGAGGTTCGGGAATTTATTCAACAGACCCTTATTGAGAAACAGAGGGCCGCTGTGGATGAGGAACCTGAAAAACACGGGGTTTTCACCGGAGCCTACTGTATTAATCCCTTTACCGGCGACAGGGTGCCTGTCTATGTCGCCAATTTTGTTCTTATGGAATATGGAACTGGTGCAGTGATGGCTGTTCCAGCCCATGATCAGCGTGACTTTGAATTTGCCCGCAAGTACAATCTTACTGTTAAACCCGTTGTCCAGCCTGAAAATATGCTCTTAGAGGGGGATTCCATGGACGCCGCCTCTGAGTCTCCCGGCATCCTCATTGACTCGGGCCCATTTACCGGTATGGACTCCAAGCAGGCTAAACAGGCCATAATCGACTATGCTGAAGATAAAGGGTTTGGCAGATCACATACCACTTATCGTCTCAGAGACTGGGGAATATCAAGGCAGCGCTACTGGGGCGCACCAATTCCGATTATTTACTGTGACACATGCGGAATCCAACCCGTGCCCGAGGATCAACTGCCGGTACTTCTTCCCGGCGCCGACGATCCGAAAGGTCAGCACGCGCCTCTGCACCAGCAGGAGGATTTCTATGTCACAACCTGTCCCGGATGCGGGGGTGCAGCTCGACGGGAAACCGACACCATGGATACTTTTGTTGAATCTTCCTGGTATTTTGCCCGTTATACCAGTCCACGTAACGAACAGACGCCTATAGAAAAAAAAGCTGCGTCTTACTGGCTACCGGTGGATCAGTATATAGGAGGAGTTGAACATGCCATTCTCCACCTGCTTTATTCCAGGTTCTTTACCCGGGTCCTTCGTGATCTCGACTACCTTGACATTGATGAACCCTTTACAAATCTTCTTACCCAGGGCATGGTAATCAAGGATGGGGCCAAGATGTCCAAGTCGAAGGGAAACGTTGTCGACCCCAGTGAACTCATAGACAAATACGGCGCAGACACCACCCGTCTTTTTTCTTTATTTGCCGCCCCTCCCGAACGTGATCTTGAATGGAATGCACAGGGAGTGGAGGGCTCTTCCCGTTTTCTCAACCGTGTTTACAGGCTTATTCAAAAACACATTGCCTGTTTTTCAAGCGACCTGAATGCCGACTTTTCCACACTTGATACGAAAAGCAGTAAACTGTATCGAAAAACTCATCAAACTATCGGCCGGGTTACGGAATCCATAGAAAGCAATTTCCACTTCAACACGGCAATCTCTGCGGTCATGGAACTTGTCAATCAAATCAGCATTGCATCAACAGATACCTCCAAGACATCCCCTGAGCCTTGTATATTGAAATTTTCCCTGGAAACATGCCTGCGGCTACTCTTTCCCATGGTCCCGCACTTCTGTGAAGAAATGTGGGAAACGACCGGGCAGACTACCGTACTTGACGGTACTCCCTGGCCTGACTTTGATCCAGAAGCCGCCCGTGAACGGGAAATCACCGTTGTCGTTCAGGTCAACGGCAAGGTCCGTTCCCGAATCCAGGTTGCCGCAGACATAGATAGCCGGCAGATGGAAAAACTTGCTCTTGAGGATGAACGAATCAGCCACTTTCTTGAAGGGAAAAAACCGAAAAAAATTATTGTGGTAAAAGGTAAACTGGTTAATATTGTTGTCTGAAGTAAGTACGGTAACCAATTGTTCTTTTTTTGGTAATTACATAGAGGGAGTCTGCCTGTGAAAAAATACATCGCCTGTCTTATTCTGCTTACCTCAGCTTTCCTTATGCTCGGAGGTTGCGGATATTACTTTCCCAGCGTCTATGACGGACCGACCAAAACCATATATATGCCGGAATGGAAGAATAAAACGAACAAGTTAGGTATTGATATTAGCCTTTACAAATCGCTGTCGAAATGGTTCCAACAGTCCGAGGCCGTGATCTTAAGTAAAAACAAATCCAAATCCGACCTCATCCTTGCAGGTGAGATTGTTTACATTGATCTTCCCAGTATTTCCTGGGGCGGAGACACGGTGACAACCGACGTTAAGATCAAGCTCGGGGTGCGTTATATTCTCAAGGATTTGAAATCAGATAAAATACTCTGGGAAGTACCCAATGAATTATGGACCGAAGATTATCCTTCTCAGACATTGAGTACTGCTGCTGAAAATAAAGCACTGGATACAATCATTGACGATCTTTCTGAACGAATTTATCTCGGCACCTTGAATAAACTTCGAAAAGAAAACATGTCTAAACAGGGAAAATAAAGCTCATTTCTTGATGGCGTCGTAAAAACTTCGATCTACTGCGTCGTGTGTCCTGTGGCGATTCGTAGGCATACTACATGTCTAATTAAGACCCGCCACAGAACACTACTCCTCGGAGTCTACGCTTACCTGTATATCTGTGTTTTTACTTAGCCATCTTTAAACGTTGTTTTGACTTTTTA
>JANTGH010000226.1 GCA_024763055.1 Desulfobulbaceae bacterium
TATCTGAATGCATTGAATTTATCGGAAGCAGATTTGCTTGGTTAGATTGATGGCGAAAAAAGATCAGATAGGTTGTGGTGGGGGTGGGGAACGTACGTCTGTATTTTCCACTTATTCGTATATTATGCCAAATAACATGGAAAATACTTTCCACATATTACTTTTCAGGTTGAAGTTTCCTCTTATTGTTATATTACGACTAAAAAGTGGAAAACCTACTTATTGCCGGCTTGCATCCGGGCCAGGATGTGTTCATCACGGTCACGCAGTTCAAGAATGCCGTCCTGGATACGATATGCCTCGGTTTTTCTCATGGCCTCAAGAAAGGCATCCTCGAGAGAAATGCCCTTCATACATGCCATACGCGTTCCAGCCATTCTATTAAAAACAAATATTTCGCCCTTGATCAAATAGGTGCCGAAAAAGCGATTGCAACCCGAAAAACCGTGCATCCTGTTGTTTTTAGTTTCAAGAATAAAATAAGGTTCCTGTTGTTTTTCTGCTAAGGTCACGGGCTTTCCATCAAGTTCAACAAGCTTCCAGGTTGTATTAAATAGACTCATCCGGGCCTGACTGCCTCCACAATTCCGGTCTGGAAAAATCTTAAGAAAGCGGTTCACAACCAACACTTCCTCTTCGGCATCATCTTCCATCGCGGGCCGCCTGATTAGACTTGCCTCCAGGGAAACCAACAGGGGCTCACCCTGGCCGTGCGGCGTGGTATTGTACGCGTGTTCAAGGCGGACATTGTCCTTTTCTGCGGCTACGGAAAAACGGATAGTACTTTGGCACTCGGTAAAGACACCGGTATCGGCAAGACGGCTGTACATTCCCCGCATGCGCACAGGGTCAGGGAAAGGATCAAGGACACTGCTTTTATGCAGCTCATAATTCTTATTGGAAGATATCTTTTTCCCCTCGACATCCAGCAACCTCAGGGTGGTCTTGTCGATTAGCGTCAAGGTTTTAAGAGCGCCGCGTTTTTCACCAAGAACTATAAGGTTCTCAACCCGATCGTACTTCCAGCGTCCCATTTCAGCCACACTGTCCCAGGTTTTCCCTTTAATAGAGGTTTTCCGAAGCTGATATAATCCGTCCTTTCTGAAGTTGAGCACAACGTCGATGCCGTCACAATCTGCGCAGGGTATACGGCCGGTGAAAGTGGATGGCACAGGGACCGGGTTGACAGGTTTGTCAGGGATTGACCGGGTGTTTTGCGGGTGACTGGAACAGCCGAAAAGGACAAACAGGACGACAGAGAAAAAGAGGGAAAAATTTTTCATGGTCTCACCTTATAATGAATTGAAATTTGATTTTTTTTAAATGCGGATGGCGGAACCCAAAAAAGAAGCCTCCTTGAAACAGCTCATGAGCGATAAAACTCTGGTGAAAATTTCCTGGATGCCCGCCCAACAGATTACGGGGATGACGCCTCTTCAGTCATTTCCGTGGTCTTTTGGTCGGAAATCCAGCACACCTCTTATGCCGGAGCATCTCCCTGGATGCCCGATAACTACATTCGGGCATGACGTTTCTTCAATCGGTTTCACAGGGTGGGAACCCGGCAAACCGTAGGCGAGCCAAAAAACTTAGGCAAGGGTCTCGTCAAGCTCTTCCTTGAGATCTCGCTGGAAAAGTTCCCGGACAGCCTGCATGCAATCCTTGTCTTCATAAAGAATCTGGTAAGCCTGTTCCAGGATCGGCATTTCCACACCAAGATGGGCGGCGAGATTGTAACAGGATTTGGTTGTTTTCACTCCCTCGGCCACCATGGTCATTTCAAAAAGCGCTGTGGAGAGATTTTTTCCCTCACCAAGCTTAAGACCAACGGTCCGATTACGGCTCAAACTGCCGGTGCAGGTCAAAACCAGATCACCCAGACCACCCAGACCGGAAAAGGTGAAGGGTTGCGCACCCATGGCCACGCCCATGCGGGTAATTTCGGCGAGTCCGCGGGTAATCAACGCGGCCCGGGTATTGAGGCCGAACCCAAGGCCGTCACTGATGCCGGCGGCAATGGCGATAACATTTTTCATAGCCCCGGAGATTTCCAGACCGACAACATCGGTACTGGTATAGGCACGGAAATAATCAGTGGCAAACAGACGTTGGACGGCCCGGGCTGCGTCAAGATCGGCAAAAGCCACGGTCACCGCCGTTGGTTGACGATCAGCCACCTCTTTTGCAAAGCTTGGCCCGGAAAGGACCCCGAAATGAAAATCTTCCGCCCGGGTACCGGCCTCGTGAATCATAAGTTCAGTCATGGTCTGGCGGGTGCCGATCTCAATTCCCTTGACCGCTGAAACAAGCAGGGTTTGATTATTTTGGAGAGAGGGGAGAAGACGGGAAAAAACCTGCCGGTAGCCGTGGGAAGGCACGACCATCAACACGCAGTCCGCGTCCCGGACCGCAACAGCAAGATCTTTTTCCAGTTGAAGGTTTGCGGGCAGGGAAAAGCCGGGCAGGTAACGGCTGTTTTCCCGTTCCCTCTCTATCTCGGCAATATACTCGGGCCGGTGGCCCCAGAGCACCACATTTTCACCTTTATCGGCAAGCAGTTTAGCCAGCGCGGTTCCCCAGCTTCCGGCCCCGATAACAGCTGTTTTGTTAATCTCCGCTTTCCTCATCTCCGGATTCATCCTCGCTCAATTCTTCCCGGGCAAGCATGGACAGACCAACCACCTTTTCATCTTTCTCAAGATTAATAAGACGCACACCCTGGGTATTACGGCCGATAATTCGCACCGTATCCATGGGCATACGAATGACCTTGCCGGAATTGGCGATCAGCATGACCTGATCCTCATCCACCACCTGGAGAACACCAACGACCATGCCGTTGCGTTCGCTGGTCTTGATGGTAAAGACACCCTTGCCACCACGATTTTGCAGTTTATATTCCGAAACAGCGGTCCGTTTACCATAACCATTTTCGGTCACAGTCAGGATGGAGTCATCCCCTTTAAGTACGGCCACGCCGACCACCTCGTCATCTTCGCCCAGAGTAATACCCTTGACGCCGGCGGCAAGACGGCCCATGGTGCGGACATTTGTTTCATGAAAATGAATAGACAGTCCCTTTTTGGTGACTAAAAACAACTCATCATCGCCGGAGGTGATGGCCGCAGTGAGAATTTCATCATCCTCCTTGATGGTCAGGCCGAATTTTCCCTTGCGCAGAGGTCGTTTATACGCGGCAATGGAAGTTTTCTTCACCCGGCCCTTCTTGGTGACCGTCAGCACAGTTTGGGACTCATCGGCCTCGGCAAGATTGGCCACAGGCAGGATAGCAGCCACCTTTTCTCCCTCGCCAAGCTCAAGCAGATTGACGATTGCCTTGCCGCGAGCCGTTCTGCCGGCTAACGGCAACTCATAGACCCGGCGCCAGAATACCCGGCCCCGGTTGGTAAAAAAGAGAAAGGTATCAAGGGTGGAGGCAATGTACAGGTTGGTAACAAAATCATCTTCAATGGTGGTCATTCCCTTGACCCCTTTACCGCCACGCCGCTGCGATCGATACAGACTGATGGGATTTCTTTTGATATAGCCGGTGTGGCTGACGGTGACGACCATTTCTTCCGGGGTGACGAGATCTTCGGGCAGGATTTCGTCCGGGGCATCAATGATTTCGGTTCGGCGTTCGTCGCCATAGTCGTCACGAATTTTCTCAAACTCTTCCCGCACAATCTGTATCACCTGGGCATCATCGGCAAGCACCCCTTTCAACCACTCGATGCGTTTGAGAATATCTTTATAATCCTTGATAATCTTGTCCCGCTCAAGCCCGGTCAGTCGCTGCAGACGCATGTCAAGGATGGTCTGAGCCTGAATCTCAGAAAGTTCAAAACGACTGATCAACCCGGCCTTGGCCTCCGCGGGATTGGCCGAACCCCTGATCAGGGCAACAACTTCATCAAGATTGGAAATGGCTATTTTCAATCCCTCGAGGATATGGGCTTTTTCTTCCGCTTTGCGCAACTCAAAGGCGGTCCGCCTGTAAATAATCGTTTTGCGGTGAATAATGAAATGTTCAAGTACCTGCTTGAGGTTAAGAATCTCGGGCTTGTTGTTGACAATACAAAGCAGGATGATGCCGAAACTCTTCTGCAGAGGCGTCATCTTATACAACTGGTTGATGACAATTTCCGGCATCTCGTCTTTCTTCAGTTCAAGCACGATACGCAGGCCGTGACGATCGGATTCATCACGCACCTCGGAGATCGAGGTAACGCGTTTATCCTTCATCAAAAGGGCAATTTTTTCCACCAGGGTAGCCTTGTTCTGCTGATAGGGAATTTCTGTGATAATTATTGATTCTCCGCCCTTTTTGCGTTCTTCAACATGGGTTCGTGAACGCATGACCACAACGCCGCGGCCGGTTTCGTAGGCTTCTCGGATTCCGGCCCGGCCGCAGATAAAACCTCCGGTGGGAAAATCAGGCCCGGTGATGATTTCCATTAGTTTATGGACCGTCATGTTGGCATCGTCGATCAGGGCGATCAATCCATTCATGACCTCGGTCAGGTTATGCGGTGGGATCTTGGTTGCCATGCCCACGGCAATACCCTCGGAGCCGTTGACGAGGATATTGGGTATTTTGGAAGGCAGGACCGATGGTTCCTGCAGGGAATTATCGTAATTGGGTATGAAATCAACTGTTTCCTTGTCCAGATCAGCAACTATTTCCTGGTCAAGTTTAGTCATCCTGGCTTCGGTGTATCGCATGGCCGCCGGAGCGTCGCCATCCATGGAACCAAAGTTGCCCTGACCGTCAACGAGAGGATAGCGCAGGGAGAAATCCTGAGCCATGCGAACAAGGGTATCATAGGCAGCCGTATCGCCATGCGGATGGTATTTACCTATAACATCACCGACAATACGGGCCGATTTTATATAAGGACGGTTATAGGTGTTGCCAAGTTCACGCATGGCAAAAAGAACCCTTCTATGAACCGGTTTTAAACCATCCCGGACATCGGGCAGGGCACGGCCGACTATGACCGACATCGCGTAATCAAGATACGATTTTCGCAGTTCTTTTTCGATGGCAATAGTGGGAGAATTGTGTTGATTGCTTTCCATTTCAGTGGTCATACTGAATTGTTATCCTATGGTTTTTATCTATAAAAAATTTATACTAAGAGGACGAAATAAAAAAAAGCGCTGATAATCACGCGGCAGTGTTTATTCGCAGTTATCAAATATGATGGCGTCGTAAAAACTTCGATCTACTGCGTCGTGTGTCCTGTGGCGATTCTCAACATACTATATGTATAGTTAAGACCCGCCACAGAACACTAC
>JANTGH010000227.1 GCA_024763055.1 Desulfobulbaceae bacterium
GCCCTCGCAGGGGTGCCTTCATTGCCCGACAAATTAATTCAATCGCTCACTGGTAACTTGGATATGTGCAAATCCAACTGAATTTTGTGACAATAGCAATAACCATACCCTGAAAGCAGAACAGCATGAAAATATGTTTGTTCTTGGAGATACAACCACCTTGCCGACATCCAAAGCCGGATCTGTCGCCCATTTTGCCGGGGAGATTCTGGTGGAAAATTTTATGCGCGAAATCAATGGTGAGCCGCTGCGTGAAGATTTTGACGGCCATGCCAACTGTTTTATCGAGACCGGTTTTGATAAGGCGGCCCTTATTGATTTCAACTACGACTACGAACCCCTGCCCGGAAAATTTCCCCTGCCCGGACTGGGACCGTTTTCTCTGCTTGGAGAATCCAAGGCTAATCACTGGGGCAAAATGATGTTTAAATGGGTGTACTGGAATAAACTGGTCAGTGGCGAGGAGTTGCCGCTGGAAGCTCAGATGTCGCTTGCCGGTAAAGTTCAGGATTAGTGAGGGACCCGATGACCAATGAAGAAAAAATCCTCGCCAGACTCGATGAACTCACCGAGGAAGTGCGCGAGGCAAAACAGGCCATTCGTCCCTATGTCGAATTGAAACAGGAAATGGAGCCACTGATAAATGATATGGTGATCAGCGCCATCGGCAAGCTCAGTGGTCTGGATCGCAGGTTTGAACTGGAAGATGTGGGAAATATGGTCGGGCAAGTGATGATTTCAAGCAATAATTTGACTGATGCGTTGAAATCGTTGAATAAATTCATGGAGTTTAAAAAGGACTTTGAACCCTATTCCAGGGAAATGTTTAAAGAACTGGTCGAGCAGCTGCAGACGACTCTGCATGGATTTGAATCGGAAAACCTCCAGGAACTGCTCAAACAGTTTGTGGTCAATTTAGGTAATATGGCTGATGGGCTGAAAATGTTAGGTTCAGTCATGGAAATGAGAAAAGACGCCGGCATGCTGTCCAAACTCGCTTTCAATGATGCCGTGGAACGGCTGGAATGTCTCAAGCAGCGTGGAGTCTTTGAGGCCTTTGAGCAGGTATTGGCTGTGACCGAACGGTTGGGTGCCAAAATGGAGCAGGTCGATTTCCAGCAGGTCGAACCGGTGCGTGGCGTTTTCGGCATGATGTCGGCCCTGCGGCGACCGGAGGTTCAGGAGGGTCTTGGCGTATTGATTGAGCTGTCAACAGTCATGACCGCGCTTAAGCATGATTCGGCCTCAATAAGATGCAGTACCGGCCAGGCCGCCTGACAATCTATTTTGTTCAAGGCATCCTCTATTTGAGCAAGAGGAGATTCCAGGGAAGTCCCGGCATTTTTTTCCCTGTCCCGCCCTGCAGGACAACAGCGGTCACCGAATAGGGTGGAAAGCTCAAGTGGAGAGCGTGGACATTTAACTTTTTGGGGCTAATCTGACTTGTGGAAACATACATATCGTTGATCTTCTGTCCGTTTATGGTCGTCCAGGCACTGCCCAGGTTGCTCGCATTGCTCATGTTTTCAGGGTCCGTGCTCGTCAACTGATAGTATTCTCCGGAGCCGGTTGAAAATCCATCGATAACAATGGGCGCAGTGATGGTGTCGGAACTTATATTGGTTATCATCAGTTTCAAGGTGCCCGGGTCACGCGTATCTGTTGAGGCCCAGGCCGAAAGGGTGGCCGGCATCCCGGTGCTTGTTTCAACAAGTCTGTTGCCGAAGTAATTGCCGTACATGTAGGTGACATAATAGGTCGGTCTGAGCCTGATTTCGGTATAGCTGTCCGTATCGGGTTCCCTGACGATCATGGGATATCCCTGGTAGGCGGTGCCGAATCCCTCGTACCAGGTAACATAGTCCAGGCCGTTATAGGCGAGTCGACCGAGGCAATCCGCCATCCAGACGGCGGCCATGTGATTACTTTCCTGCGGAGCCTGGTCAAAATCCGTGGCGTCAAAATTAAGTTCGGTGATCCCCTGCAAAGCGCCTGGAATATAAGGCGTGAGGATCTCTTCTTTTACCCTGGCTGGAGCGATTTCACTCCAGATTCTACTGTAACTGTTTCTCCATGAAGTTCGATCAAGCCCTGTCCATTTCCACCGGATGATGTCTTCAAGATTGTCGGTGCTGCTATTCTGGTACCAGTGATAACTCAGGCTGTCGATTTTTCTTCCCGTCGCAGTCGTGAGTTTGGCTGACTCGATTAAATAATGCGACATATCCGTAACCGCGTCGCTCCATCCCTGCCGCGGTGCGTCATGGGCGGATGCCGGTACACCGCCGACAATAATTATCTCCGGGTCAACGGCTTTCATCGCCTCGATATATCGGGCCAGGCGGGCGGCGTATTCATTTGGATCAATACCAAGCCCCTGCTCAAGATCAAATTCGTTGCCGATTTCCCAGTATTTGAACCCATATTTTTTTTCTATATTCACATAATGAACCATATCGGCCCACATGGCCGGATCATCATTTTTGATATTTACCTGGATCATAATTTGTGCGCCGGCTTCTGAGGCCAAATGGGCAAGACTGTCTATTTCGTTCTGTCCATAATGAAAATAATAGACTGCGTTGACGTTAATTTCATTTTTGAAATTTTGGTGGTAGTTGTCTCTCATCGGTGACCAGGTGGTATAAGGAGTTCTTTGGGGCAGACGTTCCCAGCCCACAGAGTTGGCCCATGAACCGCCGGCGTAACGAATAAGGCCGACATGGGCTGCTTTGTACGCCTGGCTGAGGCCCGGTACCTCACCGGGTAAGGGTTTTCCCCAGGAATGTTCCCAGTTGACCATGGCGACTCCCAGCATCTCCCGGGTAAAATTATGGATGAATGTGTTTGAGTTTACGTGAATAGTCGTGGAGAGTTCTCCTGCGGTTGCCGGGAACGGAATACAGGCGGCGAGCAGAAAAAAAAACGCGCAACTGGTGACCCGATGAATCAGGACGGACGATATCTTCTTCACGATGAGAAGTGGTGACGTTTGCATATTCTTTTTTGCCATATTTTTAGGTTTAAGCACCCGTAGTCTGCAGCTCAAAAGTGGTGTGTTTGATTTTCATGACTGCCCGGTTACTGAAAAATACAAGACAGCAGGAAATGGATCCGCATTGGTTTCTGCATAAAATATGCCGAAAAGGAAGAACAGGGGGGCAGACCGGGATCAGCGAACCCGGGCCATGACTTCAAGAGTCATGGCCCGGGTGTTGGTTTGTCCGTTTGATGTCAGGATGGCGGCGGAAACCGTATTCACGTTGTTGTTTTCTGCGGTCAGCCGCACCCAGGTGTTTTTCGGGACTGTTACCCGGGTTGCTGCCTTGGTAAAACGGATTTCCCTTGCGTTGCCAAAAGAAAGTGTTGGCAAAAGGGTAAGATCCACCTGTTCATCTAAAACGACGGGACGCACTTCAAAGCCGCTGCCGACAGTTTTATATTCACTCAACCAGCCGAATCGGTAGCCATACCGGGAACAGAGATCCAGCCAGTAGCTGGTCAAGGGGATATTACGGCCGACCATGAGGAAGCCGCTGCTGCCGGAGCTGATGGTAAGTTGCAGATTCTTCGTTTGGTTCAATCGACCGCTGCTCATCCTCAGTCCACCCTGATGACCGGAAATACCTCCGCTTGTCGACAGGGACCGGCTTTTTGTCGTGGCCTGCCGGTAACGCAGGGTAACGGTGACCTGGGGCACCGGCCTGTCAAGGTTTTGTATCAACTGTCGGACCTTTTCGATACGTTCCGGTGTGTCGGAAATAATGACGGCATTGGTTATGGTATCGGCCGAAGCCCGGCCGGTGGGGGATAAAACAGTCCGTATCTCGGGAAGAAGCTCTTGCGCAGATCGCTGCCTGACTTTGAAAAATTCAACGGTTGCCGGTTCAGGATTGGTTTGCTCAGCAAATACCGGGGCAGGAGTTGCCGGGAGAATGACCGCCGGCAGGCCGAGGATAAAGGAAAAAGAGAAAAATATGGAATAGAGAAAGTGTCGTTTTTGTCTCTTCATACAAGAAGAGTAGCATCGGTTTTTTCTGAGCACAAGAAAAATGCGTTGAAAAATCATGCCTTCCCCTTGTCGGGCTGTGAGCAATTGGGTATAGACCAGTATCGTCAAACTGTTATTAAGCTTTTGTTAACCGTAACGTAATTCAGGGGAGTAGAGATGGGTGCGTATCAGGCTGTATTTCAGAAGAGTATTGAGCGACCGGAAGAATTTTGGGCCGAGGCTGCGGCAGGAATTGACTGGTATAAAAAATGGGACACGGTGCTCGACCGTTCCAATCCGCCGACCTACCGCTGGTTTCGGGGTGGCGAGCTGAATACCTGCTACAATGGTGTTGACCGACATGTGGAAAACGGCCGTGCCGACCAGGCGGCCATTATCTACGATTCCCCGGTTACGGGGACCAAACGCACGATTACCTATAAAGAACTCCTGGAACAGGTATCCGTCTTTGCCGGGGCCCTGCGTGATCAGGGCGTGGAAAAAGGCGATACCGTTATTATCTATATGCCGATGATTCCCGAGGCCCTGGTTTCCATGCTTGCCTGCGCCCGGCTTGGGGCCGTCCATTCCGTGGTCTTCGGGGGATTTGCCGCCAACGAGCTGGCCATTCGTATTGACCATGCCCAGCCCAGGGCCATTGTTATCGCTTCCGGTGCCATCGAAGGAAAAAAGACCTTGGCCTATAAGCCGATGGTCGACTCGGCCATCGAGCAGTCCAGCCATAAACCGGAAAAATGCATCATTTTCCAGCGCGATTGCATCCAGGCGGAACTGACCAAAGATCGGGATGTTGAATGGCAGGCTATTGTGGAAAGCGCGCAACCGGCAGACTGCGTGCCGGTGGCTGCCACCGACCCCCTGTACATCCTTTATACCTCCGGCACCACCGGCATGCCCAAGGGCGTTATGCGGGACAACGGCGGCCATGCCGTGGCCATGCACTGGACCATGAAAAACATCTACAACGTGGAGCCCGGCGATGTCTACTGGGCGGCCTCGGATGTGGGCTGGGTGGTCGGCCATTCCTATATCGTCTACGCGCCTTTGCTCTATGGCTGCACGACCATCGTCTATGAGGGCAAACCCATCGGCACCCCGGATGCGGGCGCTTTCTGGCGGGTAATCGCCGAGCATAAGGTCAAGGTCATGTTCACCGCGCCCACCGCTTTTCGGGCCATCAAAAAAGAAGACCCGGATGGAGCC
>JANTGH010000228.1 GCA_024763055.1 Desulfobulbaceae bacterium
GTAGCCCTGCTACGCCTGCGGTTTCATTCAATCAGATCGACTAAATCTATATCACATTGTCCACTCATCTCTACGAAGTTATTTCTGACCGAACCCTAAATATCGATGTTTCGCCATTTCAAAAGCCAGGAAACGATGATTCCAGAGACGAATGCGATGCTCATATTTGTTGTGGCAAGACCGATACCGGCAATCAGAAAAGCGATGAACAGCTCTCGTTTCTCCTTGAGGTCCCTGACCAGAAGAGCCAGTTCAAGACCGGCGAAAAGCAGAAGCACGCCTAAAACCGCGTTGGGGATGGAGGAGAGGAGGGAGACGCCTATTTTGCCAAAAGCAAAAGCAATAAGAATAAAGAGAAGTCCTATCATGATATTTGAACCGCCGGTCCTGGCCCCGAAGCGGTAATGGGCCGCAAGGCCGCCCGCACCGTGACACATGGGCATGGCTCCCAGCAGACCGGCCACTATGTTTGCTATTCCCATGCTGAGGGAAAAGCTGCGATTTGACACCTTTTCTATTGGTACACCGTTTCCAAAAAGGGTTCCTGCCGTATCGGTGGTACCGATTATAGCGTTGCCGATTGTCAGTGGAATCTGCGGTATGACCAAGAGAAAGAGCGCAGTTGCGAAATCACTTATATGCGGCCTGAAAAATTCGATGGTGGTCGGTCCAAGGTCCCATTTCATGCCTTGAAAAGATCCGAAGGGAATACCAATGCATATACCCGCTGCCACCACGACCAGTGCGGCGGGAAAACGGCGGTTTGAGATCAGGAAAAGGACGAGAACAACAGCCAAAAGTCCAACAAGGAGATTTACCGGCAATCCATGGAAAAATTGGAAATCTCCCGTGCTGCTGACAAAAAGTGATTGCTTGTGGATAAAGGCGACTCCCTTTGTTATAAGTATAAATCCCAAACCAAGCTGGATGCCTCGGACAATGGGCTTTGTGAAAAGCCTTGCCAGCTGGTCGATAAGGCCTGTACCGGCAAGGAAAACAAGAAAAATTCCAAAAAGAATGCCTGTGGCCGACATCACAGATAGGGTGATTTTTTCAGGAAAGGCGATGGCAATCGCCGATACCACCTTTAACGGCTGGACCGGAATGGGGAGCCGATAATAGAGGCCGGAGGCGAAATAAAAAAGTCCAACCAGCATGAATATCGAGGTAAAACTTAGACCATTGACCATCACCAGAGCTATTGACAGTGGAATAAGCGTCCCCAGATCTCCCAGAGATCCGGCAAACTCAACCCGATCAAACCTATAGGCGGATAATTGCATATTCCCTCCTGTATCTCATGGCTTTTTATAATCTTTATTATGAAAAAACGCACGAAGCAAGAATATTCTCCGATAGTATGTATCCTTCTCTTCTGAAGAATAAAACGAATTTCAGGGTTGTTTCGGCACGAGGAGGAAGAAGGGCTTCCACATTCTCCATGGAAATAGCAACGGTAATCCCTTCAATTCAGGAAACATTGAAAATAAAAAAAATCGGGCACCTTTTGCTGCTGATGAACTGTTTTTTCACTATTTATGGCCCGAATCCGGCGAGTGTTGAAGAGTACTTGTTTTGCGTAATTCGTTCTTCACTTTATCAAACCACCACTGTTGTTTTTCGGGATCAAAGTAGAGTGAACAGTCCTCGTCAAAGGATGTATGTGCATGCAATATCTTTTTGTTTTCCTCTTGAATCATGGCCGATATTTTTTCTTTGAGCTGGTCCTCTGCTCCCTGACGACTCGAATCAATGACAAAGAGGGAAGAAAAATCTTTCCGGACACGTCGGCTGAGCCGACGTGCTGCAAGTTCCATCAGTGCAAAATGAACCTGTTCGTGTTGGAGGACGTAGGCCCTTTTTTCCAGTGGAACATTTCTATTCCACCAGGAACAATCGGGGATCATGGCAGCTTCAAATCCTATGGATTGAACGTTGCCGCTCCAGAAAAATTGGGAAAAATAATCGTTATAACTATAAGTTATGTTAACTCTTGTTTCTTTGCTTAATCGAATCCGGATACAGGAATGGGCAAAAATTTTTTTTGAATGGCCTGACAGTGCCTCCGGCGGTGATTGAGCACGAAAGTCATGAACCGTCAGCGCCCTGTACGTAAACCCTTTACCGGAAAAATCCAGGTCGCCACCCATGGTATTGATATGGGGTAACGCGTACTCCGGCAAACGGGGACAACCGGATATCAGCAGAGAAAGAAGCAATAACAGGCAGTACGAAAATCTGTACATGCTGTCAGCGGCAAACTGTTAATAATGAAATTTTCATATAAGTACCGGATCTGTTTGTCAGTTATCTACATTTTTCCAAATAAAATATCTTCTCTGGACACCAGCATACTCAACCCTGAACTCCAGGAGATATGTTCATTCTCTCTGTAATGTGAAGATTCAAATGAGCAATGCAATAGTAACAATGTCACCTGGCGGGAGTCAAACGTCCGGTTAAGAGATGTAAAGATAGGGTAAAGTTGACTTGGTTGAATGCTGGGAGATAATTTAGCACAAAATCCTGTATCATGGTTTTAAAACCCTGTCAGGAAACAGGATGGTGTGAAACCTAAACGATCCCTGTGGGAGAAAGTCCGGAGTACGTTCCGTGAATATTCCATTCAAACAATGGAGGAACTCTATCGTGTTCTGCTGAAGCACAAGCAGATACCGTCACCAAGATAACGCGGTAGTAGTCAACTTCAAAGATCAGGATCCTTGTCTAAAAAATAAAGGCAGGGACGAATGGATAACTCTTCTGAGAAACGGAAATTCTGGCAATAATCAGGCTGATTATCGATCTACCCCTGCCATTATTCTGTAAAACCTGGATCGGGAACGTTCACGAACGGAAAAAAGCCTTGTTAATCCGATGATACTGGTCCTCCGGGAATTGCAGGGGATTTTTTAAAACACAAATTTTGAGAAACTTTTTTATTAAAATCGATGGGTGCTTTTGCCTGGATGGCGGTAAAGCACCCTCGAGGAACATGCTACTAAGTCGTTTTTTTAAATAGAAGCGTCAACCTTTCCTACAGCAGATTTGATGGCCTCTTGACACTGAGGAGTAATCTTCTCCATATTTTGGTAGTAGCAAGTGATAATCCTGCCTTTACCTTTTTTAACGTCTCCGCAAACACCTTTTCTATCTTTTTCAGGATCACAGCTCTTTTTAATGTTCTCAACAACAGAGTGGATCATCTCGGCACAGGTTTTGTTAGAAAGTTGGCCCATGGGCATTTTTCCTGTTCTCTGCTGAATACGAAGACAAACCATTCTTTCAGCACCACTTTTTCCAGCACAGTATTTTGCGGCATCTGCCGTGCAGTCCCCTGCATAAACGTTAGCCGTCATTAAAAGTACAGATGCAACAATTAATAGAAGTTTTTTCATGTTCTTTCTCCTGTGAATTACCCCATAAATGGGAGTTAAGTGACAAGTGAAGTGATAGAATTCGCCTTTCAGCAGGTTCCTCAAGGCCGCTGGAAACGGGCAGGTTGAGACCTCTTTTTACACACGGAAACAGCCAAGTTAAGAATATCACATACAAAACAGAAAGCTGGATGTCAAGGAATATTTTCTGAACATGCCGGAACCATTACCCACCAATGGTTTTCTTTTCCCATGATTTGACGCAGGCAGAACAAAAACAAAGCATAGAGGTGGGCAGCAAGCCAGCCGGGATGGACTGAGAATCATACAAGATATACGCTCTTTAAAATTTAGCTCCCACCGGTGATTGAATTTCAATCCAAGGTCAACAGGCAGGCCCCATACTGGCGCAAGCAATCAGTTGTTCTCAAGCGATACGAAGATATCTGCTCGGAGCTGCACGTCCCGTCGGACCTGTACAAGGTGGAATTTTATTTTAATAATAAGCGGCTCAGGATGAATTTCCGAAAGAATCATTACCGGATTGGCCTATATATTGACCGGTTTGGAAAAAACATCCTTATTACCAATATAACCGAGTGGACGACCGATGAGATCGTCCAGGCAAGCTTGGACCGGTGGACAGTTGAGGATGGCTTTCGCCTGACAAAAGATGAACGACAGGTTGCACTCAGGCCGATACGGCACTGGACGGACAGCGAGATCAGATGCCACATCTTCACCTGCATAGCGGCCCTGGCACTCCTGCGCATCGTCGAACTAAGACTCAGGAAGGCAGGGGTTGACATGACAGCCAAGGCAGCCATGCGCCACATGAGCACTTTGCATTCCTGCCTGATGTGGTTACCTGGAAAAAGAAAGGCTGTACGCATGCTGGAAGAGCCAAGCGACGAGCAGGCCGAAATAATGAGAGCATTTGGCTGGAAAATAGCTGATGGGGCCTTACAGGAGATATAGCTCTATCGAATTGAAATGTCGTTATTTTGATGAAAAAATATGGCGAATCCTATAAACTCCTGTTAGAGATATATATTTATCTACCAAAAAAAATAGCCGAACTACCTTTTTTTAAGGCAGCCCGGCTATCTGCTCAAGACCCGTAGCTTTCCGTCCCTGCCTTCCGGCAGGTTTAGCTTTGTCTTTAGTCTATAAATTCATTAATAATAACATAAGCATAAATAACAAACAATCAAGAGCCACCAAGTGGCAGTAGTTTAATTTGTCTGATGACAGCGGGTTGCCCTCCAACGCTTCATTTACCCAATTTCGTTAAGATGTGTGACCTGGCAAGTTCCGTCTACACTGTTAATCAACAGGGTTAAGATACGTCCTGATTCTTACAGGGTTTGTAAGTCTGAATGTTGCGCACATAAAGCTTAATCACTTAATCAAATCCAAGGGGATTCTCATTGAAGACCTACTTTGACCAATTCGGGAAACAGCTCATACACTGAGTGGCGATGTCCCATGTAATGAACCTGTACCGTTTTATTCTTTTCGATTGTTTTGTAAATAATACGGTATCGTTTTACTGAGTATGACTGATATCCGGTCAACTCTTCAACTAAATTTTTTCCGAGGCCAGGGTTCTTTTTCAAATCTTTGAAAGCAGCGTTAAGGAGTTTTCTGATTGCCGGGTGAAATGATGGGAGTAATCCGAGAGCTGTTTCGGTAAACTCAATCCTGTAAAGCATCAAAAACCTCTTCCTCAGAAACTATTTGTCCTGCTTTTACATCCTCAGCTGAAGCTTTCAGAATAGCCATAGCACCTTGGTCTGCCAGAATTTCGACTGTCTCCATGAGGTTTTCATAAG
>JANTGH010000229.1 GCA_024763055.1 Desulfobulbaceae bacterium
ATCCGGCATTCGAACGTCGATACAGGCACATCTACTGTGTCGGCTTCACGAATTTCGTGCTCGATGTACCAACAGTACACCTGTGCCGAAATTCGCTCGGAGTCTCGCAGATAAGCGGAACGTAGTGAAGACTTCGGGCTCGCTTACCCGGAGTCTCGCAGGCTCGCTTACCTGCCTCCTTGTATCTGTACCCGTCTCAACGTTCTCGGTGCACGAACAGTGATGCGGCTTGCCCGCATGACGACTGCAGGATTTAGGTAATAGTTTTAAATTTTCAAAACCAATCTGATTCCATCATCAATTTTATTCATGGTGGTATCGGGTAAATTATGAACTCTTTCAATCAAAAACGATTTATCTATTGTGATTAGCTGAGATACATTGACAACACTTTTTTTTGGTAATCTTGATTTTTTTGACGGAATAAGGACATTGCCCGGTGCTTCGGAGAGATGAAGATTACTTGTAATAACTGCAGCGATCACAGTATTGATTTTGCTTTTATTGAATTCATTTGATTGGATTACCACCAACGGCCTTCTATAGCCCGGTTCAGAGGCAGTTGGCGCTGGAAGTTCAGCCCACCAGATTTCTCCTCGTTTGATTACCATTCTTCTTTTTCGAGTGACTTAAACTGTAACTCACTAATTTTAGAATTTAAGTTTGAAGTTACATTTCCGTATACTTTATTCAATTGATCCGTAATGTGGTTTTGAGGTTGTTGCTCAAGAAAATGAGATATCGCTTTGGCATATAAATTACTCCGCGAGAAACCATGCGCTTTAGCATATTGTTCTGCGGCATCAAACAATCTGTCGGGGATAGATATAGCTGTTTTCATGATATTTTTTTCAATTTCTTTTTTTTGGATAAGAGTGTTACCTCAAATAAGTATAACCATAGTTATACCAAATGTCAATTTCAGGTCGATAGGTATCCCTGATGTCATCCAAGCTGAATTTTAGAAGTAATCATGAATAGTTATCCAAAATATCTTTGGAATACTTAACCATATGCTCAACTTCGGGCGGCTCAATCTTTTCAAGTCCCTCTTCCCGGGTCATGACGCCTTCCCGAACCATGTTGGCGATTTCCCAGACATAGGGATGAAAATTATACCGTTTACGGTGGATCTGGTTGGCATAGGCATTAAGCAGACAGTTGGAGGAATTGGGATCGGTATCATCGGGTTTTTCCCAGCCATACTGTTTGATCCGCTCCACAATCTTTTCTTCATCATAGGGCAGAAAAGCCAAGGGATGGACATTCCAGGGAAATTTTTCAGGATGATCGAACTGCTCACTTGTCACAAAATAGGGGTTAATTGCATCTCCGGCAATCTCGTGCAATGGTTTGTAAATAGCCTGTTGGGTAGATTGCATCAGACGAGCATTGGTTTTCATCACCGAAGACTGAACCGGCGCCTGGCCGGGAGACCAGCCAAACCCCACAAAGGGGATTTCTTTTTCAATAGCTGTACGAAGAATAATGTTTTTAATGATCCCGATACAGGAAGTACATATTGTCGAGGCTCGTTCCAAGGTCTTGGCCGAATAAAGCTCACGGCTTGCTGCTGTGGAAAAAATTTTCCGCAATATAGCGGGGTTCGGCCGAACTATAAAAAGATCCGCCCCCAGTGCCCCGCAGACGTTGCGAATATTTTCTTCAGCCCTGGGTGAGATAAAGGTATTGTCAAAGGTGAGCGCCAGCACCCGCATCTCATAACGATTCACCAGAACATCCAGGGTATAGGTACTGTCCTTACCTCCACTGTATGCAACCAGCACATCATAGGTTGAACTTTTCTTCTTTTCCTGCAGAAGCTGAACAAACTTTTGTTCATATTTCGCCATCTGCTTTTCGGCAGCGTCTCTTCCCCGGTAACGCTGGCAGTGAATACAGACACCTTCGTCATTAAAACTGATGCCCGGGAAGGTGGAAGGGAGGATACATTGCGTACAGCGTTTAGTTGTCATTGTTGCCGGCTCTCTAATAAGTATTTAATCTCTTACAGGGATTTCAATTCCGTTTTTTTAATTTTCCCTGTAGCGGTTTTAGGCAATTCACTGAAAAACTGTATTTCTTGAGGGACTTTGTAAGCCGGCAGTTCCTTCCGGCAATGTGTTATCAACTCTTTTTCAACACACACACAACCATCTTTGAGTACAATACAAGCCCGTATGCGCTCATCAAGTATCTCGTCGGCAACACCAAGCACCGCTGCTTCATGAACTGCGGGATGCTCGGCCAAAGTATCTTCAATCTCTTTTGGACCAATTCTATGGGAACCACTCTTAATAATATCACTCTTGCGGCTGATTACATAGAAAAAACCATCCTCATCCTGACGGGCCAGGTCACCCGTCCATAACCCCTCTCTGCGGAGTACCTTTGCCGATTCTTCGGGCTGTTCCCAGTAGCCTGCCATAACATTTTCACCCTGGGCCACAATCTCACCGGTCTGACCGACAGGTACCGCATTCCCATTCTGATCAAGCAGGGAAAGACACACACCGGGGATTCCTTTACCAATAGAGCCCGGTCGGTTATGCAATTCTGAAGGTTCAAGATAAGCTAACCGGGCAGAAGCCTCGGTCTGACCATACATGATATAAATTGCAACACCGGGAAAATATTTTTCCAGGCGAACGGCCAATGCTGGTGACATTGCGGCCCCGGCCTGGGTCAGGTAACGGAGAGCTGGAAAACTGAACTTTGCCAGCGAAGAACGATTAAGCAGCAGAGCAAAGGTAGAAGGAACTCCGGAGAATCCGGTTACTTCATGTTCTACCATCTGCTGCAGGATGACATTGGGGTAAAGAAAACTCTGATTCACCACCAGGCTGCCACCAACAGCGATATGGGTCAGCATGACCGAGTTGCCATAAACGTAGAAAAAAGGCAGCACAGCCATGATCCGATCTTTATCGCTGAGATGCAGATAACTGACAATAGAGGTGATATTTGCCACCAGGTTGCTATGTCGCAGCATTACTCCTTTAGGTTTACCGGTGGTCCCGGAGGTGTAAATAATCTGCGCCAGATCACAGGAAGTACGAAAAGACATGGCAACAGAATCAGATCCCGCTTTTTTTCCGTCTAACAGTTCCGTCAGGTCTGCCTGGCCAATTTCTCCAGCCCATGCAAGGTCAGGGTCCGGTCCGGTGACGGCAAGTCCCTGTATGGAGTTCAGTTTTCTGACAACAGGTTTAAAATACCGGGTAAACTTTTTATGGGCCAGCAACACGGAGGCCCCACAATCATCAAGGTGATACTGTAATGATTTGACCGATGTCTGACTGTTCAGTCCGACGACTACCCCGCCGGCAATCAATATCCCAAAATAGCCGGCAATGTACTCAAATGGATCATCGGTAAGAAGAGCCCCACGGAAACCCGGCTCCAGTTCAAGAGAATTAATCCAGAAAGCGATCGATTCCGCAGCAGCAGCAAGTTGACCGTAGGAAATATGGTTTTCTCCATAAATCAGAACCTCCTTATCAGGAGTCTTCCGTACAGTACGATAGAGATACTCTTGAAGCAGCATGGAGTTAACCGGTGAACATTGTTATGGCTCTGGATTTGCTTTTTTATTTATAAAGGCGGCAAGTTGATTGACACTGTCGAGATTTTCCGGGATCAACTCATCATCATCAACTGCTATATCAAACGTATCTTCCAGCCATTCCACTAATTCAAGAACACCGGTGGAGTCAATGATACCCTGATCCAGGAAGGAGTCATCATTGCCAAGATCCTCTTCGGCGGCATCAAACAAAAAATTATCAAAAATAAATTTACGGATGGTTGCTAAAGTATCATTCATGGTTCTCTCTTTTATTGTTTTCAATGCGTATCATCTCAGACAAACCTGGACTTTTTCATTAAGGAATGACATTCACGGCCGCAGTTCAACGTGAACCCTTTTGAAAGAGGATGGTTTTCACCGTGCGAAACACAATCAGGATATCTATAAATATAGTTAAATTTTTTATGTAATACAAATCATACTCAAGTTTTCGCAGGGCATCCTCTTCCGAGGCACCATAAGGATAACAGACTTGAGCCCAGCCGGTGATTCCGGGCTTGACCGAGTGACGTAAGGAATAATAGGGAATAACCTTGTTCAACTGCTCGACAAAAACAGGGCGTTCGGGTCGGGGTCCGACAAAACTCATTTCCCCTTTCAATACGTTCCACATCTGGGGTATTTCATCGATTCTCGTCTTACGAATAACACCCCCCACTTTCGTTACCCTGGAGTCGTTTTCCCTGGCCCAGACCGCCCCGTCCTTTTCAGCATCCTGACGCATCGAACGAAACTTGATCACTTTAAAAGTCTTGCCCTGTTCCCCTACCCGCACCTGGGAGTAAAAAATCGGGCCGGGCGATTCCAACTTTATCAGTAAAGCTGCCGTCAGGGTGACAGGCAAGGAAACAAGCAACCCGGTAACGGAAAACAAAAGATCCATAAACCGCTTGATAAAATAACGAATCCTGCCGGTCCTGAATCCCTCGGAAAAAATGAGCCAGCCGGGATTGACTTTTTCCACCAGAATCTTACCGGTAACTGCTTCATAAAAGGTAATGCCCTCGTCAATTTCTATTCCCTCCAGTTTGCAATGCAACAGGTCTCTGACGGGCATGGCGCCACGCCGATCATCGAGAGCAACAATGATTCGCTCTACATTATTTGCTATACAGTGTTGCAACAGGGCTGCAGAATTATTGATCACGGGAGCCTTGTTTGGATTATAGGAAGGCTGCGTCGTACCGATAAATGCAACTATTTTATAACCCGAATCTTTTTTATCCTCAATTTCCCGGGCGATATCCGTAGCCAGGGTTCCGGTCCCAAGCAAGAGAACGGGCAGGGAAAAGAGCCGATCATTGAGTATCCTGAAATACAACAGACGCCAAAGAACAATAGCGAGACAGATAATGAAGTAGCTTGTCCAGAAAATCTTTGTAGAGATGACTACCTGCGGCAGAAGATAATAAATGCCTGCCAGGATAATACAGCCTACGCCAAAGGCCTGGACAATCCGGGACAAACAGTCTGTAATTTGCGTATTAATGACACTGAGATCATAGAGGTCAAAAAAATACAGACACATCTGAAAAACAATTGTTACGATAAAAGCCCGCACCGCATCCGGAAAGCAGTCGATACAGTAAATGCCCCAGCCGG
>JANTGH010000230.1 GCA_024763055.1 Desulfobulbaceae bacterium
GCGGCGCATCTTTTCAATGAAAAACAAACCGGTATTGAAATCCCGCCAGGCGCCGTCATAGAGATCTCCGGCCAGGAGCAGAAAATCAACCTTTTCATCAAGGGCCAGTTGCACCAGATTTTCAAAGGCGTGCCTGGAACCATTTCTGATCAGCTCCACCGGAGCTCCTTCACGGGTGGCCAGGTTACGGAGCGGGCTGTCAAGATGGATATCGGCTGCGTGGAGAAAGGTGACCATTCTATTCCACCTGTTTCTTA
Organism: Desulfobulbaceae bacterium; assembly: GCA_024763055.1. GTDB lineage: Bacteria > Desulfobacterota > Desulfobulbia > Desulfobulbales > Desulfobulbaceae > DRLX01. The sequence continues at coordinate 258 of JANTGH010000230.1, forward strand.
AACGTGCGTTTCAATCCGCATGAAAATAATATCTGTTCAGGTCAAATATTCCGGCCCGGACCGGCTGATCATGCAAAAACCGCTGCTGCAGCCAGTCATAATGGGGCCAGAAGTCCTCCCTTGACCTGTTGACTCCATAGTGTTTCAGGCGTGCAATATCCTCGGGCGTGTCCTGCATGTTCTCCAGCAGGTCAAGAAAATCAGGCATCTGCGCAACCGTCACATCAAAAAAATAGTTGGGATAGGAGCCGATAAATCCCTTGAGGACATCAATGCGGTCCTTCCTGCTGTTCAGGGTGCCTTTTTCACCAAAGAGATAGGTGACATTATCATGCCAGCGGTTGACTACCAGCGAGGCCACGATATCCTGCTTTCCCTTGGGCATGCGGATTCGCAGGTAGGCGAGATTGGCATTATAGTCGTTAAAAAGACGGACAAAAGCGGTTCCCGGCCTGGAAACAGCCCGCAAGCCTTGCAGATAATCCTCCCGGCTTTGGTATTTTTCAGGAAGCGGCGGGTACTCTTTGCCGGCAGCCAGATAATTGATCGGGTCAAAATTGATTCCGATCGATTTGGGAATCCATTTGTCGACAAGCTGCTCGATAAACTCCCGTTTGGGTTCCCGGGTGGAAAAGGCAATCCCCGAGGGCATGGCTGTCTGAAAGGCGTGAATATCCTTGTAGGGAATTTTTCCATACCAGGACTGCAGCATCTCTTTGCGCCTGTCCGCAGGCATGAATTCCAGAAAAGAACTCTCCGCCTCGACCCGCAGGGTGTCCATGTAGAGGCGGATGGCCAGCTGGTGGCCCATGGTGCCGTAGACATCAAAACCGGCCACCAGGGCATAATAAATCCGTTCAAACAGGGGATAGTCAATGACCCACATGGTGCGCGGCAGTTCTCCGAGAACGCCCTTATGGGATGAGGCGCTGTCAAAATGGCGATAAACGGTCAACAGCGGGCTGTCATCGGGCCTGTTTCCCTTCCAGATGGCCTCATAACCCAACCCGTTGAAATAATGGGCGGCATAGAAATCCTGCCGGGCCTTGAAAAAACGCTGGATTGCCTTGTGGTAGGGATTATTGATCAGGTTCAGAACGGGAAACCGGCTTCCCTGTTCAATGGGCATCTTCAGATCGTCTCGATGCAGGCGCAGAAAGGCGGGATATCGGACGCTCAGATCAAATTCCGGATCCAGAAACATGACCCAGAAATGGTCGGGTATGACATTGAGCGCGATCTGTCCCCTGCAGACCGGGCCCCGAATAAAGGTCATGATGATATAATGGGCGTGATCAAGGAGAAACTGATACCGCGAACGCACCGGAATCTGGGCAAAGGCGACAAAGGGATTGGCGCTCACCCTGGTGTCATATCCTATGGTATGCGGCATTTCCTGCCAGGGCGGCTTGATAAACAACTGCTCCAGCCGTGCCATTTCGTCATCATCGAGGGTAAAGACCATGTGCGTCTTGTAGACAATGGTCGAATGGATGCGGCGGAACCGGTAGTACACCTTGTCGGCCTGCGGGTCGTCATAGGGGCGGACGGTGGCTACCAGATCAATGGGTTCTCCGGGCGGGGTGCGGGAGCGAATAAGTTCGTAGAAGGTCTTGCCCGTTGCATCAAAGGTGATATGGGCCAGAAAAAGATGCTCGTACAGGTAGCGCGCCGTCACCGCATGTTTGATATCGTTGGTATTGAAAAAATCCTGCCAGCGTTTAATTGCCGCCAGGTCCTTTTTTGCGGGAGCGGTCAGCGCTTGCTGCTCGCCGGGTGTCGGCCCATGTGCGCCCTGCACCAGCCAGCCGGCAATTATGTTAAACTCGTCCTTTTTTAAGGGTGGAAAGCCAAAGGGCATACCACCGTTGGGATGTTTTTCGAGGTAGCCACCCAATTCGCTGCTGTTTTCAGCACAGGTGAGATCTTCGGCCTCGGGATAATAGTCGCCGTTGCTCTTGGGATGGTGCATCTTGTGATTAAGCAGTTCCAGCATAAACGAGTTGTTGAAACCGGACTCGGCGGAACTTTCCGTAACGCTGAAAAAATCTTTTTTACGCCATCCTGCGGTGGTCTGCGCATCAATGAATAACCGGGTCGGGTCCATGGTTTTTAACCGCATGGCATTATAGACTTTTTTCTTGCTGGCGCCCCGGTCCGTACCATCAAACGAGCTCAACTTCAGCTGGCAGGGTGAATTATAACAGGAATGACAGACCACGCAGCGCCGGTCGAGAATCGGCTTAACCTCGCTCAGATAGTCGATGGTTCGTTCCGGTACCTCTATGGCTACCGGCGGCGGCGCCTTGGGAGCACAGGCGGCAAGAAGCAGCAGGGCAAGGGAAAACAGGAAAAACCGCATGGAAATGCTCCGTTGTTGAGGATGCGAGGGAAAAGAAATTATATGATATTTACCAGTATATCGAAGAAAACCGCAAGATGGAACAGGTTTTCCGTTTGAATATCTGGCAGGATTTTGCCCGATGGGCTAAAAATGCATGACCAACAAAAAACATTCACAAGGAGAACTCCAATGAAAATCGACTGGGCCTACCTGCGCAAGGGATGAAAATCATGTCAGAAAGCACAGGCTGTGTTTGACGAAAAGGGAATCACCATTGACGAGGCCGTCGAGGCCAGGAAACAGAAAATAGCGGATGAGGATGCCTGGGACTTGCTCTCCGGCGCCGAAAAAATCATTGTCGGCAAGGGGAAAAAAGTAGTCACCTTTGACCCGAAAACGGACTCTGAGGAAGATATTTTGAAAAGCTGCCTTGGCCGCACCGGCAACCTGCGGGCGCCGACCCTGAAAATCGGCTCCATGCTGGTGGTTGGCTTCAACGAGGATATGTACAGCGAATATGTGGGATAATCCGCCGGTATGACCCGCTTTGAGCAACGGATCAAGGCGCGGCTGGACAACATCCGGGCCCTGGGGCTGGCCCGCAACCTGCTGGAACTGGGTATCTCGGGCGAGGGGAGGGTGGTCTACCAGGGCCGGGAATACCTGAATTGTGCAGGAAATGACTACCTGGGGCTGGCCGCTGATCCAAAGCTGGTGGCACAGTTCTATGACCAGCTTGATGAAAAGACGCTCCTGTCCCGCTTTGGTCCGGGTTCTACCGGCTCGCGCCTGATGACCGGTAACCACGGGGTCAACCGGGAACTGGAAGAAGGGCTATCCCGGTTGTACGATCCCGGGCGTGTCCTGGTCTTTAACTCAGGTTATCATGCCAATATCGGCATCCTGCCCGCACTTGCCCAAAGAGGCGATCTGATCCTGGCCGACAAGCTCTGCCACGCCAGCCTGATCGACGGCATGCGTCTGTCACGGGCAAAGGTGATCCGTTATCCACATATGGATTATGCACGCCTTGAGGCATTGCTTGCCCAACACAGGAAAGCGTACGGGCAGGTCTTTATCGTTACCGAGTCAATATTCAGCATGGACGGAGACACGGCGAATCTGGGCAGGATGGTGCACCTGAAAGAACAATTTCACGCCGTGCTCTATGTGGACGAGGCGCACGCGGTTGGTCTGCGCGGCCGGCATGGGTTGGGCCTTGCCGAAGAGCAGGGCATGCTTGAGGCCGTGGATCTGCTGGTCGGCACCTTCGGCAAGGCCTGGGCAGGGCAGGGCGCCTTTGTTGTCTGCTCACAGGTCCTGCGGAAATATTTGCTCAACACGGCCCGCTCTTTTATTTTTACCACCGGACTGCCGCCGGTTTCGCTTTCCTGGCTCCTTTTTGTGATGAAAAAAATTCCGCAAATGACCAGGCAGCGCCGGCACATACGGCAACTTGCCGATTCGCTGCGCAAAGGATTACTCAGGGAAGGCCTGGAAACCGGGGGGAACTCCCATATCATGCCGGTACTGATCGGTGCGGCTGATCGGGCCGTGCAGGTGGCCGAGACACTGCGAAAACGCGGTTTCTGGATCACAGCGGTGCGGCCGCCCACCGTGCCTGCGGGCACGGCCCGCCTGCGGCTGTCGCTGACCGCAGCCATGAAGGAAGAAGACCTTGCGTCGCTGCCGCGATTGCTTGCAGACGCCATCATGGATATGCAGGCATGAAGGGAAGCTGGTTACATACAAAAAAGGGAAACAGCCGCTGTATCCTGTTCATGGCCGGCTGGGCCATGGGACCGGAACCCTTTACCGGGCTGTTCCCGGAAAACCACGATTGCTTTATCTGTTATGACTATCGCCGCCTTGTTCTCCCTGATCTCTCCTGGTTTGACGATTACAGACAGATTGACCTGCTGGCCTGGTCCATGGGCGTCTGGGTGGCGGCACAAACCCTTGCCGATATAAGCACGCGCTTTACCTCGGCCACGGCCCTGGCCGGAACCCTGTATCCCATTGATGACCGCAGGGGCATTCCGGTTCTTGCGTACGAGAAAATGGAGCAATCACTCTCCGCAGAGGAACTGAACAATTTCTATGGATCCATGTTTGATGATGCAGACGGGCGGGCAGCCTTCATGGCCAACCGGCCCGCCAGGTCTCTTACCTCAATCCACGAAGAACTCACCTGCCTGCATCAGCATGTCCACTCTTTACCTGCAGCCACCGACATCTTCACCCGCCACATCATCACCACCCGCGACCGCATCTTCCCAGCCCGCAATCAAAAACGCGCCTGGGGGAAAAATCAATGCGTGCAAAAAAGTTGGGCCCATTTTGCATGGGACAGGCCAAACAATCCATATTGAAGATGAACGATCCCTTCAAGGTCGCGATTGCATAGCTCCCGTATGTAAAATTGCTGGTAATGATAACAACAATGAAGAATGTTTTTTGATCTTGAGCCCCTTGTCGCTTGCGGCCAAATATTTTCGTGGTATCATCTCCCAGCTTTTTCCCGGCACAGTCCATCCCAAAATCATATTGTTGGATCCTCCATTGGAAGAAAAACTGATCGATACCGG
>JANTGH010000231.1 GCA_024763055.1 Desulfobulbaceae bacterium
TGAACTGGTGGGTGGTTCCACCCATAGGGTTGTTCCACATGGCAATGTCCGATCCCTCCCTTCCCGATAATGGGTACGCTCTTATCTTCTTTCGCGATGGGAAAGGTATTGATGCCACTGCACTCAGCATGTTGAGCACCGGATGGGCAACAATCCGGCATGTCTGGCCTTTTTTTATTGCCGGCTTGTTCACCGGGGTGATGATCGGATACCCCCTGGGTGAGCTTGCCCGGCAAGAATTTGCAGTCGATCAGGCATCAGATGAGGCCATCCGCCTAAGTGAGGAACTACTCGTGCAATCACGTGAGAGAGATTTCAGTGCTGAAATCAAGCTTGAAAAGGCAAGGGATCTTAATAATAAGACAAGAGTCCTGCAGAAAAAAATTTACCGGGAAAAACGGGAAATATGGCAAATGAAAGAAACTGCTGAAACGGAACTGGAGGCTGCTCAGGGATTTCGGCAACGGGCAGCCTCTTTGGAAAAGGAACTCTACAAGGCCAGGGCACATATACGGCGGTTAAAGAAAAAGCAGTCTCCCGGCAAACAGGTTGACGCAGAACCGTGGTCGGAATAATCTTTTGATATTGAGAGTGTACCGTGACGCTTTAAAGTCCATGTGACACACGGATCGGCCCGCAGAGCCGGACCCTTTGGCAAATCTGCCCGGTTCTATCCACACCGGAAATATTTTGAAGGATAGCAGCGGTGAACAGTCCCGCGCTGACACCTTGGGGGCGAATCGGGAAGGTGACTTCTCGCGGTGGTTTTTTGTATTTGTAACCATCGGCCACGGCAGCTTGAGCTGACCGTCGGCAATCTAACGCGGCGCACTTCTGGTTCCAGATACAGCGAGTACCCAAAAGGCATGCCCTTCGGGTACTCGCTGTATCTGGAAGCCCTGCTCTCTTTCTCTGGCCACGCTGCACCTGTCGGTGGCGAAAAATTATTTTCTTTTCCACAGGCTGAAAGCATCAGAAAAAAGACTCTTCAGCCAAATTTCGTTATTCCCTCTCTATTTTGTGCCTATTGTTCTCCTACGTTGACTAAAACATAAAACTAATATAATATTTCCTGCATGAAACAGAATAATATCATAAAAAGACACCTGCAGGACACTATTATCGCTCGTCTGTTCAAGGGTATGGTGATCATTGTCCTCGGTGCCCGTCAGGTGGGCAAGACCACGCTTATTGAAAACATCCTCTCTGATCTGGACGCACCGGCTATTGAACTTAACGGTGATGAAGCAGACGTGCGGGAGCTGCTTGGTGACACTACCTCAACCAGGATGCAGGCCTGTCAGCGGCGACCTGAAAATGTAGCATTCCTTGCGGGTTGAAAATGCTCGAGTTATTTTCTTCCTTTTCTTTCCCTCACTTTTATAATCCACTTTTCTTCTCTCTATTTTCTTTCTGTTTTTTCTTCTAATTTTATGCCCTGAAGACCGATCATAAATCCGAGGAGGATTCGGATTTATGCCATTACCACGCAAACGCAAGTGCAGGAACTGTCATCAGTTTTTCAGGCCTGATCCACGAAATGCCAATCGGCAGAAATACTGTTCCAGGCCTGAATGCCGAAAGGCAAGCAAAGCCGCCAGTCAACGAAAATGGCTGAGCAAACCAGAGAACCGGAACTACTTCCGCAACTCGGATAATGTTAAACGTGTTCAGGAGTGGAGAAGACTCCATCCGGGATACTGGCGCAAACCGGTTGACAGGAATAAACCGTTACAAGATCCCTCAAACGGAGAATCACCGACAGTACGGGGAGATACAAGCCAGTCACCTGACAATGCGTTACAAGATCTCTTCTCGTCACAACACCTTGTTTTATTGGGATTATTGGCGCATTTAACCGGAGATGCGTTACAAGATGACATAGTCATAATGGCCCGCCGGATGCGACAATTGGGGCAGGACATCTTAAACCCCAACTGTAGAGGAGGTACTTATGACTCTCGACAAGCAACCGATTTACCCCCACCTGGTTCGCCAGGTACCGGAACAATTCAGCTGGATCGACCACCGACTGGTCCGTGAACGATACATTGACCGGATCAGCAGGGACGCGGCGGCCCTGTACCTGTTTCTGGTCACGGTCAGTGATGCAAGGGGACTGAGCTATTACGGTGACACAACCATCCAGTCCCGGCTGAATATGAGTGAATGCGAGCTATCAGCCGCTCGCCTGTGCCTGGTCGAACAGCAGCTGATAGCCTGGAGATCACCTTTGTACCAGATGCTGCCCCTGGAACATCGACGGGAAGAACCTGCCGTTCGCGTGAATGGTGGCCCACGTTCCATGCAGGAGATCCTGCAACAAATTGTGGGAGGGACAAAATGATCAATTATGAACAATACTGCCGGATCAGGCAATTGAAGGAGGAGGGGCTGAAGGCGGCCCAGATCAGTGAACAAATGGGTCTTGACTCCCGAACAGTCAGTAAATGGATGGACAGAACCACTTTTCAACAGCGGCTGCCCTGTCTGCGCCCCAGCAAGCTGGATCCGTATAAGGAGGATATCGTCAGGATGGTGGAACGGTATCCTTTTACCGCTGTCCAGATCTACCGGAAGGTCAAGGAAGAGGGATTTGATGGCGGTTACACCATTGTCAAGGAGTATGTCCGTAAGATCAGGCCCAGGAAGCAACCGGCTTTTTTGACGTTACATTTTGCGCCAGGTGAATGCGCCCAGGTGGATTGGGGATCCTACAAGTCTATAGCCGTCGGTAATACGAGCAGAAGATTAAGCTTTTTTGTCATGGTGTTGTGTTACAGCCGGATGATGTATGTAGAGTTTACTGTTTCCCAGACCATGGAACATTTTTTAGGCTGCCACCAGCGGGCTCTGGAATTTTTTGGCGGGGTGCCGGAAAAAGTCATGGTCGATAACCTGAAGTCGGCGGTTCATACGCGGGTTACCGGACAAGACCCGGTCTTTAATCCCCGTTACCTGGATTTTGCCAACCATTATGGATTTCGTATTGTTCCCTGCGGTGTCCGCAAGGGTAACGAAAAGGGACGAGTGGAAAATGCGGTGGGCTACATCAAGAAAAACTTTCTGGCAGGGCTTGCGCCTGGAGACTTCAAGGTCATCAATCCCGCTGCCCGGCAGTGGCTGGATACCATTGCCAATATCCGCATTCACGGGACAACAAAAAAGAAGCCTGTGGAGATGTTTTCCGAAGAGGTACAAAAGCTTACGCCTCTGCCACCGCTTGCCCATGATACCTCAACAATATCCCAGGTCAGGGCCTCAAAGCAGTTCCGGGTCACCCTGGATACCAACCGCTACTCGGTTCCCGCCGAATATGCCGGCATGCGTCTGACCATGAAAGCCTACTCGGACCGGATATGTCTGTATCATGCCAACAAGCTGATTGCCAGGCATGTCAGGTGTTATGACCGGCACCAGGATATTGAGGATCCGGATCATCCCAAGGCCCTGCTGGCCAGGAAGAGAAAGGCCCGGGATCAGAAACTGCTCATGCGTTTTTTAGCACTTACTCCCTGTGCCGAGCAATATTACCAGGGGTTGAAGGAGCGGCGTCTGAACCAGCTGCATCACATCCGCAAGATCGTGGGCTTAAGCGAAATATATGATGAGCAGCAGGTTGGCCGAGCCCTTGAGGATGCCTGCGAGTTCAAGGCATTTTCCAGCGAATACATCATCAACCTGTTAGAGCAGAGGAGCCGGATTATTGAAGATCCGGGAGCTCTTCAACTGACCCGCAATGAAGACATGCTGGAGATCACCCTTGCCCGGCCCGATCTTGCCGAATATGACAGGAGGTGTGGCGATGCATGATAAACCGAAGACATCGGAAGAACAACTCAACTGGCTCAAACTGCGGTTCATGCTGGATCAGTACCGCCCAATGGCCGATACGGCTGCAAAAAAGAACTGGAGTCATCAGGAGTATTTTGAACAGCTTCTCCAGGGGGAAACCGATCTCCGCTGGGACAATGGAATCAACCGTCGAATCAGGATGGCCCGCTTTCCGGTTATCAAGACCATGGACCAGTTCCAGTGGACCTGGCCAAAGAAGATTAACCGGCCACAGGTTCAGCAGTTATGCCGACTCAATTTTATTCGGCAGAAGGCCAATGTTATCTTTCTGGGAGGGGTGGGACTGGGAAAAACCCATATGGCCACAGCCATCGGCTATCAGGCCTGTCTGAAAGGGTACACCGTTCTGTTCACTACAGCCATTGACGTAATCAACACTCTTTTAATGGAGCAGGCTGCCGGACAGTTGAAAAAAGGACTGAAAAAATATCTGAAACCGTCATTACTCATCCTGGACGAGCTTGGGTATCTCCCCATTGACAAGCATGGGGCTGACCTGCTGTTCCAGATCATCAGTTATCGCTACGAAAAGGGATCCATTCTGATCACTTCCAACCGGGAATACAAGAAGTGGCCACAGATTTTTAATAATGATGCCACGTTAACCTCAGCCATCCTGGACAGACTCCTTCATCATGCCGACACAGTGGTTGTTGAGGGAAAAAGCTACAGAATGAAAGAACAGGTCGAATTATAGAAAAGACAAAATCCTGCTCCGGTGACCATATCCGGAGCTGGATTGTCACATGCATTTTCAAACCGCCTTTTTGCTACATTTTCACGCCGCCGCTGACAACATGAGCACTTTGCATTCCTGCCTGATGTGGTTACCTGGAAAAAGAATTGTCCCAAGTGAAGGCATCATTCGTGATGTGCTTATGCGGGTTGATCCTGTTCAGCTGGACTCTGCTCTTCAGCGCTGGAACGAATATTACGGCGCAGTGGATGAAAGCCTGGCAATTGATGGAAAAACAATAACTTACAAGGAGGCAGCCATGTCAAACCAGATTAAATCCATCGTGAAAGCACACAGCAGAGATATCGCACGCAGCAAGGAGATCAAACTGCGCAAGCACTTAAACGCTGATGCTCTGCTTTCGACCATGAAAACCGGATTTGACAAAATTGAGGACCACCGGCCCGGTACTATACAACATTCTCTTGGTGATACCCTCATGTCCGGGTTTGCCATGTTTTCACTCAAGGATCCTTCGTTGCTGGCCTTTGACGAACGAAGGCTTGAAGCGCCGCATAATCTCATGACTATTTACGGTATGGAGAGCATACCCTGTGATACCTCCATGCGTGAGATTTTAGACGG
>JANTGH010000232.1 GCA_024763055.1 Desulfobulbaceae bacterium
GGTACGTTCATACATCCAGGGGGAACCGAAGCGAAGCCAGCTGTCCGGACTCTCCACCTGGAACCCGTCAATGATCTTCTGGTGAAACAGACCGTAATCATAGCAGATTCCATAGCCGTAGGCAGGAATCTTCATGGTGGCAATGGAGTCCATGAAACAGGCCGCCAGTCTGCCCAGGCCTCCGTTGCCAAGGGCTGCATCCTCCTCACGTTCCCGCAGCTCTTCAAGATCATAGCCCAACTGTTCAAGCGCTTCGGCAACCTCATCCATCAATCCCATATTGATCAGGGCATTGCCCAGAGAGCGTCCCACCAGAAACTCCAGGGACAGGTAATAGACCCGTTTTTTATTCTGGGCATAAAAGGTCTTCTGGGTATTGATCCATTTTTCCATCAGTACATCCCGCAGGGCATAGGAGAGTGCCCGGTAGGTGTCATCGTTGCCTGCCCGCTCGGGGTCACGTCCTTGAAAACTGAGTAAATGATGTTTGATGGTTTCCTTGAAACGTTCAACAGTGTTGTCTCCAAAGATGGAGGTATAGGGATGGGGGGTGTTGTGCAGGTTTTTCATGGCAGGCCTCATGCAGCTGGGGAGTGGTGCTTCTGAACCGTTATAGAAGAACAATATGATTATTTCAGTTTTTACATCTTAAAGCAACAGCGAAATGAGGCGTGTTATGGGAGAATTATTTTTCCATAATCCTCAAGTCAGTACGGAGAGTATAACTGTTCGCAGTTTTTGTAAATCAAAGGGTTTGAGCAGGGATGCCTGGAAACCGTATTCGCGGTAATTTGCCATAACAGGATCATTTGAATAGCCACTGGAGACAATGGCTTTTGCTTCCGGATGAACAGCAAGAATTTTTTGTACAGCTTCTTTGCCGCCCATTCCTCCCGGGATGGTGAGATCCATGATAATAAGATCAATCGCTTTGTCCGTATGCAGGAGTTCTGTGTACGTTGTTACGGCGTCCTCGCCGTTTTCGCTGAGAATTACAGTGTGACCAAGGTGCTCAAGTTGTGACCGGGCAACGGTGCGCAGCATTTCATCGTCATCCATAATCATGATCCGAAATGATCCGGAGGATAATTCTGCGGCTTTGTTCTCTTGAGTAGATGTGTCGGTTTCGGTTGAGGCGGGAAGGTATATGGTGAAATTTGTCCCGCTTCCAGGGGAGGAGTTTACACTTATATGACCGCCATGTTTACTGATGATAGAATGGCATATTGCAAGCCCCAGTCCGCTGCCCTCTTGTTTGCTGGAAAAATAGGGGTCAAAAATTCGATCTATTACAGATTCGGGAATCCCGATCCCGGAGTCCTGGATGGATATTTTAACAAATTGTTTGTGGTTTTCATCACTGAGCAGCGGAATAGCTGGGCTGCTGGGAACATTGACAGCGCTGATCTGTATCTGTCCCCCGTCCGGCATGGCCTGACGGGCGTTGATAATTATATTCTGGATCACCTGGCTCATCTGGCCCGTGTCAATTTCCACGAGCATAAGATCATCAGGGAAGGAATATTTACAGGAAACCGCACTGCCGCGCAGGACAAAATCTGCGGAATCCCTGATTAACTGCGGCAGCGGCGTAGTTTCCCTGACAGGGTCACCGCCTTTGGCAAAGGTGAGCAGCTGTTGAGTGAGTCGTGTTGCCCGGTGGCTTGCCTTGACCGCCTGGGCAAGCATAGGGGATGCCTTGTGCTGGTCACCGATCAGGTTGGCAGCCAGTTCAATGGTTCCGAGGATTGCGGAAAGGATATTGTTGAAATCGTGGGCAATGCCGCCTGCAAGAACACCAACTGCCTCAAGTTTACGTGTTTTGAGGAGTTCCTGTTCCAGCTTCTTTTCATTGCTGATGTCGCGGAAAACAAGGACGGCTCCGATGATGTTCCCTGCATTGTCTCTGATCGGTGCTCCGCTGTCAGCGATGTTTTTGTGGGTTCCTTTTCTGGTGACCAGGGATATATTGCTCTCCTGAGAGATGATCTGTCCTTCTTGAAGAACCCTGTCCACGGGACTCTCGTACGGCTCTCCTGTTTTTTCATTGATAATGGAAAATACTTCTGAAAAAGATCTGCCAAGGGCATCGTCACAGCTCCAGCCGGTCAGCGATTCTGCGGCCTTGTTTAGAATCAGGATTTTTCCGTTGATATCTGTGGTTATGACACCGTCGGCAATACTGCGAAGTGTGACAGCAAGGCGTTCCTGTTCATTGGCGAGAACCTGTTCGGCTTTTTTTCTGGCATCGATATTTCGGACAACCGCAATCAGGTAGGGATGGTCGTTGAAATGGCTAAGAGTAAGACCGACTTCAGCCCAGAAGATCTCGCCGTTTTTCTTTTTTGCCCGCCAGTCAAAGGTTTGCGGGCCTTTGTGGATGGCATTGTAGATGAACTGTTCAGCTTCCTTGCTGGTATAGGGGTATTCCCCCGTGCCCCACTCGGAAACGGGGGTTTTGAATACTTCATCATACGTCATGCCATACATCGTCAGCATGGTTTTGTTGACATCAATAATCGCCCCGGTTTCTGCGTCGTGGATAAAAATAGCATCGCTGGGAGCATCAAAAATTGCCTGCAGATAATTTTTGTTTTCTTCCAGCTCTTTTGTGCGTTCTGCAACTTCTTCCATGAGTCGTTTCTGATATTCAAGAAGATCTTTTTCTGCATTTTTTCGGCGTTTGACCTCGTGCTGCAGCCGATTGTTCCAGAACCAGAAAAAAAGGATAACTGTCAGCAGCAGGAGAGTCGTAAGGAGTATGCGCTGCCAGAAATCCCGCGAAGAGAGGCCAATGGTGTATCCGGCGGCTGTCCAGCGGTTGTGGATGGTTTCCGCTTCTTCAGCAGTTATGGAGGCAAGTCCCTTGTTCAGGATACTGACCAGCAGCGGCAACTCTTTTGTCACCGCCATGTAAATGAGCTGGCGCTCCTGGGAAACAGGCGCCCCTACCCGGATCTTTGTTATATTGAGCTTTCGTATCCAGTAGGTGCAGACGGCAAGATTGCCGATGAGGACATCTGCTTTTCCCCCGGCAACGGCTTTAATGGCCTGCTGGAGCGTGTCATAATAGATCGGGGTTAATGCAGTATGCTCCTGCAGCCAGGCGGCATGGGATGAGTTGGCCTGAACAGCTACCCGGAGATCCTTGATATCGTTGATACCGGCGATAAAGGGAAGATCCGTGCGGCAGAAGATCATACGATAAAAACCGATGTACGGAGTGGTGTATAACAGAAATTTAGAGCGTTCCTGTGAAAATCCGACGGCAGCCAGCATATCTATCTTTTCCTGCCTGATTTGGGTCATGACGTCCTGCCAGCTTAAATCGGCAACAAACTTCATGTGCGTCCCCAGACGTTCATTGAGCAGCTTGATATAGTCTGAGGAATAGCCGCTGTGCTGTCCGTTTTTGTCGATGAATTCAAAGGGGGCAAATTCCGGATCAATGCCTACGGTGATGCTCGGGTGGTCTGCCAGCCATTGTTTTTCTTCCGGGGTGAGGTATATCTGTTTGCTGCCCGGCTCAGTTCTATCCCGGATGCCGGAAAGATAAGTTGTGATAATCCTGTTGATTTCTGCATCAGGATCATCCTGAGCGGCTTTCAGGTAAAAATCGATTCTTTTCTTGAGGTATGGTGTAAGGGCTCCGTTGGGGGGGAAGGCAAATTTCAGGTGTCGCGGGTTAAAGGCAACGGTTGTTGGCTGCACGTCATAGAGCTTTTGCGAGGTTGCCCCAAAAAGTCTGTTCACCACGCCGACATCGGCCAGGTTTTGCTGCAGTGCCTGAAATACATCCTGATAGCTGTTGAATTCTATGATGGTGCAGCTGACATTGAATTTCTGCAGCTGACTGCGAATGCCTTCCCTGCCGTCAGTATGGATACTGCCGCGCATAACGGCAACACGCTTTCCCGACAGGTCGGTGATGGCGTTGATATGAAGACCAGGTCTGGTGTACAGGGTCCCCCAGTTGATAAAAACAGGCTGGTCGGAAAAGGTATATTTTTTTGCTCTTGCCTGAGAATATGCGACATCAGGCATAATGTCGATATCTGCTGATTCAAGACGGATCAGTCCTTCTTTCCAGGTTCCTTTGACCCAGGTAATTTCCCAGTTTTCCTGTTTGGCTATCGTTTCAAGAATTTCAGGGAAGATTCCTGCAGGTTCTCCCTGACTTCCTGAAAACAGTTTGGGCGGATTGTCATAAAACCCGATGCGGACATTGTATTGTTGAGCGGCACTGGTGGAAGTGCTGTATAGAACAAGGAAGAGAAGAGAACAGCATAACACCCCCCTGAAGAAAATTTTCGTTAAGAGTTGTTCAGCTGATCGATACATGAAGGATTTCCCTGCTGCTAAAGTCGATGACTTGAGGTAACGTGCAGAGACAGTAGAGTATCGGGCACCGGTATGTCCCGAAATGGTTTCAATAGAGCGTTGGCTGTATGTATGATTTGATGAATACGTATCAATGAACCCCTCCTGTGGAATCACCCTGTTGCCGAGCCGGATCGATGGTGTGGGGAAAAGGTGTTGTTCCACCCTGGTGCGGGCAGAAGAACATCGGGACTGCAGAGACCGGACAGGTTCCCATGCTTATAAAAAAAGGTTACAAAACGCGAATATAAAAAGCAAGGGGAAAGATTGTGAAAAGAGTGCTGTGGTGGCTTGGACAATGTCTGTTGGTTGTGGCGGCTTCTTTTTTTCTGCTCTACGGCATCAGCCTGTTTCGAAGCGCCTATGAGCTCAACGAGCCGTTTAACTTTATCATGATGATTTTTGCCTCCAACCTGATCATTCTCGTCAACGCAGTCTTGCTGGTTGGCATTGTTCTGCGAATGATAAATGTCTATAAACTGCTCAAGAAGGGTTCCCCCGGAGAACCGGGAAAGTAATATTCAGGGGAAAATTAAAGACCTGTTAAGAAGTCTGTTAACAGGTCTGATGGCATTGGTGTCAGGCTAAGTCAATGTAAAACATGATTAGCACTGAAGCTCAGGTAAATGCAAAATGGAACTATACCCAAGGGCATAAATAGATATTATGGTTGTTAGTTAAGTGTTGGGCAAAAAATGACCTGCCATTCTTGCAGCGTGGGTTAAGTTGAGACAAAATGAATTCAACTCAGAGCC
>JANTGH010000233.1 GCA_024763055.1 Desulfobulbaceae bacterium
AATAGTCTCTGGGCACGTAGTAGCCGCGTGCGGCAAGGCGTCGAATAAGATCCAGCGAAATTCTTTATTAGCGCTCTACTCTACAGTTCATCAACCTGTGAAAAAGAAAACAATGGATGTACATATTCCCGAGCTGCTGGCTCCAGCCGGTACTTTTGATAAATTGGTCACGGCCATTCACTATGGCGCCGATGCGGTCTATCTCGGCGGAGAACGATACAGCCTGCGGGCCCGGGCCGGTAATTTTGATGAAAGCGGTATCAAACAGGCCGTTCAATACGCACACAAACACGGGGTAAAAGTCTATGTGACCGTCAACATTTTTGCCCATAATCGGGATCTTGACGGGCTGGATGATTACCTGCGTTTCCTGGATTCAGCCGATGTTGACGCTTTGATTATTGCCGATCCGGGGATTTTTCATATTGCCCGGCAGGTGGTTGCCGAGCTGCCGATTCACCTCTCCACCCAGGCCAATGTCACCAATTTCGCCGCTGCCGAATTTTGGAAAAAACAGGGCGCCAAACGGTTAAACCTGGCCAGGGAACTTGGTCTTGCAGAGATACGCGCTATCCGCCGGCAGACCGATATCGAGCTGGAAATCTTTGTCCACGGCGCTCTTTGTATTTCCTATTCCGGCCGCTGTATGCTTTCCAACTATTTCACCGGCCGTGACGCCAACCAGGGCGACTGCGCCCATCCCTGCCGGTATTCCTATAAAGTTGTAGAGGAGAAACGGCCCGGTCAGTATTTCCCGGTGGAGGAAGATAAGCGGGGGACCTATATTTTCAATTCGCGGGATCTCTGCCTGCTCATGCGTCTGCCGGAGTTAATTTCCGCAGGTGCAGACTCTATTAAAATTGAAGGACGGATGAAATCCGTGGGCTATGTCGGCAGTGTGATTCGGGTCTACCGCGCTGCTCTTGACTGGATAAAAATGCAGGTTTTTTCCGGAACAGGCTGTGAAAATCTGGTCTTGCCCGTCTCTTTTTCCAACGAAATAAAGAAGATCGGTACCCGTGGCCGGACGGAAAATTTTTTTGATGCTCACCCTTCAAATGAGGGCATGCTCTATGATACAATACGTTCACGTCAAGGATATGCACCGGCCGGAATTGTTCGTGGAGTGAGCCCGTTGTTGATAGCGGTTCGCAACCCGATTGAATGCGGTGACCGGCTGGAATATTTAGGTCGGGATATTGAACCGCTGTCCTGCACGGTGGTTGCCATGGAAACGGAAGATCATTGTTCCACACTCCGGGCCAATCCCGGGACACGAATCATATTGCAGACTGATCCGAAACTTGACGAGGTCACGATTTACAGTCTGTTTCGAAAAAATATGGAAAATTTATGAACCCGGTCCTTACGGTTCCATTTCTTACGGAGCCTCTGTACATTGATTTTTTGAGCACAGTCGAGCCCCATATCGACTGCCTCCAGTTCAGTCTGCCTGGCACCCGTGCCCTGGACAGTCGTATCCGATTGGAAAGTCTGGATATGCACAGGCAACTGACAGCCGGTCTTTCCCGGCTGCGGGGACCGAAAAAATACGCTTTGCTCAACAGTCGTTTTTATCCCCCCTCTCTGTTAACGGAGAAAGACGGCCTGACGCAGGTTATTGCCGCCCTGGACGGGTTTGCCGACAAAGGACTGCTTGACGGTATTGTCTACAGTGATCAGTATCTGTTGCAAAAACTGTCCGATGAGGCCCCTGATCTTGCCGCAACGCTTGAGGCCGTACCGGGCGTAAACTGCATGCTTGATTCCTTTGACAAGATAGATGCCCGGCTGAGTTATATCAGTGATACCCGCTTTAAATTACCCGGAAAAATTCTTCTTGACCGCTCCCTGAACCGGGATCTTGATACTTTGGCCCACGTTGTCCGATTGATACGAAAGCGCCTGCCGGCAATGAAAATCGAAGTTCTGGCCAACGAGGGTTGTCTCTATCGCTGTCCATTTAAATTGTCCCATGATGCCTATATCGCGCTTGCCAATGTCGAGGGACGGGACACTACCTTTCAGCTGAACCATGATCTCGGCTGTATCCGCCTCCTTGGTAAAGAACCGCATCGAATTCTCCGCTCCCCTTTTATCCGCCCGGAAAATATAGAGTTATATCTCTGTCATGTGGATACGGTCAAACTTTGCGGACGCACCTTGGGCGGTGATTTTCTGCAGCAGGTGATTCATGCCTATCTTGCCCGCAAGCATGAGGGCAACCTGCTTGATCTGTTAGATGCGGCCCATTGGCTAAGCGATCACCTCTATGTTGATAATTCAATGATTTCCCATGATTTCGCAGACATGCTGTCACTCTGTGACGGCAAATGCGAACGCTGCGGTTTTTGCCGGGAACTGTTCCAGGCTATCACTCGCCCCCTGCCGTTAACCATTCGGGATAATCGCGCAGCTGTCGATTGACAGAGCCCAATACTCCGGGTAGATTCTTTTTCCAGGTCTGTTGCTCAGGCTTTTTTTCTTTTAGATCTCAATGCAACCTGGAGCGCGTCATGGAATCATTTGATACCTTATTGGATATTTCAACAAAAATTCACGGACATATTTGTGCCGGTCAAGTTATCGGAGTGCGGATGTCAATGCTTGCTCTTGAGCTGATCGGCATTGACGACCCTAAAGGCGGCGATCGGAAAAAACTGTACGTGCTGGTAGAAATTGACCGTTGCGCCACCGATGCCATTCAATCGGTCACCGGCTGCAGTCTGGGCAAGCGTTCCATGCGCTGGGTGGATTTCGGCATCATGGCCGCCACCTTTGTCAATCTCGAGACCGGCAAGGCGGTGCGTATTACCGCCCGTGAGGAGTCGCGGGAACTTTCCAAAAAATACTGCCCCGAGATTGAAAATAAATACCAGCGTCAGCTTGCCGCGTACAAGGTTATGCCGCAGGAAGAACTGTTTGCCATCCAGGAGGTCCGGGTGGATCTTCCCGAGTGTGATATGCCCGGCCGCCCCATGCGGAGGGTGCAGTGCGCGCAGTGCGGCGATTGGGTTCAGGACTGCCGGGAGGTGGAGGAGAACGGGAAAATTTTATGCCGGGCCTGCGCTGGAGGGCGGTATTATCAGGCGGTGTAACGGCGAATGGATGGGAAAAACAGAGGGTGGAGCTGAAGTCTTATCAAGGGAATACATTATAGCTGTTGTGCGCAAATAACTAAAATCAATGTCTGATTTAACTATTGCAGAAAAACGGAAGCTCGAACGAGCCCTTGGAATGGCAAGCGGCTATGTGCTAGATTTCTCGAATCGCACTTTTGAAGAGTTTATCCGAGATAGTGTAGGAATTGAGATATATGACGAAAAGTATGGATATGGGAGTGGTTCAAAAGCTTACCGTATGAGAGCACTCTGGGATATTGAACCAAATTATATAGTAGGAAAGGTGCTTGAAGACATCTTTGAGGAATGGGAAGAATGGAATCAAAAAGAATACAACCCGTTATCGGGTGTATATGAGGCCCCTCGTTTTCCCGATGATTGCGTAAAAATCGTAGAGCGTCTTAAAGCTCATTCCCCTGTGCCAGAAATCGAAGCACTGAAACCTAATACCGATGATCGTGACTTTGAGGCGCTTGCTAGATCGGTAAAAGAATACATCAAACGTAATGAGCCAGAAACCGGCATAGACCGTCTCCACACCTTCGTGGTCAGGTATGTCCGCAACTTATGTATTAAGCAAGAGATATCTATTGCAAGGTCAACCCCCTTACACAGTGCTTTTGGACAGTATGTAAAGTCCTTACGCACCGACGGCGTAATTGAAACTGAAATGACAGAGCGCATCCTGAAATCGAATATTTCGGTTCTGGACGCTTTCAATAAAGTTCGCAATGAACATAGCCAAGCTCATGATAATTCTATTGTCAGTTATCAGGAAGCTTTGCTTATCTTCAATAATGTGGTCAGTATGATCCGATATTTAGACACGATTGAGAAAAAAACGAATAAGTCAGAGGAGTCGAAGTTTGATTTTCCGTTCTGAAAAACACTCAACAATGTAATAGAGCTGATTGCTTAACCTGGCGGTTTTTCAAGTTTATTGCTCCTGTCAAACTCAGGGGTAGGTCAATATTTTTTGCTATGAAGTCGCAACAGCTCATTACAGGCGATGGATTTTCCCGCTTTCGGGCCATCCCGTTGCGCACGATTGTTTTAAAAAATACAGAATAATCAGCAACAAGTGAAAGACGAAACCAGCCACTTAAAACGCTTATGGCAGCAACCCTGGCTTCCCTATGTGCTGCCGTTTGCATTATTTTTATTTTTGACCGAGCCGGTCCGGTTTTTTCCGGACTTGAGTCCCTATCTCTATATCGCCAAGACCATCATTGTCGGCTTTCTGCTCTGGTTCTGGCGTCATACATATGCCGCTGATATTAAAATCAGGCTCTCCTTTGGCGAATTTGTAACGGCCATTTCTTGTGGTTTATTAGTGTTGGTCATCTGGATCGTGCCGGAAGAGTACTTTTTTCAGTTAGAGCAGACTTCCTTCTTTGACCCTTATGGTCTTGGTGATTCAAAAGCGGCGGCGATCGGGTGGATTGCCGTGCGTCTGCTGGGCGCCGCCCTCGTTGTGCCCCTCATGGAAGAGTTATTTTGGCGATCCTTCATGATTCGTTATTTGATTAAGGTTGATTTTCATACAGTCCCTATCGGCGCTTTTACCTGGCTGTCATTTTTGTCCGTGGCAATACTGTTTGGTCTTGAACATAACCGGGTGCTGGTGGGCATTCTTGCCGGTCTGCTGTATGGACTTCTGTTGGTCCGCCAAAAAAAACTCCCGGGAGTTATCCTGGCCCACGGGGTCACAAACCTCGGTCTGGGGATTTATGTTTTGTTTACAGGGAATTGGATGTTCTGGTAGGCTGATGTAATCTTGTAGTAATTCTTTTTTTCCTCGCACGGACGCAATCGGTTTTATTGTCGAATATCTGTCTGTGCGTATCTGGTCACAGGGTTTGTAACCATGTGGTTTCACCTCTGTAAAACTTGTAGCTGGTCAGGGGTGCTGCAGATTCGTGCAGGCGCGGCTGGCCGCTATAGCCCCTCTATGCGTACAGTCGCGACCGCGCGAAGAGGTAAGCGAGTGCAA
>JANTGH010000234.1 GCA_024763055.1 Desulfobulbaceae bacterium
ACCGGATGATGAGGAAGGCCCGGAAGATACGGAAACGGTTGGGGGCAAGTGACGATCTGTTCGAGCCGATATGGCTAAAACCAAAAAATATGCACCAGAAGACCTTTGACCGTTTGCGGGAAGAAGCTGAACATGCCAACAACCTTTCCTTGTTAATAATCGGGGAACGGTTGAAAATTGCTCTGGACAGGTTTGGGTAAGGCAGGTTTTTAGCCTTTTGAAACGATTTCTAAAATAGATAAAAGTAGAAACGTCACTTTTTGAAAAAGAAAAATTTTATGGAAGTAATTTCAGTTAAAAAGGTCTCTTGTTTGTGGCTCGGGTTTTTTTTTGAGATAAAGATTAGTCTTCATTTTTCTTGAGAAATATAGTGCCTGTTGGTACATAATAAGGCTGTTTTGATTGTTTACATTATTTTATGGAGTTGAAATGCCTACACTGGACTGGATCGGCAAGAAAGCCGTTGTGAATCATCATAAGGAAGTGCCGTTTCACTTGCTCAAGTGCGACCCTGATTTGTCAGTGGGCGACCCGGAAAGCGGCAACCTGCTTGTTCAGGGTGACAACCTTTTGGCCCTGAAAGCTCTTTTGCCTTATTACGCCGGGCAGGTGAAGTGCATTTATATTGATCCACCTTACAACACCGGTAATGAAAAATGGGTTTATAACGACAATGTGAATAGCCCTGAAATTCGGGAGTGGTTGGGAAGTGTTGTTGGTGCTGAGAGTGAAGACCTTTCCCGCCATGATAAATGGCTTTGCATGATGTACCCACGTCTAAAAGTTTTAAAAAATTTTTTGAGAGATGATGGGGTAATTTTTGTAAGTATAGATGACAATGAAGTCCATCTTCTCAGGTTGATGATGGATGAAATTTTTGGAGCAAAAAATTTTAGAAGTTGCATAACATGGCAAAGAAAATATAGCGTTAGTAATAATTTTAAAGGGATAGCAACAATCATTGATTATATTCTTGTCTACTCAAAAAGTGACTATTTTAAAAACAATCTTTTTCCAAGAACTCAGGCCTCTGTAAAACGTTATAAGAATCCAGACAATGATCCTCGTGGCCCATGGAAAGCAGTAGACTATTTAAATCAGGCATCTCCAGAAAAACGTCCTAACTTGTGCTATGACATAATTAATCCTAACTCTGGGTTGGTAATTAAAAATCGTACAAAGGCTTGGAAATATGAGCACGATGTACATCAACAGCATGTTGCTGAAAATAAACTGTGGTGGGGAAAGCAGGGCACGAATACAGTCCCTGCTTTAAAATTGTTTCTATCCGAAGTTCGACAAGGTATGACGCCACACAATTGGTGGTCTCATGAAGATGCTGGGCATACAGATGAAGCAAAAAAAGAAATTGACTGTATTATCGGTGCCAACAAGTTTGACACACCTAAACCAACAAGACTGATTCAACGAATTTTGCAAATTGCTACAGGAAAAAATGCTTTGATTCTGGATAGTTTTACCGGTAGCGGCACAACAGGTCAAGCTGTACTTGCACAGAATAAAAAAGATGGGGGCAACCGTAAGTTTATTCTGGTTGAAATGGATAAAGAAATTTGCGGCCAAGTAACCGCAAGACGAATACGAAATGTCGTTGAGGGGTATGTGAAAAAGGGGGCTAAAGGTAAAACCGAAAACATCCCTGGACTGGGCAGCGGCTTTCAATACTGCAATCTTGGTGAAACACTTTTCGACAGCACCGGACAAATCAGCAAAACCGTTTCCTTCATCGACCTTGCTCGGTTCGTATATTTTAAGGAAACCGGCCTGCCATTGCCGGATGAGATTTCCGGTAAGTCTCCACTTATAGGCATTCATAACGACACTGCTGTTTATTTGCTCTATAACGGTATTTTGGCCGACAAGACTCCACAGGGCGGCAATGCCCTTACCCGCGCCATGCTTGCCGGGCTGCCGCAGCATGACGGCCCGAAAGTGGTGTACGGTACAAGCTGCCGGGTGGGACAGGCGCGGCTGAAACAGGAAAATATGATTTTCCGCCAGATTCCCTATGAATTGAAGGTGGATTGATGTTTTTGCTCAAGGACTATCAGGAATGGGCGCTGGACGCCTTGCGGGAATATTTTCAGGAATGTTCACGCACCAATGACGCTGACACTTCTTTTTATGCGGTGACAAAGAATATTGTCGGGCAGGGAATCCCGTATAATCCGGTGGAGGAACTGCCGGGCCTGCCCTATGTCTGCCTGCGGATTCCCACCGGCGGCGGCAAGACCATTGTCGCCTGTCACAGCATCGGGGTTGCTGCCGGGGAGCTTGTCCAGACTGAAACCCCGGTTGTTTTATGGCTTGTTCCTTCCAATGCCATTCTAGGGCAAACCATCCAGGCGTTGCGCGACCGTAATCACCCCTACCGGCAAGCGGTGGAGTCAACGGTTGGCGCGGTCAACATTCTTGACGTGGGAGCGGCCCTTTATGTAAAGCGAGCGCAGCTTGACGGAGAGGCAACCATTATTGTCACAACCATGCAGGCTTTCCGGGTGGAGGATACGGTTGGCCGCAGGGTGTATCGGGATTCCGGCGACTTGATGGATAATTTCAGCGGCCTTCCGCCTCATATCACGGAGTCCCTTGAAAAAGGGGAAGGCGGCAATATAATCCATTCGCTTGCCAATGTCTTGCGACTGCGAAGGCCGGTTGTTATTGTCGATGAGGCGCATAATTCCCGGACAGGCCTTTCCTTTGAAACTCTTGCCCGGTTTAATCCATCCTGCATTATCGAGTTTACCGCCACCCCTGCCAGAAAAGACCATGCCAGCAATATTTTATACAGCGCGTCCGCCGCTGACCTTAAGTCCGCTCAAATGATAAAAATGCCGATCCGTCTTGAGACAAGGCCGGACTGGAAAGAGCTGCTTTCCGATGCAATTCATTGCCGGGACGGTCTTGAAAAAACGGCAAGCATGGAACAACAGCAGACCGGCGAATATATCCGTCCCGTCATGCTTATTCAGGCGCAGCCGCAACGTAAAGGGCGGGAAACCCTTTCCGTGGACGTGGTGAAACAATGTCTGATAACAGATCACAAGGTTCCCGCAGAACATATAGCCATTGCCACCGGTGCGACCAAGGAACTTGAAGGAATAGACATTTTACAGGCCAATGTGCCGATTCGATATGTTATTACCATTGCCGCATTGCGGGAAGGCTGGGACTGTCCTTTTGCCTATGTGTTGTGCAGTGTGGCGGAATCGCGTTCGGCAACGGCTGTTGAACAGATTTTGGGCCGGGTTATGCGGCTGCCCAAAGCGGCATGGAAAAACCATGAAGAACTGAACGTGGGTTATGCCTTTGCCACCTCCGCCAATTTTTCGGAGGTTGCCAACACCTTGACCGATGCCCTTGTTAAAAGCGGCTTTGAAAGGCAGGAGGCAAAAGACCTGATTGTTCAGAACAAAATAGAACCGCAGGGTCTTCCCTTTGGTCAGAATAAACCGTTCATGGGTATGGTAACGGTCACTATGCCGGAGAGGCCGGAAATTGAAAAACTTCCCAAAGAAATCCGTAAGAAAATCATCTTTGATGAAAAGGAGAAGAAACTTTCCTTTAGCGGAGGAATGAGCGAAGAGGAACGGGAAGAGATAAAAGCGGTTTGCAACACGGATGAGGGCAAGGCCGGAGTTGACCAGGCGTTTTTTGTTTCCACCGGCAAGAACCCGGAAGAGGAGAAACGCACCCCGTCTGAAAAGAAAATACCCTTTGTTGTGCCGATGCTGTCGATCAAGCAGGGAAACCTTTTTGAACAGTTTGAGGAAACGCATTTTCTTGACCATCCCTGGAAATTGGCAAAATGTGATGCCCTGCTTTCCGAGGATGAGTATTCCGCCAAGAGGCCGGACGCTCAGAGCGGTGAAATTGATATTACCAAAAACGGCAAGGTGGCGGCAAGATTTGTAGCCAAGCTGCAAAGCCAGATGGGGCTTTTCGCCAGTGACGCAAGCTGGAGCGTTGCCACCCTTGTTTACTGGCTTGACCGCAACATCCCTCATGTCGACATTTCGCCGCAAGACTCAGGCATATTTTTAACCAGGCTTGTCCAGACTCTTATTGAACAGCGGGACATGTCACTTGACCAGCTTGTCCTTGATAAATACCGGGTAAAAAAGGCTGCTGAAAAGAAGATCAACCAGCATCGGCAGGATACCCGGCACGAAGTTTATCAAAAATTGTTGTTTGGTGAAAAGTCGGAAGTGACCGTAACACCGGACATCTGTTTTTCTTATGAAGCTGATCCCCGGAAGTATGTCTATTCAAGAGCCTACCGGGGAAATTATGAGTTTAAAAAACATTACTACCCGGAAATTGGCGATCTGGAGGACAGGGGGGAAGAGTTTGAATGCGCTCAGTTCATCGACCAGATGGAAGAAGTTGAATTCTGGGTGAGAAACCCGGTCAGGCGGCCGGGGCATTCCTTCTGGCTGCAAACATCGACGGATAAGTTTTATCCTGATTTTGTCTGCAAGTTGAAAGACGGGAGGGTATTGATTGTTGAATATAAGGGGGCGCACCTCTGGAACGAGGACTCTAGAGAAAAAAAAGTCCTTGGCGAATTATGGGCGGAAAGAAGCGGCGGGGCCTGCCTGTTTGTCATGCCGACTGACAAGGATTATGCGGCGGTGGAGAGGGTGACAGTATAGCCAAAGGTAAACAGGAAACTGTTTTCGTTTTCCGCATAACAGAAAAAAGGATGAGATTTTGCCGATATTTTTCAAAGATGATCCCTATGTGCTGATTCAGTTTGAACAGCCGGAAGACTGGCAGGCGTTGCAAAAGTGTTGCGCCGGTTATCTGACGGATGATGATTATCGCAAATTGAAGGAATACCTTGAACCTGTTGCCAAAACCGTTGTTCTGGAAAGGGGTTACATTGACGCTGATTACCGGGATACCTATTTTAACTTCTTTTCCCGCAAGTTTGCCAAATATCCGGCCGACACCATTCGTGTCAACTTTTTTACCAGGAAGATTGCTGCAAGGATGATCGGCAAGCTGGATAAATATCAGGATGATTACATTGGTTTTGCGGTACTCAAGCCAAACAGGGTTTCTTCAATAGGC
>JANTGH010000235.1 GCA_024763055.1 Desulfobulbaceae bacterium
ACTCTCCCAATAAAGTATACCTATTAATTTCTCTTCCAGCATGAAAGCCTTTTTCCAGTTTTAGCGGTATTTGTTTCTCTTCCAATGAAAGACAAAAACCAAGCCGGCAAAGAAAATTAGCCGCCATGCCCGTTCTTGCCTTGAGCATACGCAACTGTTTGTCTGCTGTTTCAGTAAACGGTATGCGCTTGAGAGTCAATTCAGGCATGCTTTAGATTCCTTCCAGAAATATTCTTCCTTTGTAGCGGTTGCGTTTGTTTGTTTATCATAAACAAGGTGATAGCAATGGGATAGGTGTGGACTGAGTTCTTTATAAAGTTGTTTATCAACCTCGGTGTCGGTTGAGAGCAGAATAACCTGATGTGAGGCATGGGGGAAGTAATTGTGAATCAGGTTGCGGCGGTGATCACTGTCCAGGCGGCTCAATGGCGTGTCAATAATCACGGGCAGGGGTCTGCCGGATGTTCGAGCCAGGCCCCAGAGCATGGCAATGGCATAGAGCTGTTTTTCTCCTGACGATAACTTATCCTGTGGGATCGGCTCACCGTTGTGGTTATAAAGCGTTGAGGTAAATGTCTTCGAATCAATAGTTACCTGTTTGATCATGCCCCCCTTTCGCGACAAGAGATTAAATCCTCGTGTCACGGCGTCGCACAGCTGGTCTATTTTCTTTTGAGTAAGCAGATGCAGGTAACTGTCCAGAGCCTTTTGAATGGCATGGATTTGTTCTAGTCTTTGCGCACTCTTTTCATCAGACAACTGCTGTTCCACCAGTCGCTTGTGGTCGCGCTGTAATGCTTTCAGGATATTTTCCTGTTTGCGGACTTCCTCGTGAAGTTGCTTTTTCTTTTGTTCGAATTTTCCCAAACGTTGATGTAATGTTGTCAGCTCCTTAAAAATCGTTTCTGATCGTGCTTCCTCCGGCCCCTGGTTCAATTCCTGCGTGATATTGCGCAGTTTTATCCTTGCCTGCTCCAGCTCTTTTCCTGCCTGCCGGACAGTTGGTAATGACCTGTTTTGTGCGTCATTCAGGCAGGAAAAGAACTGCTGCCTTTCCCGTTCTGACACGCCTTGAATTAAAACTAAATCCTGCAATTTGCCGGACATGGCAATTTTGGAATCAATGGTAGCCAGAATGGTTTGCTGAAGCTCTCTCTTCTCCCCGGTCTTTTGCATCTGGCTATCGGCCAGGACTTGCTTGAGTTCCTCTCGTAAATGGAGAAACTCTTCCTTTACCAGTGCATTCTTGTGCAACTCCTCTTCTTTCTTGAGCTGCTCCTGAAGATCTTGCGCGATGCTTGGACATAAGGCAAAGGGATAGGTCGTTTCACATTCCTGTCGAATTTTATCTTCCAGAAAGGCGATCTCTGCGCTAACGGCCGACTTGGTTTCCTTGAGCGTTTGCCGCCTGTCTGCAAATACATGCCCCTGCTGCTGGAGCCACTGTTCTCGTTTTCGCAGGTCAGCCTCTATCCCATCAATAGTGGTCTGAACTTCGGCCAGTTGTTCTTTGGTGCCGTACAGTTGATTTTTGGTTTTGGAAATCGTCTTTTCAAGCGAAACAAGTTGTTTTTGTATTTGCTTGTTACTGCCTTTCTTTGCCGCACGGGCAGCATAAATAGTGAGGTCTGCCTTCAGCCTTTCAACAAGGTCAAGGCCGAGAAGAATCTTGATGGAGTCGGCGAGAACCAGGCTTCCCCTGGTATCTTCAGCAAGATTTTTTATTTTTTCTCCATCAAAAAAGAATAGCTGGGAGAGCCGCTCAGGGATCAGGCCTTCTACAAAACCTTGCCAGAATTCCGGAGAAACATCTTGCAGAATCTTTCCATTTTTTATGATTTTCAGATACTCCGTTATTTTTCCACGCTCACTGCGCAGCCAGGATCGTTCAGCCTTGTACTGTTTTTGTTTTCCCTGTTCTACATGATCAAACGTCACGGCTAGCCGGGCATAGTCTGCCTTGAGGCTAGCATCAGCACCATTATGAATTTGATTACCTAAAAAAAGTTCATATTCGTTTTGACTTACCCGATTTCCCAAGCTGGCCTTGCCATACAGTACCAGGCGAAGCGCCTCAAGGATGGTGGTCTTGCCCGCACCATTTTTACCACCTATCAGGATGACAGGTCGTAACTTGCGATACTTGATTTTCGGTGTCAGGTCAAACTCAACACGACCGGCAAACAAACCGTAGTTCTCAAGAAGAATTGAGCGAAATATCATGAGGCTGTTCCGTCTGCCTGGTCAGCAATAATGCCGGCCTCTTGGAACACATCTTCCCGACTGCGCCAGTCCTTGCTTAAAATTGTATGGATATCACTGTATATTGTAGAGCGTCGATACATGCCATGTTGTCGCCTTTCCGCATCAAATAACTCTGTAAGCATCCCTGTGGGAAGATTATGCTCTTGGCAAACTTGCTGCAAAATTTCAAATTCTACTCCCCCCATTCCGGACCAGTCATCCGCTGGGATGTTAAGTTTTTCTCCAGTTACCTCCTTGTAAATAGAGGGAAGGCTGTCTTGCCAGTCACCTTCTTCAAATGACCAGATCTGTCTGATTTTCAGCAGTTCTTTTTCATCGATCAGGGAAATTCTGGGGTCAGGTCCATGTAGGCGTAGCAGGTTCTGTGTTTTTAACAGCTTTTTGAGAATTTTCTGCCTGAATGAAAATAAATACGGCCCCCATATCAACTTTTTCCCCTCTTGGGAATTTTGATATTGTACTTGGCCTATTCGTCTTCGCACATCACGAATCTTTTTCTTTTTGTCTGGATTCTGTGTTGCTGCCAGCCAGTTTCTGAAATCCAAGAGAGGGCGCATCCACTCCTCACCCTTGTTGACCATTGATTCCATTGACGAATCTTTAGCAACCACCGTGCAGGTCCAGCAGCCAAAACGACTGTTGCCGCATGGAGGTGTTGATTTGTCGATAACCATGGGACATTCTCCGTCCTGAGCATTTCTATACATCTCGAGGAGAACCTGATTGTCAGCGCCCCAGGGGGAAGGGTTTGTTAAAATATAGTCCCAGACTTCTTCTGTGTGCCAGTCTTCAATGGGGGTAAGCACCCAGGCATTGGGGAGGTCGCAATGCCGGGTAAGATATTGGCTGATTTGTTTTCTTTTTTTCATCTGCCCGGCTCTGGATGCGCTTTCCGACTTGCGTGCGCCGAGCACAACAACGACTTCTCCGTATGAGGTGACTTTTTCAGTTATAAAACGATTAGCCGGTTCAATCTTGAGCCGGTCGGTGCACCAGCGAAACCGGCTGTAAGGCGCTGGATACCCTCTGCCTATCAAATTGACCCAGAAGGTATTGCCTATTTGTGGAGTAACTTTATGTGCTTCAAAAGGCAGGTTCTGTTTTTTTGCCGATGTGTTGATATTCACAAGGACTTCATCAATATAGTTTACAATGACCGGAGTCTCGACGTATGTATCGGAGGAAATAACAAAAATGGTTTTAGACAACTTTTCGGAAGGTAATTGAGAAAGGCTGGTCCATACAACCTGCAGGGTGGCGGTGGAATCCTTGCCCCCACTAAACCCGATTACCCAGGGGCGATTATCAGCCAGGTAAACCTCACGGATTGTATCGGATAATCTTTCCAGGTAGCGGTTATCCAGTAATGACTCCGTTGAGCCGACCGATATGTTAAGAGATTTTACTTTGGACATATATTGATTCTACAGCTTCTTCCTTGGGATTTAACGATAGCCCCAAGTTCTTTTTGATGATATTTGCCGTGAGAAGGACGTTTTTCTGTGATTTGTTCAAGCTGCCACCTATTAGAGCCCGTCCTTCCCACAAGCTTGTATTGGCTCGCATCCAGTCAATTTTTTTGATTTTTCTTAAGTCTTTCTTCCAGGTAGCTGGATGTTCTTTTACCAGGGTGTTGCCGGCAATGGCCAACGCTTGCAGGGCAATACCATGCGCATGGATATAATCACGCCGCAATTCGCTTGGTGCCACCTTCCTGTCGGCAGCATCTCGCCAGTCAGGCATGTTTCGAGTAACAGCCATCCAGAAATCAAAAGAGAGTTTTTTCTCATCTTTAGAGATTTCTTGATTATCCTTGTAACCAAGAAATTTTTTTGTTGCCTGGTAAAGACTGCTTAAGGTGAATAACTTTCTTGACCTATTGGAAATAGAACTTTTCGCTGTTTCAGTCATTCCTTTGAATATCGGTATTTCGTTTATAATTTGGTTCACCAGGCAAGCCATAGGGTCCCGGTGATCGTATAAAATTCCCAGAGATTTTGTAGGGCGAACTGCGTACCGATTAAGATCTGCAAACATTTGCTGACTTCTTTTCAAGCCGGTGTCGACGAAAAAGACCACGGAAATAGTTTCATGTGCCAACTCAGCATTTTCGTTCAAAGCTTCTTCTATTGCCGCCCTGCGATGTTGACCATCATTGACAAGGAAAGTGGCCTCCATGGGAACAGTCAATGTGCCTATTTTCCGGCCTACCGTGTCTTCTCCATACGGCTGAAATGATACTTCACTGTCAATGGAAGCTGTGATGGATGAAAAAACATAGTCATCCGGATTAGCAACAATATATTTGGCGATGGGAAGAATTCTGCTTTTGTTTGTTTCTCTTTGTGCGCGTAGTTCCGGAGGAAGATCAGAGGAGTTGGTAGAAAACAAAATTGGTATAAGCCTTAACGGACACATGGTCGTATAATACTCACGCCCTGCCTGAATCCCCCGTATAGCAGGAAACGAATATGTGTAATCATGTACTAACTTGTCGGATTTCACGAAATAGTCCCATAAATAGAAAATTAATAAATCAGTTACAGGACAATACAACATGCAAAATGGAAGTCAATACACAAACGTCCAGTTTTATTTTTTTCACTTCCGATCTTTATGTTTAGGGAAGAAATTGCTGAGAATCCTATAGGTGTAGAGAGTGATCATATAAAATCACTGTAGATCTTCTTTCTATTTTTAAAATAAATCATATAATACTATAGAGTTACCAGTCATCATGTTCTATCCAATCATCGCCTTACAAGAGGGAGTGTTTTTGTTTTCAACCCATCAAGATAATCCGCCCTGCCTGCATCATTTTTGTC
>JANTGH010000236.1 GCA_024763055.1 Desulfobulbaceae bacterium
GTAGTGTTCTGTGGCGGGTCTTAACTATACATATAGTATGTTGAGAATCGCCACAGGACACACGACGCAGTAGATCGAAGTTTTTACGACGCCATCACTAAAGAAATTTAAAAAAAAGCCCGGCAAGGATTAAATGCTTGCCGGGCTTTTTTTTTATTTAGGTCTCTCCCTCGTAAGAGCAACTCTCAACGGTCACATCAAGCTGGCCACGATACAGAAGAATTCGGGCCTGTTCACCCGGGTTAATATCGCGGCTGTCCAGCACAATTTCACCTGTTTGTTTCTTTCTGACAACGGCATACCCCCTGGCAAGAGTTGCCTGGGGGCTGACCGCTTCAAGAAGGATGGATTGCTGCTTGAGCGACTGCGCCCTGGAGAGGAGAATCTGGTGCGCTGCCCTGACAAGTCTTTTTTGCAGCGCTGTCAGTCGACCAATGGACACCTGTCTAAGGCTCTCGGGATTATTTCTTTCAAGGCGCAGTTGTAATCTGTTGATCCGCTGCCGGTCTGCTGCCAGGATATTTTCCATGGAACGAACAAGAAAAATGCCCTGCTGATCGACCCTGAGAAACAACCCGGACAACGGAGAAGAAAGGTCCCCCAGTACCTGTTTTAGCAGAGCCAGCCTGTCTTCGAGATGATCTAACTGTCGCTCCATAAGTCGAACAAGCCGGTCATGCAGGGAGATGGTTTTTTCCTTTAATGTATCGGCGTCGGGCAGGACCACCTCGGCTGCTCCACTTGGTGTCGGGGCTCGCAGGTCACTGACAAAATCAGCGATGGTAAAATCAATCTCATGCCCGACAGCACTGACCACGGGTATCTTTGAATTAAAAATCGCCCTCGCCAGCTGCTCATCATTAAACGGCTGCAAATCCTCAAGAGATCCGCCTCCTCTGCAAAGCACAATGATGTCGGTAGTTAACTTTTTGTTGATCAGGGAAATGGCATCAACCATTTCCTCTGCTGCCTGCTCGCCTTGCACCGCAACCGGATACACTGCCAGTCGTATTTGGGGAAAACGTCGCCTGGCAATACGGATAAAATCATGGACCGCTGCCCCTCTTGGTGAGGTAACCAGAGTAATATGGCCAGGTATTTTCGGCAGCGGCTTTTTATGTTCACCTGCAAATAAACCCTCTGAGGCCAGCTTCTTTTTCAGTTGATCAAAGGCGATCCGCAAAGCGCCTGCGCCATGAAAATCAATGGAATCGACAATAAGCTGGTAGTCCCCTCTTGGTTCATAGACCGTAAGTCTGCCTCTGCAAATGACGGACTGACCATCAGCCGGCTGCTGCGGAAGATAACGTTGCTGCATTTTAAACAATACGGCTTTGATCTGTCCCTGATCATCCTTTAAGGTAAAATACAGGTGGCCTGAGTAGGGCCTGCGGAGGTTGGATATCTCGCCGCTCACGCTTAAAAAGGGGAAACGATGTTCAAGTAGACTGCGGATTCTACTGTTAAGTTCTGAAACCGTATAAATATGGTGATTGTCCATAGGCTGACCGGAACCTGGTCTTTTACCTGCAATCGGCAAGGGTAATTCGTTAATGATTTTTTTAAATCTAAGGGGTATAGTTACTCTTTTGTTAAAACAACGGCAAGGGCTACCTTGCTGAAAAATAGGGTATCCCGCACCTGTACCGAGTAATACGCCATAAAGAGAATCATGGCAAAACAGAGATAAAGAGTGAGATATGGCCAACCAAAGTGCATTTAATCAAAATCGTATTGAAGAAAGCGCCATGTCGGAGACTTCCGGCCTGTTGGATCAGCTTAACCTGCCACCGGCGTTCATTGCGTTTTTACGTAAGAATCAACGTACATTATGGATAATTGTCGCAGCGGTCGCTGTTGTGGTTATTATTGTTTCCCTGTATGGATCCTATAGAAATTATAAGGAAAATCAAGCCGTGACTGCATTTGATGCCGCTCTGCTTGCCGATAATGGGAAACGTGCCGAACTCCTGCAGCAAATTGTTGACAAATATTCATCCACCCCTACAGCCCCATGGGCCCGGATTGAACTGGCAAAAATAGCTGTTGCCGCCAAGGATCTCCCAACGGCTGTTAATCAACTGCAGCAGGTAAATCAGGGGATAAGTAAAAAGAATCCTTTAAAGCCTCTTGTATTGTATCGACTGGCTGGAATAAACGAGCAGAAGAAGGAATTTGAACAAGCCCTGGCCCTGTATCGTGAATTGACTGCTTTTACAGGATTTAGCGCCGATGCCCAGTATGCCATGGGTCGAGTATATGCGGCCATGGGGAAAAAAACCGGGGCCATAACAGCCTATCAGCAATACTTGAGCTTAACGGAAAAATCCAAGGGAACCGGCCAGGCCGATCCTGTACGGACATTGGTGGAGTATACCATCAAAGAATTGCAGTAGCCAATGGAAGTTATTGAAACACCGGATAAAATGATTGCCTGGGCCCGGAACCATGCGGTTCTTGGTAGAAAAAACGTTCTGGTTCCGACCATGGGCTATTTCCATGAAGGGCATCTCAGTCTTATGCGTATGGCAAGGGAATATGGAGATGATGTCGTTGTCAGCCTGTTTGTCAATCCCATACAGTTTGGTACCAACGAGGACTTAAGCCGGTATCCATCTGATTTTGACAGAGACGCAGAGCTCGCTGAAAAAGAAGGTGTTTCCGTCCTTTTTTCTCCCTCCACAGATAAGATGTATCCAGCAGGATTTCAGACTGCGGTAACCGTGGAACATTTATCCCGCCATCTCTGCGGAGCACACCGTCCCGGCCATTTTACAGGGGTGACTACTGTGGTCGTCAAACTATTTCATATCATTCGTCCGGATTTTGCCGTCTTTGGACAAAAAGATTTTCAACAACTGGCAATCATACGTCGGATGGTTCTTGATCTGAATATGGGGGTCGAGATTCTTGCTCACCCCATTGTCCGTGAGCAGGACGGACTTGCCATGAGTTCCCGGAACATCTATCTTGACAAGGATCAGCGAGCAAGCGCGCTCAGTTTGTCAAAAAGCATTGAGTTGGCCTGTGAACTGTTTCAGAAGGGAATACGGGATACAACTCGTCTTGGTGAAAAAGTGAGCGCGTTTATTTCTTCCCATGCCGGGACCGATATAGACTATGTCGGCTTTGTAGACAGCAATACACTGGAATTTGTTTCCGAGGCGGACAATAGTACGCGCCTGCTTCTTGCCGTAACCCTGTTTAATAAGGTCAGGCTGATTGATAATGGTCTGCTGGCAGGTTTCTCGTAATCGTATCGGGTTGATGTTTGGTAATTTCATGCAGTTATGGAAATATTTATCAGTTAAAAACAAGATATCATGCAGCGAATAGTCTTGCGAGCCAAGTTACACCGGGCCACAATTACCGAGGCTGATCTTAATTACGAGGGCAGCCTGACCATAGATGAGCAGCTTATGGAAGCAGCCGGAATTGTTCCCTTTGAGCAGGTCAAGGTCTATAATATTAATAATGGCGAGCGGTTTGATACATATGCTATAAAAGGTATGCGCGGCAGCGGCATAATCGGTCTTAACGGGGCGGCAGCCCGCAAAGGGCATGTCGGGGATCTGATTATTATTGCCTGTTACT
The DNA here is from genome assembly GCA_024763055.1 of Desulfobulbaceae bacterium. GTDB lineage: Bacteria > Desulfobacterota > Desulfobulbia > Desulfobulbales > Desulfobulbaceae > DRLX01. The sequence goes on from JANTGH010000236.1 coordinate 3,595, forward strand.
GTCTGATGGAAGATGTGGAGCTGGGTGGATATCATCCGGAAATTCTGCTCCTTGATGATAATAATACCATAAAACAAAAACTCGAGAAGTAGGTGACTGACTATGCCCGGTTTTGAGGTCTTTGGCGAAGAGGAAAAGAAGCAGGTACTTGATGTTTTTGACACAGGGATCCTGTTTCGATATGAGTTTGATAAAGAGCGGCAGGGTGTCTACAAGGTGCGTGAATTTGAGCGTGCCTTTTCCGGATATACCGGTGCCGGTTTTGCCCAGGCGGTTACCTCGGGAACAGCCGCTTTGAAGGTGGCGCTGGCTGCCCTTGGGGTAGGGGCCGGAGACGAAGTTATTACCCAGGGCTTTACCTTTGTCGCCACCTGGGAAGCAATTTTTGACATTGGCGCGATCCCTGTTTTTACAGAGGTGGATGAAACCCTGAACATGGACCCCGTTGATCTTGCAAAAAAAATCACCGAAAAAACAAAGGCAATTATTCCCGTGCACATGCTTGGCGCCCAGGCACGAATACAGGAGATCATGGCCGTTGCCGAGGGTCACTCCATACCGGTCCTCGAAGATACGGCCCAGGCGGCCGGAGCCCGTATCAATGGTCGTCATTTAGGCACCTTTGGCTCTATCGGCACCTTTTCCTTTGATTCAGTCAAGACAATGACAACCGGGGAAGGTGGTATGTGCATTACGAAGGACGAGGAATTATGGCGCAAGATGTCCGAATACCACGATCACGGGCATGACCATGTGGTCAATCCCGGTGGCAGGGGTGGGGAAGGGCGCCGGTTTATCGGTTTTAATTACCGGATGATGGAGCTGCAGGGTGCCATTGGCCTTGCCCAGCTGGCAAAACTTGACCAGATGATTGCTGCCCAGAAAAAAACAAAGCAACTCCTTAAAGAGGCGGCAGCGAAAATTCCGGGAGTCTCTTTTCGTAACCTTATTGATGAACAGGGTGATTCCGCGACTTTTTTCGCTTTTATGCTGCCCGATAAAGAACATGCCGCCAAGGTCAATACAGTCTTACGTGAAAACGGCGCCGGCGCCATTAATTTTGGAGAAAATTCCTGGCATTTTTATCCATCCTGGGAACATCTGATTGGCGCGAAGACCTTAGCCGATAACGGTTGGCCTTTTTCTGCCCATGGAAAACGCCGGATCATCTACGATCCGGATACATTGCCGGCCTCTGCCGAGCTGATGAACCGTACTCTTGTCTATCAGATTCCAGTCCGCATGAGTGAGGAGCAGCGAGATAACATTATCCACGCCCTGGCCAAAGCATCACAACTGTAGAGGCTTAATCGGTAAGGCCACCTTGAAAAATTGTATTCTTGCCCAATTTCCCGGAGTCTCGCGAGCTCGCTTCCTCGTTATGCTCAAAATTTGATAAACTGTAGAGTAGAGCGCTAATAAAGAATTTCGCTGGATCTTATTCGACGCCTTGCCGCACGCGGCTACTACGTGCCCAGAGACTATTC
>JANTGH010000237.1 GCA_024763055.1 Desulfobulbaceae bacterium
GGAAGCGCCAAACGATATCAATGCCATACCGTAACCCAGTGCCATTCCTTCAGAGATTAAATCACCAACACCTGTCCCCAAGGCAAAGGCCAGTAAAGGGTATCTTGAAAAATTCAACTAATTGACAGATGCAATTTTTGCAAAAAAATGATATATTCATGCCCAGAAAACAAGCAGTTACAACTCATTGATGAGGGCGTGAAAATGAACCAGTTTGGCTTTTTTGACCTTGAACATCGTCTCGATAAAATTGATAAAAATGGAGACCCCCTGAAAAAACTCAATATCGTCATCAATTGGGAAGGTTTCCGTCCGGAATTGGAAGCACTTCGTCTCAAAGAACGAAAGAGCAACGCCGGCCGTAAACCGTTTGACGTAGTGATGATGTTCAAAATTCTGGTTTTGCAATCCCTGTACAACTTGTCTGACGATGCCTTGGAGATGCAGATTCTTGATCGTCTGTCATTCATGCGTTTTCTTGGTTTAAGCATGGGCCAACCTGTTCCCGATGCCACCACCATCTGGAAGTTCCGTGAAATGCTTGCTTCTGCCGATATCGTCAAAGATCTCTTCAAAAAGTTTGATGCTTATTTGCGACACAACGGTTTCCAGGCCATGAAAGGACAGATTATCGATGCCACCCTGGTCAAGGTTCCCAAACAGCGCAACAGCCGGGAAGAAAACAAGCAGATTAAAGAAGGTAAACAGCCACAGGATTGGAGCAAAAACAAGCAAAGTCAAAAAGATACTGATGCCCGCTGGACCAGGAAAAACAACAAAAATTATTTCGGGTACAAAAACCATGTGAATGTCGATGTCAAAAATAAGCTTATTCGAGATTACGAAGTAACGACGGCTTCCGTCCATGACAGTAATGTTTTCGAGAAACTGCTGGATTTCCGGAATAGCAGTCGTGCGGTATGGGCGGATTCTGCCTATCGCTCTGCGGAAAAGATTGATACCCTCAAGGAGCAGGGATTCCGTGAACATCTGCAACGAAAAGGTAGCCGCCACAAAAAACTTACGGAGCGAGAGAAGCAGGGAAACCGTACTCGCTCCAGAGTTCGTTCCAGGGTTGAGCATATTTTTGGTGTTCAGGCCCAAAAAGCTGGGACCCTTGTAGTGAGAACCATTGGTATTGCCAGAGCACGGGTAAAAATTGGGCTTCGAAATCTTTCCTACAATATGGATAGATACAGCATGCTGGCAACAATATGAGGGAGAATTATGCCCAAAGCAGGCATATTCTCCTAGTAAAGGCTTCAACAAGGACAAAAAAGGGTAATTCGCAGCCAACATCACGGTCAATTACCTGTTAAATACGAGATTTGATGGCTAAATCTTGTAATTTAACTTTGAGGATCAGTGAAAGCCCTATTTTTCAAGGTTCCCTAATGTAAATATTCCCTGTCTCTCTTCTTCCCCGAAAAAAAATTAAAAAACATTCTTTGTCATTCAGCAACCATTGATCCATCCTCAGCCCTCAACCGGACCAGCTTGTCATACCTCTTATTTCTGCAGCTATTTTCTCACGGACCCCCAGGGGAGCAACTGCCATGCCCGCTCATGAAGGTAGTATATGGCCATTTTGGTGACAACCTCCACAACCGCAATTGAAATGGCAAAAACAGCCTTGACCGTAATCAGCTAGACAATGGCAAACGTTGTACACATTGCAACTAAACGTCATGACAATGCTTTCAAGATGCTTCGCAAATGAGATTCTCGATATACAGGATTTTCTGGCTTCAACATGAAACTTTTCCCCGCTGCAAAATATTAACCAACATATCCTTAACTGTTGCACTTACGAGTTGAATTCAAGCAAAACAATATGGCAGAAACAATCTAAAAAATCGAACCCATAAGATAACAAATAGCTTAACTTCACGAAAAAAGGGTAAAAAAGTACCCAAATTAGGCATAAAACTTCCACATTCCACCCGCACAAAACCCCACCAAAAACCACTATCTCGCAACTATTTGTATTAACTGACAAAAATATTTTTTAAAATATTGGCACAATTATAGCTTGTCTTTATAGAATACCGTAAAAAAGTGGAAGAATTTTACATAATCATGAGCAGTCACCACTATATAAACGGAATTTTTAACATAATCAGCTGTATACATTCTAATATATACCAACTAAGGACATGAGATTCCTGAATTTGATTTTATATAACACCACGCTTTTCCAACATATAAATCTGCCTTCTGCCTGCTGGGCAATGCAGGCAGAAGATAATGTGTGCGTGAACCGGCTGGATATGCAGGCCTTTTAGACGGAGGTAATGCGATGAAATCAATCATTCTTTCATTATTCCTGTTATTTATGGGATGTCCTGTTGGCAACTGTCTTGCTTACTATATCAACCTGAACGATTTCACACCACTTCCCCAGAACTCAATACAGATAGATCCCGCTGAAGGCAGATGGGCTGTTTTCTCTGAAGACCCTTTCCATTCGCCTGTTTCTCTACGAAATGAGACACTTATACTGCCAGCGGCCGGCGGTACCCTGACCTTTGAGTATGAATTAACCATTCCGGCCGGCAACTCGGACTTTTTTGATTTGTTTATCGCCAACCCCTCCCAGCGCATCTTTGAAATGGGCGGCAGTGCCAACTTTCATTGCCAGGGTGATTTCACTTTTGATTATACACAACTGGCCGGCACGACTATTCCCTTTTACTTCCATTTAATGTCCGACTGGCCGTCGAATGACCCGGGCCTTGACTCTCAGCTGATCATCAGAAACCTGCAAATAAACCCAGTACCCCTGCCCGGTGCTTTCTTTCTGCTCCTTTCGGGACTGCTGGGATTATGGAAAATAAAAAGGAAAGAGCTACAGGAATAAACAACATACATTTACACCACATATTCTAAAGAAAGTCTTTTGGATATGGCACAGCATTGGGGGAAAAAGCCATCCTCGGACAGCCTCCTGAGCACATTAAGCTGTCTGTTCATTTTCACGTTACTTGCACTCTTTTTTTCTGTGGTTTCGGTGCAAAGCGCGGAAATAGACAAGACCGGATCCTTTGATATCAGCCGGGGAAGACCCTACTACGATTATTCCAATCAACAAACCTATGCGCTCATATCCCTGACCAACATTTCCACTGAAACTTTTCAAGCTCCGCTGAAACTGGTTATCACCTCGATAACGTCACCCCAGGTCACTGTTTTTCAGCCTGACGGGCTGACTGCCGACAATAAACCCTATTTTCATCTGACCGCACCGACGATTGACATTGCTGCCCTGTCCGCCCAGTTCGGCCGCGCCAACTGCATCAACTGCCAGGGTGACCTGGACCGGGATGAGGACATTGACGGCATGGACCTGTCCCTTTTCATCTCCACGGGCGGCCAACTCCAGGCTGATGAAACCATCGACCCCGGAGAAAGCACCAGCACGATAACTCTCCGGTTTGACAATCCCGATCAACTGCAGTTTGACTACACCATCCAGATCCTGGTTGAGGGAGAAGATTCTGACTGTCCAATCCAAATCAACCGGGACAGACCTTATTATGACTACGAACATCAACAAACTTACACCTCCATTTCAGTCACCAATACCGGTCAGCAGCCGTTAACCCCTCCCATCAGGACTCTCATCACCGCAATAACAACGCCGGACATTACCGTTGCGGAAGCGGATGGCACTATGAATGGCTTATCCTACCTTGATTTTTCTGATTTACTTGGTGACGGCGTACTGGACCCCGGGGAAACCAGCCAGGCAAGGGTTCTGCGTTTCAGCAATCCGGATCAGCTGCAGTTTGATTTCACCATGATCCCATCCTGCCAGGGTGAAGAGACACCAAACAATCCTCCAGTTATCATCCCAATAGAAGACCAGCAGATTGACGAAGGAACGCCATTGACCATTGTTGTTGAAGGCAGCGATCCCGACAATGATCCGCTCGTCTTTACCGCCGCCAACCTGCCGGCAGGATCAATGTTCGACCCGGCCAGCAGAACATTCAACTGGACACCCTCCTACAACCAGGCAGGAACGTACCAGATCACCTTCTCAATTGTCGACACCGGCGGTCTCAGCGCAACAAACGATGTGACAATCATAGTCAACAACCTCAACCGCAGGCCTACTATCGACCCGATAGCCGATAGCCAGGTAGCGGAAACCAAAAATCTGACTTTCGAGATTTCCGGCCATGATCCCGACGGCGATCCACTCACCTTTACCGCCGCCAACCTGCCGGCAGGATCCTATTTTGATGCAGTGAGTCAAACGTTCACCTGGACCCCACCAGCAAGCTTTGCCGGCACCTACCAGGTTCGCTTTACCGCTTCAGACGGATTTCTTGCCGCTGAAACTACTACCCGGATCACCGTGCTCCCCTACAATCCTAATACTTCACCCAGCATTACCCCTATTCCGATCCAGCATATTGATGAAAACCAGCTGCTGGTCTATGAAGTTTCGGCCAGCGACCCCAACGGCGATCCACTCACCTGGAGCACCTCAGGTCTGCCGACCGGGGCTGACGCCGTTCCGGCAACGGCACCAAACACCTACGAAGTCCATTGGCAGCCCGGTTATGACCAGGCGGGCAGCTACCTGATCTCCACCAGGGTGGCCGATCCCGGCGGCCTGTCCGACGTGGCGACAGTGCAAGTGGTAGTCAACAACATCAACCGCCCGCCGACATTGCAGCCGGTGGTGCCCCTATCCACAGCCGCGACCAAAACCCTCACGTTTAAATTGTATGGCAGCGACCCCGACAATGATCCGCTGGTCTATACTGCCGCCAACCTGCCGGCCGGGGCGATGTTCAATCCCGAAGAGCACGCGTTCACCTGGACACCCGGAGAACATCAGGCGGGCAGCTACAGCGTCAATTTCACCGTTTCCGACGGCAGCCTTAATGACAGCCAGGTAGCAGCAATCGAAGTCATCAATTTTGATCCCACCACCTCACCTTCCTGGGATCCCCTTGCCCCGCAGGAAGTTGATGAAGGGCAAACCCTGACCTTTACCGTTTTGGCCCATGACCCGAATCCCGAGAACCAGGCTTCCCTGGCCATCACGGCC
>JANTGH010000238.1 GCA_024763055.1 Desulfobulbaceae bacterium
GCAATGGCAACAGGCGCTGACATTGATTCTCTTCTTCCCACGTATCACCTTCTGCTTTTTTCAAAGCATTCCAAACAGAAAATCTTTATCATCGGCGCCTCAACGGTACGGTATGATAATAATCTGCCCGGTGATATACTCCAATCCGGTGATTACCAGTATCCACGGACAGGCTGGGGTTCAGAGCTGTACAGATACATGCGCAATCCCGACAATGTCTCCAACCAGGCCAGGCGCGGCGCTGATTCATCAACTTACCGGAATCAACCGCCGCTACCTACGGATCCAGACTATAAAGGGCCGGGCTGGTGGGGAGCCACCAGAGCGATGATTGCAAACACGCCCATTGCAGAGCGGGGCTTTCTCCTGATCCAGTTTGGCGCCAATGATTTACATGCGGGAATGACTGAAGATGACTTCAAAACCAATCTGCGTTTTTACAGAGAGCAGGCCTTTGATCTCGACATAACACCGGTGTTTGTTACACCGGTGGATTCCAGGGCACAGGGGGACAATCGCGGTAATTACCCGGGCTGGATGATCGAGGTGGCCGGAGAAAATCTTCCGCCCCAATATGCCGGACGCAAGGTTCTGTTGCTGGACCTCCACCAGAGAAGTCTGAACCGATTCGGAACCGAAACGACAAGAAATCTTGGGTACGCCTTTGGCAACGTGCCCATTCTTACCTGGAGTGGAAACTTTCAACGAATGGACGCCACCCATTTTGAACAGCGAGGCGCTATCCGGGTGGCGGGGTGGGTTCGAGATCTGGCCTGTGAGCAAGCTGATCAAAGCCTGTGCAACATATTCAAGAAGAATGTTTATATGTTGCCGCCGACGATATATTTCACCGGTGAATATATAGATGATCCCGGCGATAACGATCCGGAAATCAATGGCTGGTATATTCTTGACGGAAATGGAAATCTGGATGCAAATGCAATTGATACTGCAATTACTGAAGAATATGATGATACAAAGCAGAGCAACGTCATTTCCTTTGACGGCTCTGCAATATTCCGCCACGGTTCTTCACAACAAAACTCACCTGAAAGCTGGGTAAATTTCGATCAAAAACATATAGCCTGGAGTTCGCGCTTCGATGGTGATTTTCGAATTCATGTTGAAGTAACAACTAAAAATGGCTTCAGGCATTTCACTTATAAACCGGTTGCCGTTAACGACCAGGATGAAGTTGGTATTGGCCCGAATAATCATGAATTTCTTCGCTTTGGGCTGGGAATTGACGCTAAGAACGGACACTGGAAAACCTTTCAAAGAAATATAGTAGAAGACCTGCATAGTCTTGAACCTGATAATGAACTCATCCAAGTTAACGGGGTGCGAATTACGGGAATTGGCAGTATTGATGATCTCCGCATGCTTTGAGACTGCCCATAGCCGGCCTTTTCTCACCTCCTGAAAAAGAAGGAAGAATAAACTCCTTGTTGATGGAATAGTGTTTTCCTGGTATCTACCGAATCATATGCTTATTTAATTACCTCCATTACTCAGCAACAAGGGATAACATCACTACAGCCATGATACCAAATCGTATGCCGTGATGCTTATGCCTGATTTCAGGTCGATAATTTTTTCCAGGGAGAGCGAGGGTATTCCTGATTTCACCCAAGCTGAGCTTTAGTGGTAATCAGGTATGTTTATGTATCCATGAAACCAAAGTTCCATAAAAAGGAGGAGTTATGAAATTTGGAACAAAATTTGTTGTAGTGACAGCGGTATGTATCGCTTTTCTTGCCGCAGAGGCACAGGCCGCGACGGTCTGGAATGTTTCTCTGTGGGGCAAACGACGGGCGTTCACCGAAAACGTTGAAAAACTGGCCGATCTGGTGGACAAAAAAACCAATGGCGACTTCAAATTGAAAATCTCCTATGGCGGACTTTCCAAGGCCAAGGAAAACCTTGACGGCATTTCTATCGGCGCCTTTGAAATGGCCCAGTTCTGTTCCTTCTATCATAAGGATAAAAACCCGACCATCACCGTGACGGAATTGCCCTTTACCAAGGAAGTCTCGCTGGCAAAAATTGCCGACATTTACAAAAAGGTGTATGCAAACCCGATTGTGGTGAAAAATATGGCCCAATGGAACGCCACCCTGCTGATGCCGACCCCCCTGCCCCAATACAATATTATCAGTAAGACGAAGCCGCTCAAATCGCTTGCCGATTTCAAGGGGATGCGGGTGCGCGGCCCCGGAGGCATCATGGGAGTTCTTGGTAAATTAGGGGCTGTAAAAACAGGTGTACCCTTTTCCGAAGTCCGTCAGTCCATGGACTCAGGGGTTATTGATGCAGCCGCTTTTGCGCCGCACGCACATCTGGCGACAAAAACCTATAAAGTGGGTAAATGGGCGACCACCAACCTGAACCTGGGCACGGCCAATTGCCCGGTTGTCGTCAATACCGACGCCCTCAATGCACTCAGCAAGCAGAACAGGGATGCCCTTTTAGGATCGGTTGACGAGGCGATATCCTATTATGTGGATAACTATGACAATAATACAACCGGCAAATATGAGAAAGCCATCACCAAGCAGGGGTTGACCAAGGTTACCTTTACCCCTGAACAGACCGCGGAATTGAATAAACTGGCAGAATCCGTTCGTGCCGACTGGATCAAGAAGTACGCCAAGAAATTTGATTCCCAGGCGTTGTTTGACTTCACGGAAAAACTGTACGCACAGTAGTGTCTTTTTAGAGCCCGCATTCGCCTCCTATGGATGCGGGTTTGTTCTTTCAAATACTCTCTTTTCAAACATGCATATTTCGTAATCATGGCCGGCTCCGCCCCTGTTCTTACAGATCGATCACCGCTTAGTCTGGCGGATCAGGTATTCCACAAGCTTGAATCCCTGTTGAATCTTGCAGGCGGCATTGTTATCCTGCTGCTGGTCTTCCTGGCAACGGCCAATATTCTTGGCCGCTGGCTGTTCTCCCTGCCGGTAAACGGCTATGTCGACTGGGTGGAACAGGCTATGGCCTTTCTGGCTTTTCTCGGTATTTCCTACACCCAGCGCGAGGGTGGCCATATTCGCATGGATATCCTGGTCACTCATCTCCATGGCCGGTTATTGTGGGTTATAGAATTACTCTCAACCCTGATTATGCTTGCGATTACCCTGGTGTTGATTTACGGATCAAGCCTGCATTTTCTCCGTGCTTATTCAATCGGCGATTCCTCACTCGATATTAATCTGCCGACCTGGCCGGCGAAACTGGTTGTCCCGGTTTCCTTAACCATACTCGCCCTGCGCCTGCTCCTGCAGTGCTGGGGGTATGTCAGAGCCATACGAGAAGGTGGTGACAGACCGGTTGGAGTGCCGCTTGTGGCAGATGCCGCCTCACTCGCCAAGTCCGAGGCCGAAGCAATCATGGGAGATAGCGATTCTACAAATGTTGTGGAGCAGCCATGACGCTGCTTACGACCATGGCCCAGATGGATTCGGTCACCATCGGTCTCTGGGTAACCGGATTCATGATGGCGCTTGTCATTATCGGGGTCCGGGTCGCCTTTGCTGCAGCCGGCGCCGGTTTTCTCGGTCTGCTCTGGATTTTCTCGGCTCGGATGGGATTTAACAAAGGCCTGCTGGTGGCCATGAAAATGGCCGGAACGATTCCCCATTCCAAGGTTTCCACCCTGGCGCTGTCACTGATTCCCACCTTTATACTGATCGGTTTCCTGGCCTATCACGCCGGCCTGACCAGGGCCTTGTTTAAGGCCGCTAAACGCTGGGTAGGCTGGCTGCCCGGCGGCATGGGGGTAGCAACTGTTTTTTCCGCCGCCGGATTTGCCGCCGTCTCCGGGGCGTCCGTTGCCACCTCGGCGGTCTTTGCCCGTATTGCCGTACCGGAGATGCTCAAACTTGGCTATGACAAGCGGTTTGCCGCCGGGGTCGTTGCGGCCAGCGGCACCCTGGCATCCCTGATTCCACCTTCTGCAATTCTTGTTATCTATGCCATTATAGTGGAACAGGACGTGGGCGCCCTTTTAATGGCCGGATTTCTGCCGGGGGCGGTATCTGCGGTTATCTATGGCGGGCTGGTTATAATTCTTGCCCGGACCCGTAAGGATTTCGGGCCTCCGGTCAAAGGATACAGCTGGAAAGAACGATTTAAGTGTCTGCCCGGAGCGCTCCCGATATTTTTCGTGGTCGGCATTATCGTGGTCTGTATTTACGGTGGGGTGGGAACCCCGACTGAAGCCGGCTCCCTTGGCGCCTTTGTCATCCTGTGCATGGCCCTGTACAAAGGAATGCGCTTAAAAGAGCTGACCGGCGCCCTGATGGAGACTGCCAAACTGACGGTCATGATTTTTACCATCATCTGGGGGGTACTCCTTTATGTCCGGTTTTTGGGGTTTGCCGACCTGCCTGCCGCTTTTTCCGCCTGGATTACCGGCCTTGACCAAAGCCCGATGGTCACCCTGATATTCATATTGTGTGGGTATGCAATCCTGGGCATGTTCATGGATGCCATCGGCATGTTGCTTTTGACCCTGCCGGTGGTCTATCCGGCAGTCATCGCCTTAAACGGGGGAGAGGCCGTTACTGCTGCGGAGTCCGCCTTTGGTATTTCGGGCGTGGGCTGTTCGATCTGGTTTGGTATTATCGTCGTCAAAATGGCGGAACTCTGCCTGATTACTCCGCCAATCGGCTTGAACTGTTTTGTCGTTGCCGGGGTGCGGCCGGAGTGCAGTGTCCAGGATGTCTTCCGTGGCGCCACTCCCTTTTTCGTTGCCGATGTGCTGACCATTGCCACCCTGATCGCCCTGCCGGATATTGTCCTGTGGCTGCCGAAGCTGATGGGCTTTACCTAAAACCTGTTTTATTTATCTCGCTCCAATTTGTTTTCTGCCGGATTGCAGTATCGACAGCGGATTTCCCAGAGTTTTGTAGAGTTCCCCAGAGTTACGGGTAGAGTAGAGCACTGACAGAGTTCCGGGTAGAGTAGGGCACTGATTCGACAGGTCTCTTCCGGCTCTTTCACTGACGCCTTGCCGCACGCGGCTACTACGTGTTCCAAAAGTCCTTTCATCA
>JANTGH010000239.1 GCA_024763055.1 Desulfobulbaceae bacterium
CATGCGATTCATTTACCTTCCGGAAAATCAGACGTCTCTGACTGAAAATTAATTCGGCTGTCATCACTGCCATATAAAATCCCCCGATCCAGATCAATGCCCTGAAGCTGGTCTGATAGAGATAGACTACCAGGACCAGCCAGCATGCCCCGCTTAAAATTATTCCTGTCAGGGGGATCAGCATATTTATATTGATCCGGTCCTTCAACCTGATGGCCGCTGCGTTTATACTTACAATGGATAATTGCCTAACCCCCAAGCATGGCGGTCCCGTAGACACCGAAGGTAAAGGCGTACAGGGCCAGGATATAACCTGTAAGGAGCAGCGATCCTCCAATGCCCGCGATATTTTTCCCCTTAAATGCATGTTCAAGATAGGTAAAACTGCCCCCGTCATCCCGGAAACAAAGGCCCAGCCTGGAATAGGACAGGCCGGTGAGAAGCGCGATCACGGCCCCCAGACTGAAGGCAATGGGAGCGGCATGGCCGGAGAGTTCAACGGAAAGGCCAAGAACGGAGAAGATGCCTCCACCCACCATGCCTCCCACGCCGATGGCTATTAATTCCTTAAGTCCCAGTTTTTTCTTGTCTGATTTTTTTGTTTTCATTATGCTCACTTCAGTAATGTGCCGCTGGTCAGGACTTCATTTGTAATGAAAATGCTGTACGTATATTCTTATTCATCATGAAAAAAACATTGCAGCTAAGGAACACTGGAACTTTACAGTTTGGTTAATTTTTTTTGTAGATGCAGCGTCTCATCGAATAGATAGAGCATTGGTTTTCCGGTTGGGATCTCTATCGTCACGATCTCTTCCGGTGAGAGTTTTTCAATTGCCATTACAAGCGCTCTGAGCGAATTGCCGTGAGCGCTTACAAGGACAGTCCTGGCGCGCGTCAGTTCGGGGGCGATCATCTCAAAAAAATAATTTAACGCCCGCCTTCTTGTATCTTTAAGGGATTCCCCGCGGGGCAACATCGCAGGTTCAATATCGCGATATCTTGGGTCATTTTGTGGAAGTCTCGGATCTCCGTCTTCCAGAAGAGGAGGTGGTGTATCATAACCCCTCCTGACGGCAATGAAATGATCTTCCCCTACATCTGCCTTGATAGCATTCTTATCATGCTCCTGCCAGGCACCATAATGGCGTTCATTGAGCTTCCAGCTTTTGATGCAGTCGATATGTTCCCAGTCAAGCTCTCTTAGCACAAGCTGTGCCGTGTGAATAGCGCGTTTGAGCCGGGAGATGAAGCATATATCAGGATAAAGGCTCTGTTTTTTCAGGATATTACCGGCCCTCTTGGCTTCTTCAATACCATGATCACTCAGATCAATATCAGTCCAGCCGGTAAAAAGATGTCTTTTGTTATAAAGACTCTGACCGTGGCGCAGCAAAATAAGCTTCGACGTTTTCATGGCATTATTTTTCCCTTTTTGGTGGTTTTCATAATTTCCATGCCTACCAAATCGTTAAAGGGACATTAACGATTTTTTTCCTGCTACCTATCCTGAGCGCCAGCCTCAGGCTATGGACTGACAATGCCTCATGTCTGCCGGGGAAAAAGAGAAAGCCGTGAGCCAGTTCCCCCGGCTCTATGGGTCTGCTCTTAAGTGATCTGTTAACTAAATCCTTCCTTATATTTTTCTCTGCATTTGACATGGAGTTTGCCCCGCCTGCAAGCGCTCCGGCGGTAGCGCCTATTACCGCACCGGTTCCCGCACTTCCTCCCACGTCATGACCGGAAACTATACCAACTGCAAAACCAAGCAGCGCTCCGGCGGCACCTAACATTGCGGCGGGTTTAACCGTACCCTTCAAGGCATTTCCGACATCCCCATATTCCTTTATCCTTTTATATGCTTCCTGTTCAGGCAATATCGCCCAGGCCTGGCCTGAATTATCAATTAAAAAAGTCTGAAATGGATCAATAGAGACCTCTCTGTTGCTTTGATTGTCCAGGACTACCTGGATTGGTAAAAGGCCTGCCTTTCGTATATTAAAGCCAAACCTGGCCTTTGCGTAATCAGGTGACGGATAAGCAGTGGCTGATATCCGGATTCCATCGATATCCACATGTCCCGGCTGGCTGGAGGGAAGAGAAAAGGGCACGGCCTTGTACTGATAGGAAGAACAGCCTGTAAGGATTAAAATCAAGAATGTTGTCAAGATGCTGAAAGTATTTTTTCTCATGCGGCTTTAATCCTCCCTGAAAATTGTTTCATTGATTCGATGTTTATTGATCATGCTTTTATAATTAAAAAAAGCTGTATTTGAAAACTAAGACCGATACTGGAAATGTCAAAACTTTCATGTTGCGCCGTCTGTTCAGCGCAATATCCCCTGCCATGAAAAGTACAGGCAAAAGCACATTTGCATTTTAACGGAAACTACCATGTATTCAGTGAATATGGCAATCCTGAAGGGTGACGGATATGGGGGAAATCCTCACTGTTCAGATTTAGTGCAACCGCGAATTGACGGAATAATTTTTCAAGCCGCAACTTGTTGTTAGACTAAAAAAGTACTGTTTTTCTCATATCCGGAATGCAGGATTTAGGTTGAATTCTTAAATCCACAGCACCCCTCAAATTAGCTTTGTAAAATCCGGCCGGATTGGGTTACATCTTTGCCGGGTCTCTTGCTGAAAAAATAATTTCTTTGGCACTATCTCATCATAACTTAAGGAGATATCTTGTTCTTTGCCATTTTAAACTTCACACTTTCCGGTGCTATCGGGGTTGTTGGCATATTGACGCTAAGGAAAGTCAGCACACCCAATGAAGTTATCTTTGCCAGCCTGCCTTTGCTCTTTGCACTCCACCAGTTTACGGAAGGTTTAGCCTGGCTCGGTGTTTACCATATTTTAGCTCCAAGAGCACTGGATATGGTATCGAGCATCTTTATTTTTTATGCACAGGGTTTGCTGCCGTTTCTGGTGCCTCTTGCCATCTGGCTGATAGAGCCGGCAGGATTTAAGAAGAACATCATTGCTGTTTTGATGGTGCTTGGCGGACTTTTAGCAGCATATACACTGTGGGGACTTTCCATAATGCCTACAACAGTTACCGTCAAAAATGGTATATTGTCCTATGTCAATCCATTGAGGGACAATCGATACGATGCGGCTGTGTATATTCTGACGACATGCTGGGCGTTGATCCTGTTCCCCTCATTGACAAAAACAAGATGGCCATCTAAATATAATCTCAGGTGGAAATTGGGCGGTGAATCTGGAATTTTACCTTTTCCGGCTCAATTGCTGAAAAGCAATTTCTTATCACCTCTTATCACCTAATCCTTTGAAATGAAATAAAGAAAAGGTCAGGATATCTTCATGCTCCATGAATCCTGTCAAATACAATGAGCAAACACCGCTACGAAAAATCCTTCGGTCCTAACCGTTCTTCTCCCCTGAGGGAGATACTGTTCGTCACAATCTTTGAATCCGACACCCCTGCCGGTAAATTCTTCGACCTGGCTCTCATAATCACCATTGCTTTGAGCGTCCTGGTTGTGATGCTTGATAGTGTGAAGGCATTCAGAGAAACTTACAGCACATGGCTTCACGCGGCGGAATGGTTGTTTACACTGCTTTTCACTGTAGAATATGTACTCAGACTATACTGTGTTGACAGGCCGGGCCGCTATGCCTGCTCTTTCTTTGGCCTCATTGATCTGTTTGCCGTGATCCCCACGTATTTTTCTTTCTTCATGCCGGAAACCATGTACGTGATAGTAATACGTGTGCTGCGAATCATCAGGATATTCAGGATACTGAAGCTGGTTGCCTATCTCGGAGAGGCTGACATCCTCATGAAATCACTTGCCACAAGCCGCAAGAAGATAGAGGTATTTCTGTTCGGTGTCATGATGCTGGTAATAATATTCGGCTCCATCATGTATCTGGTAGAAGGCGAGGAGAACGGTTTTACATCCATACCCCGCTCGGTTTACTGGGCAATCGTCACACTTACCACTGTTGGTTATGGAGACATAGCGCCAAAAACAGCCGTCGGCCAGTCAATTGCCGCGGTTATAATGATCTGCGGTTACGGCATTATTGCGGTCCCCACCGGCATCGTATCGGCAGAAATGGTCAGGACCAGCAGAAAGAGCGACGGTACAGACAAAAAGCTCAAAACGCCCTGTCCGGACTGCGGTCTTCGAAGTCATGAGATGGATGCTGAATTCTGCAGGTGCTGCGGCGCGGAGCTGGCTTCAGAGGCGAGGTGCGAAACAGCAAAAATACCCTGACATTACTGAAAAAAGCTATATTGACCAAGATCCGTATTTTGTCAGCACGGATGAAAGAACTTCTTTCCTGATAAACTTTCATAAAAGTAACAGGGGATCTACCCCCTTTATATCCCGATGTACTTATACCAAAAGGAGGATTGTCCCTGTCAATTACAATTTGATGTGCACCGAATAGATATTATGGCTGGTATTCAAACCGCAGCCGGGGAGATCGGGATAAACCTGCCGGCAGGCAGGGAGGCCGAACTGAAGAGTGACATTCCAGATTCCACACCGGTGCCGGACCAGTTCCCAGCCCGAAGTAATCAGGCAGATACTTGAGCACCTTGGGCTTTGGGAGAAATCCCGCCCATCTCCTGTAGATACAGAAATATTCCAGGATGTCATTCAGGAACCTTTTGACGATGGATGGCCCGGCAGTGAAAAACCCTTTCAGACCGTAAATTGAAGCGCAAAAATTTCAACAACCGGTAACAGAAAATCTGCGTCCTTTTCCGGCTCAATTGCTGAAAAGCAATTTCTTATCACCTCACCTCACCACTTCTTATCACCTCGTAAAGTCGGCAGGGGCATAATCGAAGGCATAAAGGGGCCGTTCCGGCATGTGGAGCAGACCCCTTTTCTGATACCGTGTTTTTGTCAGATTAACGGGAGCCCATTATACCAGGTACCCTGATGTCTTCAACCAGATGCTGAATGTGCTCCGGCGGTTCCGGTGTAATCTTCGAAACCATAAAGGCGACTATGAAGTTAACGATGGCCCCTA
>JANTGH010000240.1 GCA_024763055.1 Desulfobulbaceae bacterium
TGCAAATCCAACTGAATTTTGTGACAATAGAAAATTTTTAATGCTTTCCTCATGTCTTTCTAACTGAATCATATTACTACTGAGGTAAACAGGTAAGAGTAAAAAGTTTTATCATTCAAAAACTCCTCTTTTATGCTGACGAAAAAAAACTTTATCCTGGATACAAACGTTATTCTCCATGACTCCTCCTGCATCTCCCATTTTGACGAACATGACATTGTTGTTCCCATAACTGTCATCGAGGAGCTCGATCACTTCAAAAAAGGCAATCAGGTGATCAACTTTCATGCCAGGGAGTTTATCCGAACCCTGGATAACCTGAGCGCCAACAAACTCATGAACGGCGGCGCATCACTGGGTCCGGGTAAGGGCCGGATTGCCATCAGGCTTGAGCAGGAAGCCCACCCCGATCTGCGAAAACATTTCCCGGCGGTATCAAAACCTGATCACCAGATACTCAATCTTGCCTATCATCTGCAAAAGAAAGAGGGTGAAGAACGGTTTATCCTGGTCAGCAAGGATGTCAACCTGAGGTTGAAGGCCAAAGCTGTGGGGCTGATGGCGGAAGATTACACCACTGACCATGTGAACGATATCCATGCCCTCTACTCCGGTTCCCGTTATATGGAAGAGGTGAACGGGGAACTGATTGCCTCCCTCTACAGCACAAGTGATGGAATGGCGTCTGCCGGTTTGGGTGCCGATCCCCCTCTTTTACCTAACGAGTATATTGTCCTGCGAAACGGAAAAAAATCAGCCCTGGCCTGTCACGATGCCAACGGCCTGATCCATCCGGTCCTGAAAAAAGCAAATTACGGGATTATGCCCCGAAACGCCGAACAGATCTTTGCCGCGCATGCCCTCTGCAACATGGATATTCCGTTGGTGACCCTGTCCGGCAAGGCAGGTACCGGAAAAACCCTGCTGGCCCTGGCCGCAGGGCTTGAAAACAGCAGGCATTACCGACAGATCCTGGTGGCCAGACCCATTGTCCCGCTCTCCAACAAGGATCTCGGATACCTGCCCGGCGATGTTCACTCAAAGATCGGGCCGTACATGCAGCCTCTGTATGATAACCTTGGGGTGATCAGAGGCGGGTTTTCGGAATCAAGCAGGAAATATCAGGCCATGACCAGGCTCATCGAAGAGGAAAAACTGATCATTGAACCACTGGCCTACATACGGGGGCGCAGCCTGGTGGGGATCTACATGATCATTGACGAGGCCCAGAATCTGACCCCCCATGAAGTGAAGACCATTATCACCCGTGCCGGGGAGGGAACCAAGGTGGTTTTTACCGGCGATGTCCAGCAGATAGACCATCCGTATCTGGACAGACATTCAAACGGGCTGAGCTACCTGATTGAAAAAATGCAGGGCCAGCCCCTTTACGCTCACATCACGCTGAAAAAGGGAGAACGTTCAACCCTCTCCATGCTGGCAAGTAACCTGCTTTAATTACGCGGATTCAGCCGTCTATCGGAGTGCGTGACCACAGCCGGCCGGTTAGAGGCCATCTGTACTGCAGTTTCGCCATGCGATGATGATCGATTATGACCTCTGATTTCAGGAAAGGCCGTCGGTGACCACCGGGTGCAGAGGTGGGCAGGAAAAGAGCAGAGCGGGCCTGGTTTTTTTCCCTCCGGCCTGCACGTTGCAGTTAATGTACGTGGTCTCGGCATGGCGTATTACTCCATGCTCTGAATGGATATGTCCGAAAACATGGAACCTCGGTTGCACGCTCTTTAACGCCTCGGCAAGGTCGAAACAGCCATGCGAAACAGGCCCGTCCATATCCATGATGCCTGCCGGAGGCGCATGGGTTACCAGGATATCCACCCCGGAGGGAATCATCCGCCATTTTTCCTGAAGATGTGTCCCCCGCGGCAGAGCAAAAGCATCACAGGCCAGGTCATTAAAAGAAGGCTGCCATGGCGATCCATAAATGGAAACACCGTTGATAACCACCATCTCATCCTGGAGGTAGACGGCCTCGTTGAGCAGTTCTTTTGCCTGCCTGCTGTCCTCTGCCAGGAGATAGTCATGATTACCGGCCACCACGATCTTGTGCTTATGGGGCAGGGAGCCGAGAAAGGTGTTGAATTCGGTAACGTCCTGCTGGTCGCGGCAGTTATTCATGTCGCCGGCAAAGATAAGAACTTCCGCTCCGGGTATTTCCACCTGTTCATGCAGGGTATGCGAATCGCTGAAGGCCGCTATCTTCATCAGTAACGATCAATTTTGACGTCAAGCAGGACTATTCCCACTGTTCAAAGACTCTGCCGCGCATGCAGCGCCGATATATCGAAGGCGTTTTTTCTTTTTCAGCCTGTGCAGGTCAACAACCACCAGGCCGTCCACGCAGTTGTTAAAATCAGGGTCAACATTAAAATCGATAAACTGAACTCCGCCCGGACGGCAAAGCTGTGAATACTGTTTGTACAGTGTCGGCACCGAGGTGCCGAGATTTGCCAGCAGAAATTTCAACCTTTTGAAATCCTTTTTGTAATTGTCGCCGCTGAATTCACGCGCCAAATCCTGGACAGGAGAGGAGAATCTGTACGGTTTTTTTGAACAGGAAGCCGCATCATCCGGAGAAAAATAGAGCCGGTAAAAATAGATCAGCAGCTCTTTGGCCGTTTCCGGTAGATTGCCGCTTAAGGACACCGGGCCATAGAGATAGCGGTAGTGGGGATTTTCGGCCAGATATGCCCCTATACCGTACCAGAGGTAATCAAGGCTGCGCTTGCCCCAGTACTGTTTTTGAACAAAACTCCTGCCCAGCTCCAGGCCCGGGTTGAGAAAGTAATGAGTCGAGGGGTCCAGGGTAAAGAGAGTGTTGGTATACAGGCCTTCGGGGCCTTTTTTTTCCAAGGTAGCCTGAGTATCGACAAACCTGTACGCGCCGACTATCTCCAGGTCATCTTCTTCCCACAGCACCAGATGACTGTAGTACCGGTCAAAGTGATCCATGTCCCGCCGGTGTCCGGTGCCTTCCCCTACGGTGCGAAAGGTAATTTCGCGTAACCGGCCGATCTCCCTGATAACAGGTGACGGTTTTGTTGATGTGTGAAGAAAAATCTTTTTGTTGTCCGGTGTCCGGCCGAGAAGAGTGGCCCCTTTGAGCTCCTTTTTCAGGTCGCTGCGGTGCTCGGGCCGCGCAATTCCGCTCACGGTCCGCAGGATGGGGGTTTTGCGCTTGTCGAGGCAATAGACATGCTTTTTGATCAGCGTCGCTGTTTCCCCGCCACTGATCGGCAACCTGCCGTAACTCTCGTAGGGGATAATCTTGCCCACGGTCATGGCGATCTGATTGCCCTGCTGCCTGAACATTTCCTGGACAAGGAG
Organism: Desulfobulbaceae bacterium; assembly: GCA_024763055.1. GTDB lineage: Bacteria > Desulfobacterota > Desulfobulbia > Desulfobulbales > Desulfobulbaceae > DRLX01. The sequence continues at coordinate 3,349 of JANTGH010000240.1, forward strand.
AAAGGTGGAAAGAGGTTTACACAGCATGGATACGGTATAGAATCCCGCGGAATTTCTTGCTCTTATCCGCACCGGAAGAATGGGCGCCTTGGTTCTGGCGGCAAGAGAGAGAAAACCCTTGCGCCACTTGCCGTCCTTGATGCCGCGATGACCGAGACGTGAAACTTCCCCGGCTGGAAAAATAATAACAGCCTCATCATTTTCCAGACAGTGGAGAATTTCCTTGACCTGTTCCCCTTCTGTCCGGCCTTTCATGTTGTTGACCGGCAGGAGAAAATTTTGCAGGGGTTTTACAAAGGAGAGAAGCGTGTTGGCAACGATTCGCACGTCGGAGCGGACGTCATGGACAAGTTTCAACAGAGCAAGGCCGTCGAGAGTGCCGATGGGATGGTTGGCCACGATAACAACCCGATCTGAAACCGGAATATTTTCCAGGGAACGATTTGATGCAGTGAAGGTGATGTTGAAAAACTCCAAAACCTGTTCAACAAAATCAATGCCGTGCAGATGAGCGTACCGGCTGGAGAATTGTGAAAATTCATCTTCATGGAGCAGCTTGCGCAACATGGACCTGACCGGGCGGTTGAGCAGAGGTTTATCCTCGAGTTGAGGGTATTGAGTCTTGAGAACTTCATCTACGGTAAACATTTGATTCACCCTCCGGCGTAGATTTATAAAAAACAATTTTTTTAAGAAAAGATCGTGAACGCCCGTCATCCAGATCACTGGTGTCAACCTCAATTCCCAGGCCGGTGAGCGGGGGAACCGTTGTTGTTTTGAACACTTTCCGGTAGGCGGCGGCAAGGTCAATGGTGCTGGTGATTATCTTCCCGGGTTTTGGGGCGCCGATACACATGTACCTACCTGTTTTTTTATAACTTTTCCCGACAAACACCTGGCCGTGATCTTCCTGGCCCCCAAGAAAAAGTCCCAGAAAACAGGGTGAGTCGGGAAGAAAAAAATGGTCTGCCTTCACCCTGGAGCCAAAAAAGAGCGTGATCATCAACGGTTCCCTGTTTATTCCTTTGTTCCAGGCCGCACCTTGCGGATACTGCAGCACCCCCCACTGGATCTCGATTGCTCCCACATCCTCCACATGTAAATCTTCCTTGAGAGCAAGCCCAAGGGCCGGTTTTTGTGTTTCAATCACCAATCCTCTTTCAGGGGAGCCGGAAAGAGAGATGGAGCGGGACGACTCCATATCCTTTTTAAGATTAAATCCATGATGCAGGAGCCATTGGGTTGCTTCTCCGGTGATGGACGTATAATCAATTACATACAGTGCATAGTGATTGGCCGTGTCCCCTGCGGCACATATGACGGCAACCGGGCCGGTAAGCAGGAAAACAACGAGGAACAACACCAGCAGGGCAAGACCGGCCCCCTTGCCGGTACCATGGACAGGCCCTTCTGTCTGCCTGATGAGGGCAGCCACCTCAGTTCGACATAGGCTGTTTGCCGATGGCTGTGGCAACATCATGTATATCGCCTCTGAAAAATGTAACCTAAATCCTGCAGTTATTCGTGCACGGAGAACGTTGAGACAGGTGCAGATACAAGGAGGCAAGCGAATTTCGGCACAGGTGTACTGTTGGTACATCGAGCACGAAATTCGTGAAGCCGACACAGTAGATGTGCCTGTA
>JANTGH010000241.1 GCA_024763055.1 Desulfobulbaceae bacterium
GGCCCTTGAACCATCGGCTGCCTTTGAGGTGCTGAAAAAAAACACCGCCGGCCTGGAGGGCGTTACCTATTCAAACGGGACGGCTGAGGATATTCCCCCCCTTGATTTTGACCTGATTTTCTGTATCGGCGTCCTGCAGTTTATCCCTGACCCTGTTCCGGCCCTTAAAGCCATGGGCAGAGCTTTGGGGAAATCGGGAAAGCTTTTTCTCTGGGTGTATAGTGAGGAAAAGAACGGCTGGTACCTGTCTTTGGTCCGTCCGTTGCGCCGGTTGACCTCCCGGCTTCCCCACCGGGTGGTGAAGTCCCTGGCCGCCCTGCTGCTGCCCCCGGCGGAAGCTTATGCCCACCTTTGCCGGCGTTTTCCCGGTTTGCCGATGGCGGAATATCTGACGAACTACTACCTGCGCGTCAATCGTTATACCCGCCGGCTTATTATTCACGACCAGCTGAATCCCGGTTACGCGAAATACTACCGACGGGATGAATTAACAACGCTCCTTGAAACCTGCGGCTTCACGGATATAAGCATGCACCACCGCATGGGATACAGCTGGAGCGTTGTCGCTCACTATACCCCCCGCCCCAAACCATGAGGTTGGAAGGCAGGCCCAGCAGATAGTGCTTCCTGATCTGCAGATTTATGTGAGCGGGAAATAATGTCCTGAGAGAGGCCGGGGTCAGGAGATTGAGATTTTTGGTTTCGGCCCAGAAATTCATGCCCAGGAGCCGCAGCATTGCCTGGTGAAGAGGTTGTGGCAGCCAGTGGATAAAAGGCAGGAACGTGTGAAACTCGATCGGGAAACCACGGTTGGGAGTGGTAAGAAAAAACCTTTTTCCTACCCGTAAAAGTTCCCGGACAAACCGGCTTTGCTCCTCTCTGCTCCCCACGTGTTCCAGCACTGCCGAACAGAAAACAATATCAAAGTGCTGATTCCCAAAAGGCATTTTCCCTTCCGGGGTATGGATAAAGGTGAGACCCGGGTATTCCTGTTCCAAAAACGAGGCATCTTCGATGCTGGTGGTCGTCAGCTGGTGCTTATGGGGGTAGAGCTTTTCAAAGAAATTTGATTCCGGCAGTAAGCGGTCCGGGGTTACACCCACGTCCAGTATGGTAGTCTGCTCACCGGGTTTCATTATATCCATAAATACCTTGAAGATTTTTTTTCGGACGTGAAAGGCGATTTTTGATGCTGTCCCCCGCAGGGGATGGGAAAGAAAAAAATAGTCGATTGCTTTCCGACTCATTTTTCCAGTCCCAGGATCGCCAGGGCGAAACCCGTGAAAGCCGTTTGGATACCTAAGGCGATACAGGTGACTGCCGGGATGACTTTGCGCAGGCTTTCCTGGTAGGAAAGGTGACCGAAATGGACGGTTTTCCAGCCGATGACCGCATAACCGAGTAATGCTATTCCCATCAGCATGATCAAAAAGCCGATGATCGTCCCCGCTTCGACTGATTTTCCGTTGATCAGCCGGTGCCAGTATTCCCTGCCCGGCAACAGCCCGGAACTGACTGCGTAGGCCTTGGTGAAAATCCCGAAACTGAAGATTTGAAAACCTGCCAGCATGGTAGTGCTGGCTACCATCAGTGAGTTCAGGTCAAAAGTGATCTTTCCCACCGTCAGGGGCCTGGGCAGCAAGATGAGAGCTCCCGCCAAACCTAACAAGAAGAGGACCAACCCCGGATAGATAAACAGCCATTTCGGGCTGTACAACAGCATGAAGCGCAGGTGCCGCCAGCCATCGCGAAATGAGCGCAGATGAGGAGGGGTGGAGCGGCCGTCGCGGCGCAAGGTAATGGGAATTTGGACGATTTTCAATCCCTGCAGTCCTGCCTTGATCACCATTTCCGAGGCGAATTCCATCCCGGTGGTCTGTAATCCCAGGGAGAGGATGGCTTCCCGGCGAAAAGCCCGCAGCCCACAGTGAAAATCGGTAACGGGCGAGTTAAAAAAGAGCTTTCCCAAGCCCGAAAGCACCGGGTTGCCGATCCATCGGTGTTTCCAGGGCATGGCTCCTTTTTCGATCTTGCCGCCGCCGGCCGGCAACCGGCAGCCCATCACCAGGTCATTGCCTTGGCGTAATTGGACCAGAAAATTTGGCAGTTCGCCGAAATCATAACTGCCGTCGGCATCTCCCATCAGGACATATTTCCCCTTGGCTGCCGCTAGCCCTCCCTGCAAGGCACTGCCGTAACCTTTTTTTTCAACCCTGACCACCCGGGCCCCTGCCTTTTTGGCAAGCCTTACCGAGTCGTCCGTGCTGCCGTTGTCTGCCACTACCACCTCGCCTTCAATGTGATTCTGCCGGATGGTATTCAGGGCTTCCCGGACACACGAAGCAATCATTTCCTCTTCATTGAGGCAGGGGATAACCACAGAGATTTCTACCGTATGCTGCATGCGCGGTTTACTCCATTTGTTGCTGATTTATCATTTGCCCGCAATCCCAATCTCCCTTACAGTGGCTTTCGTTGTTTTAAGTGCAGAGTACTTTTTAGCAAATACTGCCGATTTTGGCGAGTAAAAGCTGACTGAATACATAATCTTTCCATTAAAGATTGGCTGTATTTAGCCGATTATGTCTCAATCAAGCCAGTAAAAGAAAAGGTAGCAGAGTTCTTTGATAACGCATCAGGATGGATAACATCTTGTAAATACTGAAATAATAAGACAACCCGCAAAAAGGCTATGGTAGTGGCATGATGATTGCAGCCTTTCTAGCCTGCTATGAAGAAAAAAACCATAACCTATTTTGTCATTGTGCTGCTTACTCTTTGTCTCCTGCCCGTTGCGGCTTTTGGTGATGAGCAGGCTGAAGCTTCCGCCTATCTTTGGCGCCTGATCAATCAGGCCCGGGTTCATCCGCTTGTAACCTTGCAGGCACAGGGAATTGATGAAGCAGCAGCACGGTTGGCGCTGGGTGATGATGCCTGGATTCTTGACCAGGGGCTGCCACCGCTGGCTTGGAATGATTCTCTTTATCAGGCGGCATCTGCTCACAATCAGGATATGGTGACCCAGTTATACTATAGCCCGACCGGTTTGGATGGCAGCAGCGTAGTCGACCGGATTGCCGCTCAGGGATATGATCCGACGGCGGCGGATGAAGTCTTGGGGGCGATGGCATTTGCAGGTTTTATTGATCCCCTTGAAGCTGCAAAGCTTACCTTTAACAGCTGGCTGATGGATGAGTTGAATCCCGCCTATGGAGGAGTGAAGCGGATCTTCAGTCAGAATTATACCGAGCTGGGTATCAGTTTCAACGCAGCGGTTCTGGACCTCGGTCCGGACGTTCCCCATAATGTCTATATAGCAGTAGTCGATCTTGCTATGCCTTTGATTCCTCACCCCTATCTCATCGGCAACGTGTTTGAGGATCTCAACGGAGATGCCCTCTGGGAACTGGGTGAAGGGCGGGAAGGAATTGCCCTGGTGGTGCGGGACGTGGCCAGGGGAGAAAGCCACACGGTGATTTCCGGGATACTTGGTGCCTATCAGCTGGAGGTTGCAGGGCTCTATGTTACGGTTGCGGTTCCGGACAGCCAGGGGCAGCCGCAGGTAGTGATGTCGCTCAATGGAATTTCGCTGGGCAGGACGAGCAATAGCCTGGTTGATTTTAGCCCCGGAGGATGAGAAGTATACTATCCAGATTGCGGAAAAAGCTTGCAATTCCTTTCTATTACGGGTATATGTCGCGATTGTCGGTAGTTAGCTTCAATATGAGGGTGTCATAAGGTGAAAAAGCTCATTGGTTTATTCTTGGCGGTTCTTGTGCTGGTCTTCGGTACTTTCAGCGTCTCGGCGGCGCAGATCGTTGCCCGCGGTGAGGGGGTCAAGGTAAGTGACGCCGAGGTTAATGCCCTGCGCCAGCACCTGGGAAAGGCGGTTCTCAAGCCGAGCCGGAAAGCCCTCATAGACCTGGCTGTGCAAACTGAACTGTTTGCCAAGGAAGCGATCAGAAACAAGCTGAACTGTCCCCGGTCAGCCGAAGTTAAGGGTCTTTCCCGCACTGTCCTGCTGGCAAAATGCTATCTGGACGACCGGCTCGAGCATCTGGGGTTGATCCCCGGAGCAGTAGAATCGTATTATCTGGCCAAATGGGCAGACTTCAAAGACAAAAAATCCGGCAAACTGCCGGAGCTTGACGGCGAGCGGCGCCAGTGGATAAAAAAACGGATACTGGCAAGCAAAAAGAAGAAGCTGGCCAAGGAAGAATTTACTCTATTATGCAAAAAATACAACGTCATATTTACCGACGGTGGTTTACGATAACGTTGACGTTGTTGCTGGTTGCCGGCCTTGGCTGTACTACAGGCTGTGGCCACAGGCCTGTGCCGGTGAAGAACAATAAGGCGTTTCAGGAAAAAGAAGGATTAATGGCAGGTTTCAACCAATACTGGAGCCTGGTAGCCGGAAAGGAGGTGGAAAAGACATTTACCCGGGAGGCCCCTTACATACAGGAGATGATCAGCGAGAAAAGTTATGCGTTGTACATGAAACTCCTGTATAAAAGTGAATTGCAGGGTGTCGAGGTTCTTGGCGTGACATGTGAGCAGCCCTTTTTATGTTGCATCGACTGTCGCCTGACTTTTTTGTCCCATGGCAAAACAGTCAGCCGGAACTTGCGTGACTGCTGGGTTCGGGTACAAAGTAAATGGTATCATGTGTTTAAGAATCCGCTTATCTATCCCCAACTGGGACATATGGAGAAACAAATCCGGTACGCAGCCCGGTATGAGATAAGCTAAGCGGGGAAGAAGAAAGTCAGGTTATACATTAACTCAAACATGGAGGAAGTAAAGATGAAGAAACAGTTGTTGAAAGGGATTGTCGCCTTGTTGTGTGTAGCATTCCTGGCCTTGCCGGCAATGGCACGCGATAATGCAGATCATGTTTATGTTGCCCCGAATGCTATTGGTGACCTGTTGGTCTACCCGATGTATTTTGCCGGCGATGGCTTGAATACCAATTTTGC
>JANTGH010000242.1 GCA_024763055.1 Desulfobulbaceae bacterium
GGATAAAAGAACCTGACCGGACAACAGTGGCCTGGACATTTTCAGATATGTCATTCAGATAATCATAAATCAGTCTAAAAGTCAAACTGACAACCGTCGATGGTTGTTGATTGTCGGGAAATTTTACAGTTTGGTGGAAAACAGTTTCACCACGGAGGCACAGGGAACACGGAGAAGGGCAGGAAAGCCTGGTCTGTGCCTGTCCGTGGCTGATGAATTTTGCCACAGACACGCACGGACAAAAGGAGACAAAAAAATCCCCCGGCGGTAAACCGGGGGATTTTAGTTGTTGCTTAGTCTGGAGCTTGGCTTATGCCGGTTCAGCTCTTTTTGGAACGCTTGCGGCTGTAGCTCACCAGGCCCAGCAGACCGATGCCCATCAGCAGGAGGGTGGAAGGCTCGGGAACGGGAGCGGTACTGTTCAGCTCAACTCTCAGCGTATCCCAGCCAATATTGGCATCCATGATGCCGTTTGCAGCGTTAGAATAAGCAAGATCAATCGCGGCGAGCTGCGCATTAACCCCGGCATTGGTAAAGGCGCCCGTGGTTCCAAAATCATATGAAATCCATCCAGTGAGAGGAGTAGTAGTAGTAGCAGGGGTAACAATCCACGACAACTGTCCGATCGCGCCGCTGAGAGGTGGCGGAGAAGAAAACGTATAGGCGCCGCTGGTAAAGTTGACATAGGGCAGCAGAGTGAAATTCGGGGAAGTAACCCAGAATCCTGTCAGGGTGACGTCGATAGTGTATTCGCCGGGGAGAAAAGAAGTGAGGTCTCCATAGTAATTTCCAGTAGATCCTTCGAACTGAAATTCGGGAGGAACGTCTGTGGGTTGAGAGGTGGTTGTATCCCAGCCATAAGTTATTGTCCCAACACCAGAAACGTTATCTGCCTCATAAAAAATTGGGGTTGCGCTTGAAGTGATTGCCAGCCCCAGAACCAAGGTCACCGCGCATAAGAGTGTTAAAAGTTTTTTCATTGTTTCCCCCTCTCCTCGTTTAGATTAAAAAGTATTGGTTAAATTGTTCTTTTTTCCAAAATTTATAAGTATATAAGCAACTCCTATGCCATTCATGTAACCTGCTGATATGACAGTATTTTTCAAGTTTCTGTCCGCTTGCATTGTGGGTGTTGTAAAAAAAACCGACATATTTTTACCGGCAGTATTTTTGTCATTTTATGGCGTCATCGGCGGGAAAGCCAGGTGTCGTGGTGGTTTAGGGAGAATTGACGAAAAAAGTGGAAAAACGGGCGGGAAAATGAGGTGAAAAAAGGTGTCAGGAAATTTTACAACTTTTTAATCGATGTCTCACCACGAAGGGCACGAAAAACACGAAGAAAGGCCAAAAAGCCCGGTCTGTGCCTGTCCGTGGCTGATGATTTTTGCCACCAACCCGCACGGACATGCACGGACAAAGAAGACAAAAAGATCCCCCGGGGCAAACCGGGGGATCTTAGTTGCTGCTTATGGAGCTTGGCTTATACCGGCTCAGCCCTTCTTGGAACGCTTGCGGTTGTAGCCCACCAGGCCCAACAGGCCAATGCCCATCAGCAGGAGGGTAGAAGGCTCGGGCACGGGTGCGGCAGCACGATTATTGGTAACACTTGTTAGGTTTCCATCAAGGTTTGCTGTGAAAATCCAAGTTTCAGAAACAGAACCCCAATCGGAGATATCTGCGGCTAATGCTTCTGGTGTGTTAACTCCAGATGCTCCCCACCAAGCCATCCCAGCGGTTCCGATAACACCATCAGTCGTACCATCATTATTCGTATCATAGTCAACCCATTTTGTAGGTGTAAGCCAAGTGGAGCCATAATAATAATTATAAAAATCAAGAGTATCGCCATCCCAAATATTTGTAAGGCTAATCTGAAAACGACCACTACCCAAACTTGCTGTGGTTTCGCCGGGAATCCAATATACCCAAGTCAGCCTTTTCCCTAGATCACTAAAACTGTAGACAACTTCATCCTGAATTTCAAAATCAGTTGTTCCGACATTGCAACTATTTATCCCATTTGACATGTTTATAAATGTTCCATCAGCAGCAGCAGTATAAGCTGCGGTTTGCCAGGCAGGATAATCAGAAGATCCATACACATTAGGTGCGGCATCAACGTAAATTGACAGAGCAAATGATGAACCGGCTAGCAGCAGAATACATGCCAAGCTAAACATGGCTACTCGTATTTTCCTCATAGATAAACCTCCGTAATCATAAGATTTCAAATACATGATTTTCTATCTTTAGCTGTTGGAGATGCAACTCCTATGCCATTCATGTAACCTCTTGATATGACAGCGCTTTTCAATTTGCTATCTGCTTGCATTGAGGGTGTTGTAAAAAAATCCGACATATTTTTGCCGGCAGCATTTTTGTCATTTTATGGCGTCATCGGCGGGAAAGCCAGGTGTCGTGGCGGTTTAGGGGGAATTGACGAAAAAAGTGAGAAAATGGGCGGGAAAAACAGCTGAAAAAAGGTGTCAGGAAATTTTACAACTTGTTAATCGATGTCTCACCATAAAGGACACGAAGAACACGAAGAAAGGCCAAAAAGCCCGGTCTGTGCCTGTCCGTGGCTGATGAATTTTTCTCTGTGCCCTCTGTGACTCTGTGGTTCATGAAAAAAGCCACCGACCCGCACGGACATGCACGGACAAAAGAAGACAAAAAAATCCCCTGGCGGAAAGCCGGGGGATTGTTGTTGTTGCTTAATTTATGTTGCGTGGCTTTTGCATGCTGGTTCCGCTCTTTTGGAAATACTGGTGACTGTAGCCTGTTATACAGCAAAGAAAAATGTAAAATTTCCTGACACCTTTTTACTCCTGCTTTTTATCTATTCCCCCTCCATATTTTCAGAATATTCCCCCAAACTCCTTTTAATGACTACCTTTTTTACCGATTACCCCGTAAGATGAAGACTTTAGTCTTTTTGTAAAACATGTCGGATTTTTTTACACTACTCTCGGTAGAAGTATGGAGAGATTGAAAAATAGATGTTATTTCATATAGTTAGGTGAATGGTATGGTATTTGCTTATAAAAGTCTGTGGGAAATGGAATGGCGGCAGGTGCATTTCATGAAATGCAGGACATTTGGCTTTTGAAACCTGATGGTGGGCGTTGCAGTATCTAACAACAATACTTTGAGGAGGAATGGATGATGAAAGTGCAGAAACTGATGGTTTTTATTTCTTGTTGCCTCTTGACACTGGTTGTCACGGCAAACCTGGCACGGGCGTTGACTATCAACACCTCGGCGGAGTATCTGATTACTTCCACAGAAGATGGTGAGTCTGGGCCTGTTACAACCACTATTAGCACCCAGACTGCTGCAGATACAGGCGTCAGCTTGACGGTTTCCTCTGAGGTGCCTGGAGGTATGATCGTTAACCCTCCTACCACTGTTGGCGCCAGCGCCTTAGGAGACGAGGATGGGTATATCGCTGCGTCTGCACAGTTTATGGATAGTATGGGGTATGATTATAGCGCTTCGGCTCACGTTGACTGGACGGAAACCTTCTATGCTGCCACTACCGGGAGCTATTCCTGGGATTTCACCATTACCGGCGGGGAGCTGTCCTTGGAAGACTATGCCGGTCTGGGTCTATCAGATGGCTTAACCAGTGCATACGCCATGGGCATAACTATTAATGGGACGGAACAGTTCGCCTCCGCAGCTACACTCACTGGAGGTACCTGGGAGTCTGACTATATCGAGACCGGAACAGATATCGGTGGGAATTATTTTGGCGGTGGTTCTAGCCATTTTGGTTATCAGTATGATCCCTATAGTGGCACAATAGACCTCGGCACTTTTGCTGCTGGGGAAGCAATTGTGGTTTCTTATAATCTCGATGTAAGTGTTGGGGGGCCGGCTTACGAAACGGGTGCAAACGCCTTCATCGGGGATCCGGGCAATCTGTCAGGTGGTGCTTTTTCCGGTTCATTGACCGGCGGTGGCCAGACCCCGCCAGCTCCCGTACCCGAACCTTCAACCATACTGCTCATGGGGCTGGGACTTCTTGGGCTGGTAGGTATAAAAAAGGCCAGGAAACGCAGTTAATATATTATCACCTTAAATACCATACAAAAGGCAGGACCTTACGGGTCCTGCCTTTTTTTGGTTTGCCTGCACCAATGGGGTCATCCATGATAAGTAAAGTCAAGCGGAAAACGTAGATTTCCTGTTCCTCGGGAGATGGGGTCAGGTCTTGCATGGTGCAGGGCGGGTTCAGGCCGTGGCGTTAATCGTTTGCAGATGTTTGTTCCAGTCGAGGATTTTCCGATCGGCGGTGACCAGGGCGGCGGCGTGTTCCAGGGCCGTGGCCACAATCATCCGGTCCGCGTGGTCGCCATGAAAATCCTGCAGTTGACCGGCTTTTAGAGCGGTGGAGTTTATTGAGTTGTGTCAGGTTTCCTAAAGTCGCATCCTAAAGTTAATAATTGCTGATCATATAAGAATCTGTTATACTTGGCAGGCAGTCAGATGGCAAAAAGTACTGAAAAAAGTAGCGTAAAACCGTGTGAGTGCATATACTTGCCAAGGAGAATATGTCGTGATTTTACTTCATCCTGAATATGTTGTGGACGCAAAGAAGCAGCCCAAAGCTGTTCTTCTACCGATGTCTGAGTGGAAGCAGGTAATGAATGATCTGGAGGAACTTGCCGATATCCGTGCCTATGACGAAGCCAAATCTGCTGCCGATGAACGGATTCCTTTTGAACTTGCCGTACAGGAGATTCAAGCAGGATATGACAGGTGGAGTATTCGATAGAAATTTTGCGCTCCGCTAAAAAAATCTGGGAAAAATTAATCGGTCAGACCAAGCTCGTATCATCTCTGCAATTCAAAACCTCTCCCATAATCCTCGCCCCCATGGTGCCGTAAAACTGTCAGGTCGTCCAGCCTGGAGAATTCGAGTTGGCACATATCGCATTATTTATGAAATCC
>JANTGH010000243.1 GCA_024763055.1 Desulfobulbaceae bacterium
GCATTGGTGATGGAATAACGTGCAAGGTTGAAACTGGTAAATCTCCTGTAGAGGCTGGGCTACATCCAGCAACGGGTGGTGACGGACTATCCGCTTGTTCTGGTGATATGCTACTTGAAACACTGGTTGCATGTGCTGGTGTTACTCTAAAGGCAGTATCTACGGCCATCGAAGTTAATCTAAGAGATGCAGTTATAAGCGCCGAGGGTGATCTGGATTTTCGCGGTACTCTTGCAGTATCAAAGGATGCTCCGGTTGGTTTTAAAACTATTCGTCTAAATTTCGAAATAGATAGCGATGCAGATGAAGAGCAGTTGAAAACACTAATTAAATTAACAAAGCGGTATTGTGTTGTCTATCAAACGTTAGTTGATGCACCACATATAAATATATCTTATTAAGATTTGAGTCTGGCCAGCAGCTAACATTGCAATTAACGCGGACAGTTTTTAGCATACCTCCGCTTCTCTCCAGAATGCTAAGAATTGCCGGTTATTGTAGGCGTTTCACGTCCTTATTGCCTAGGGTGAATTGATGAAAATTGTTGTATGTGTAAAACAAATATCCCATACCTATGTCAGAACCGGCATGGATCCTGATTCCGACTTCATTGCTCCGGAAGATCATGTCTTCATGATCAATCCTTACGATGAAGCCGCTTTGGGCCTGGCTTTACACCTGAAGGAGCTTGCTGGCAACGGGGAGATCACCCTGCTGACCTTAGGGCCAATCATTGCTGAAATGGAATTGAGAAGGTGTTTGGCTATGGGTGCCGATTATCTCTGTCAAATAGATGTTTCTGGCAGGATGGACCCTTGGAGTAAATCTCTTTTGTTGGCAAAGGCGGTTGATCATTTTGGGGCGGACATTGTTTTTTGTGGCAAAGAATCCATCGATAGCAGGAATGGTCAGGTGGCGGCTTTGCTGGCCCATCATCTGGAGATGCCCTATGTCGCCCGAATCAGGGATATCTCTGTGGATGAATTTCAAGGTTCTGTGGAAGCAAAGACCAGTGCTGGTCGGGGAATGTCCGAAATTGTTGCTGTTTCCCTGCCGGCGGTTTTCAGTGTTGACGCCAGTTCCGCCCCTGCCATTCTTCCCGACTATGAAGCAAAAAAGTTGAGCCGGTCTTTTCCCGTGCAAAAGATGTTCTTTGATCAAAGTACTATCTTCCCGAAAAGTTCATGTACGAAAACCTTCACCCCTCGACCGCGGTCTAAGAAAGTACCGGCTCCTGACAGCACCCTCGAGGCCTATGACCGCATTAATTTTCTTCTTACCGGCAGCAAGGTTGAGAAAAAAGGCGAAATTCTGAGAGGGGTTCCTGAATCGCTGGTTGAAGGTATCATCTCTTTTCTGGAAGAACAGGGATTTTTGGAATCGTTGAAAGTTCAGCCGAAAAAGGAGTAGCAGGATTGGTTGCCGGTACAAAGACAGCGTTAAAAGAACTGGCCTACCGCCTGCCGCTGAATGTTTCCTTCTATGAGAGAAACGGTTCACTTCAATTGGTAAAAGATTATCCCCTCAAAGTCATCTCCCTGCATCTTTTCTGGAAAGTCGTGCTGGAACATTTACGGGGCCGCCGGCCGTTTGTTCCCTTGACAGAAATTGTTTCCCGGGTCACGGACATTGAGACTGATCAGGTTGAGTTTTTTCTCAACGATTTGTCCCGCAAGGGATTTCTGGAGCAGGAAGGGGTTCCCGTGCCGGCCGAGTACCCCTTTGTGAGTATCATTATTCCCGTCAGAAATAGGCCGGCTCAGGTTGAAGAATGCCTTCGTTCTCTACTGGAACTTGAATATCCTCCAGAAAAGATGGAGATCATCGTTGTAGACGATGCCTCCACCGACCGGACCCCGCAAGCGGTTGCTGCTTTTCCGGTCGAATTGATAACTCTCGAGAAAAACAGCCAGGCTTCTTTCTGCCGTAACCTGGCGGCTAAAAAAGCACAAGGTGATATACTGGCCTTTATCGATTCCGACTGTTTGGCGGACTCCCTCTGGTTGCGTGAACTGGTCCCGGCTTTCAAAGATCCTTCCCTCTCCGCTCTTGGCGGCGTGGTTGATTCTTATTATCTTGACAGTTCCCTCGATCGTTACGAACAGGTTAAATCATCCTTGATTATCGGTCAGCGCAGCCGGCGTTCATCGGCAAACGAGAATTTCTTTTATGTGCCTTCCTGCAATCTCCTGGTAAGAAGCGATGTTTTCACAGCATTACATGGCTTCAAAGAGGAGATGTTCGTCGGAGAGGATGTTGATTTTTGCTGGCGTCTGCAGGATGCCGGTCACCACGTGGAATTCAGGCCTTTAGGCAGGATATACCATAAACACCGCAATGCACTGAAGGCCTTCAGCAGTCGGCGATTTGATTATGGTACTTCGGAACCCATGCTACAGCAGCGACATCCTAAAAGATATAAACAGATGTTCTTTCCACCGGGTGCCAGTATTTTTTGGACCATGATTGCGCTTGCCATTATCTGCCATTCATTTTTCTTCCTGATCATTGCTGCGGTTACCATGGTTGTGGATGCTTTCCATAAATTTACCGGTATCAGGCGGCGGGGAATTTATCTTGGTTTCGATAAACTTCTTATTGCAGTGGGTCGTACGTATTTTGCTTTTTTCTATCATTGCTGTGTTTTTATTTCCCGCTACTACCTTGTCTTTTCCATCCCGGCTGTTTTTCTTGCTCCCATGGTGTTTGCAATCATCATGAGCATGCACCTTTTGGTAGGCTTGACGGAATATCTCATCAAAAAGCCAAGGTTGAATCCCTTTTCATTTCTTTTTTACTTTACTCTTGAACAATTATCGTATCAGTTGGGCGTCTGGTGGTATTGTCTTAAATCCTCTTCTTATGGATCTGTAAATCCGGCAATTACCTGGAGAAACCCATCCAGGAAGATGTCATGACTGTTGTTGTCGACCCACTGGCAAGAACCAGGGAGGCACTTGACCGTTTCCCGGCTGCCGGTCTGGGATTGCCGAAAAAAGTGACGATCATGATCACCAATGAGTGCAATCTCCATTGCCGTCATTGCTGGCCGGAGAGTCTCCTGACTGCCGGTACCACGCAAGTACCTGCCACCGCAATTATGAAAATGATCCAGTTGTTGGCCCGATTGGAAGTTGAGGAGCTTTGCCTGACCGGCGGTGAACCGCTGACTCATCCGCAATGGTTTGATATCCTTGCTTTTGCCTGCAGACAGCCAGGGTTAAAAAGAATTTATGTGCAGACCAATGCCACTTTGCTGACCGCAGCGAAGGTGCAAGTTTTGCGGGAACTCCCAGGTGCCAAACTAACACTGCAGGTGAGCCTGGAAGGCGCTGCCGCCAGAACACATGATTATGTCAGAGGACCGGGAAGTTTTGCCCGTGCCTGGCAAGGATTAAAACTTCTGGTTGAAAGTGGTTTGGGTTCCCAGGCCATGGTGACGTTTACTGAGATGGAGCATAATTTTCCGGAGTTGCCGCTTTTGCTTGAAATGGTGGACTCATTGGGAATTGCCGGCCTGGTGAGTGCCACCCTGGTTTCCGCGGGGCGAGCTGGCAAAACTGAGCAAATTGCACCTCCTACCCCTGACCAGTATCGGGAGCTTTTATCCCTTTTTCATCGCGACGTGGAATTTAGAACGCTATATCGGAAAATTGGCAATATTGCCGCTCTCGAATGGTATGTCGGCAGGATGAATCCGGCATCACGTGATTGCCTCTGTGGTGAGGCGCTATACATAAATGCCAACGGCCACATGTTTCCCTGCTTCATGCTGCCGATTGAAAAATATGGCGTGCAAGGGGTTTATGAACGTCCACTTGAGGAGGTTTTTACCGAGGCAGCATCCCGTTGGACTGAACTGGTGGTTTGGCAGCGTCGGCGAACCAGGGGGCTTGATGATTGTGGTGAATGTCCTGGCCGATTGCACTGCGCCGGAGGGTGTATGGGACGGGCTTACGCCGCCAGTGGTAATTTCATGGCGGTTGAAGATCGGTGTGCTCTGCGGAAAACAGTCTACTTGTGGCGTGCTCCGGCAGCGGTTGTTGCTCTTCCGGAACAAAATGCTTCTTACGATGGGAAGGAATAGGCGATGGTTCCCGCACTGAAAATAGCGAGTCAACTTTTCTGCAACGGCTTTCGTTATCATTATTTGCGCTGGCGGGGTAGACCGGGAAATATTCAGGCTATCAGTCTTGAGGTTACCCACAACTGTATTGCCAAATGCATCATGTGCAACATCTGGAAAATTTCTTCCGAGGTGCCTAATCTGTCAATAGCCGAGTGGCTTGATTTCCTTGCTGATGATCTTTTATCGGATTTGCGGGAACTGGATGTTACCGGGGGGGAGCCGTTCATCTTAAAAGACCTGCCGGCTTTTTTTGCCGGCGTCTGCACTCTTAAAAAGAGGAATTTGCCAAAACTGAAATCCATTGCCATCACCACCAATGGTTTTCTGACGGATCGGATTTTGAACTGGGTTGAAGAAGCCCTGCCTATGCTGCAGCAGCATGATATTGGTCTGGTCATGGTCTGCGCCATGGATGCCATCGGTGACATCCATGAAAAAATAAGAAACTATCCCGATGCCTGGAACAAGGTTAATGAAACAATCCAGGGACTGAGAAAACTGCGGGCGTCATATCCCAATCTGGTCATTGGCCTGAAAACCACCGTCCTGCCGATAAATGTCGGGCAACTCGAGGCTATTGCCCGGTATGCCCGGGAATATGATTTGTTTACCATCATTTCACCTTGTATCATTACTGACGCCCGCTATCTGAATCCCGAGAAGGCCAGGGAGCTTGTGTTCACCGCGGAAGATAGAGAGAAAATGATCTCTTTTTATCAAAGCGATGCCTTTCGCTGGAGTTATCATGCCCGGACCGTGATCCAGGGTTTACGACAGGAGACAACTGAAAAACCTTGCTCGTGTGGCTTCAATTACTTTTTTATCCG
>JANTGH010000244.1 GCA_024763055.1 Desulfobulbaceae bacterium
GCCGTATTGATTTTTTTTCATTGATACAGCCAGACGTTCTACCTGCTCCCTTTCTATATACCCGAGGCGATAGGCTATTTCCTCGAGACAGGCAATCTTCAGACCCTGACGTTCCTGCACAGCCTGCACATAACTTGCTGCCTGCTGCAGGGATTCATGGGTGCCGGTATCCAGCCAGCAGAAACCCCGGCCCAGAAGCTCAACGGTGAGTTTTTCCTGCTGGAGATAATGTTTATTGATATCGGTGATTTCCAGTTCTCCCCGGGCGGATGGCTTGATGGATGCAGCGATATCAACAACCTGGCTGTCATAAAAATACAGACCGGGAACAGCGTAGCGGGATTTTGGCTGTTCGGGTTTTTCTTCAATGCCGATGACCTGCTGCCTGTCATTGAATTCAACCACACCATAGCGTTCCGGGTCCCGAACGAGATAGCCGAAAATGGTGCCGCCGGAGGTCAATTTGCTGCACCGCTGGACAATGTCGGCAAAACCATGGCCAAAAAAGATATTGTCGCCGAGTACGAGACAGACGGCATCATCTCCGATAAATTTCCGACCTATAACAAAGGCTTGGGCGAGTCCTTCAGGTCGGGGCTGCTCCGCATAGGAGATATGCAGGCCAAGATCCCTGCCGTTGCCGAACAGCTCGGAAAAACGAGGCAGATCATAGGGGGTAGAGATGATCAGGATGTCGCGGATGCCGGCCAGCATGAGCACCGACATGGGATAGTAGATCATGGGTTTGTCATAGACCGGGATCAATTGTTTGCTCATGACCCGGGTCAATGGATAGAGGCGGGTTCCCGAACCTCCCGCAAGAATAATACCTTTCATAATTTTTTTGTTTGTTCCGACGGTTGTCTCTGGTAATTGGTTATGCTACATTTAAAAATATATAGTCTGCTTTTGTTCTGTTGCAAAATGCTTTTTTTTGTCTGACAGACAATCGGCCGGCAGAATGAACGCGTTCGTTCAATTTTTGTCCTTTGTGAAGGTGGCGTTTAAATTTTTTACCGGGTGTGATGCCGGTATCAAGAGGTTCTTTGTGTCTATTCCTTTGTCCTGTTTTACCGCCTATGATATTCGGGGGCGTGTTCCCGATGAGCTTGACGAAACCATAGCTGCCCGTATAGGGAGCGCCTTTGTCGAGCAATTTTCCGCCGGGAGGGTGGTAATCGGCCATGACATGCGTCTTTCCAGTCGCCCCATTGCCGAGGCCCTGATTACCGCCTTGACGAATCAGGGTGTTGAAGTAGAGGATATCGGTCTCTGCGGGACCGAAGAGGTGTATTTTGCCGTGTTCAGCGGCGAGCAGCGCGGGGTGGATGGCGGCATCATGGTGACGGCCAGCCATAATCCGGCGGATTATAACGGTATGAAACTGGTGCAGAGAGGTGCCCGCCCTGTTTCCAGTGATTCCGGCTTAAGGGAGATTGCCGCCCGGGCCGCTGATGATGATTGGTGGGCCCGGCAGGGAAAATCCCTACCTTTGGCGCCAGGTGATTGTACCCCGGCCTTTTCTAAAAGCGCTTATATTCAACACCTCCTTTCCCTTGTCGACATAAGTGCTCTGCGGCCGATGAGCCTGGTTGTTAATAGCGGCAACGGCTGTGCCGGGCCGGTTATTGATCTGTTGGAAGAGCATTTGCCTTTTACCTTTATTCGGCTTAATCATGAACCCGACGGCACCTTCCCTAATGGTGTACCCAATCCATTGCTTCCCGAAAAAAGAGAGGTGACCGCAGCCGCAGTCCGTGAACACCATGCGGATATGGGGATTGCCTGGGACGGTGATTTTGATCGTTGCTTTTTTTACGATGAAACAGGCAGGTTTATTGAAGGGTATTATATTGTCGGCCTGCTTGGGGTGGCCATGCTGCAGCAACATCCCGGGGCAACGATTCTTCATGATCCACGACTGATCTGGAACACCCGTGAGATGGTATCCGAGGCCGGCGGCAGGCCGGTCATGACCAGGACCGGGCATGCCTTTATCAAAGAAAAGATGCGAGAGACCAATGCCGTGTACGGGGGGGAGATGTCCGCCCATCATTATTTCCGGGACTTTGGCTATTGCGACACCGGCATGCTGCCCTGGTTGCTGGTTTGTCAGTTACTCGGAAGAGAAGGCAGTAATCTGTCCGCCCTGGTGGATGACCGCATGGCGGCCTATCCCGTGAGCGGTGAAATCAATTCCAGGGTCGAGGATCCTGATGCCGTTATTGCCACAGTTGAAAAGCAGTACGCGGAAGGGGAAAAAGATTATACAGATGGTCTTTCAGTCGCGTTTCCCGGGTTTCGTTTTAATCTTCGCAAGTCAAACACCGAGCCGGTGCTGCGGCTCAACGTGGAGACCCGTGCTGACCCGCAGCTTTTACAGAAAAAAACAGAAGAGTTGCTGGTCCTGATCCGGGGCAGTTCCTGATAGCATAAAAAAGGATAAGGTATCCGCCAATTTTCAAACTTTGAACCTTTAACCGACTAAGATAAATTATGTCTATTCAACCCGTTATTCTTGCCGGTGGAACTGGCTCCCGGCTTTGGCCTCTTTCCCGCGAGCTGTATCCCAAGCAGGTGATCAAACTTACCGGAGAGCTTTCGCTTCTGCAGACGACTTTGCAGCGAGTGAATATGCTGCCTGATATTCTGCCGCCGATTATTGTGGTCGGGGAAGAGCATCGTTTTTTGACAAAATCCCAGGTTGAAGAGTTGGGGCTGTTTCCAGAATATCACATTCTGCTTGAGCCTCTGGGTCGAAATACGGCTCCGGCCATCTGCGGGGCGGCCCTGTTTTCCAGCAAAGATTCAGGGGAAGATTCTGTTCTCCTGGTTCTTCCGGCGGATCATCTGATTTCAAAAACCAGCGAATTTGTCAAGGCTGTTCAAAAGGCGGCAGGGCTTGCCGGTCAGGGTAACCTGACAACCTTCGGCATTGTGCCTGATCATCCGGAGACCGGGTACGGGTATATTGCCCGTGGCGATGGAGACAGGGTGGCTTCTTTTGTCGAGAAACCCGACCAGAAGACGGCGGAGAGGTATCTCGCCGAGGGGACATATTTGTGGAATTCAGGCATGTTTGCCTTTCCGGTGATAGGCTTATTAGAGGAACTTGAGCGCTATGCGCCGGATATTGTCCGGACAATGAATGCGGCCGTAGAGCATGGCAGCGTTGACGGGGTGTTTTTTCGTTTTGAGCGGCGGGCCATGGCGGAAAGTCCTTCCGACTCTATTGATTATGCCCTGATGGAGAAAACAGACCGAGCCGCTGTGGTGCCGGCGGATATTGGCTGGAGTGATATCGGCTCCTGGAAGGCGTTGTGGGAGGTTTCCGAGAAAGATACGTATGGAAACGTCATCAGCGGCGATGTACTACTTGAAGATGTGGATAATTCGTTGATCAGGTCCGAGGATACTTTGGTCGCCGCATTGGGTTTGCGGGATATGATGGTTGTCGAAACAGCGGATGCCGTTCTGGTGGCGCCCATGGAGCGATCTCAGGATGTTAAAAAAATCGTTAATCGACTAAAAGAAGAACAGCGGGAGGAGTTTCGGTATCACAGGACGGTTTACCGTCCCTGGGGCAGTTATACAACCCTGGAAATGCATGGACGGTTTCAGATAAAACGAATTACCGTTAAACCCGGGGCCAAACTTTCTCTGCAGATGCATCACCACCGGCATGAGCACTGGGTTGTTGTTTCCGGGACGGCCAGGGTGGTCAATGGTCAAAAAAACATCTTGCTGCATGAAAATGAATCAACCTATATCTCCGCCGGAACGAACCATCGACTGGAAAACCCCGGGGTCATCCCGCTTGAGCTGATTGAGGTGCAGGTGGGCTCGTATCTTGGTGAAGACGATATCGTTCGATTTGATGATGAATACGGTAGAGATGTGTAGCCCCTGCCGTTTTTCCGTTTAAGGTACCCTTATAGTTTTTCCCCGTCGGATTGTGTATCGTTTTTATACTTTTTATGAAATGCTTCTATGTATCGGTTAAGGGTGATTTTATCGTTTTCAGATACATGGAAAAATTCTATCCCGTTCTGGTGCATACCAGCTTCATAGGTGGCATAGACTATGCGGCCCATGATGTCGACCAGATTATTTTCAAGACCCAAGGTAATCATTACCTGTTGACCTATGGGCAAGGGAATGTGCGTCTCCATCAGGATGCCCCCTTTGCTGACGTTCAGGGTCCTGCCCATGGAGTACTCCCCCTGCCTTCCCTGTGCATCAACGACAAGATAATCAAGAAGATTAAGGGCTTCCGGTCTGATAAAACGTCTACGTTCCGTTGTCATTGCTACCTCGCCTGATGGAAATAGGGTGTTTTTTTGTTTGAAAATCGTCACGAAGTAGTGGCGATCCCGCAGAGTTACACGTTTGTAAAGGCTTTGACCTGAAAACCTGGCCATGCTGATTTATGAACCCGTTAATCTATAATCTTTTTGTCCAATCTCTGTGTAATGAGAAAAAATATCCGAAATATTACTTATACGTCTGCGATTGTATTTTCCACATGCCTCGAAGTCTACGCTTATCTGATCTTGAACGAAAAAACTGCATAAATCAATAGGGCCATCTGTTTCGATATTTACAGCAATGGTACATTCTTCAGCACCCCTTGTCAAATATCCTTCTTGTCCAAGAGTGATGGCGTCGTAGAAAGTGGCAAGGCAGTTAAAGTCTTCAAATCCGTCATCCCCGAGGTAGTAGTCGGGGATCCATAACCCATTGAAACAACTTGATTCCCGTCCAACAGGCCACGGGAATGACGAGATTGGTAGAATGCAGAATTACGGATTTGAAGACTTTTTATGGTGCGCCAGGCCAAGCCTGGCTGATCTTGTAAGCTGAAAGGAGCTTACCATATAAATTATTGGTTGTATATGTAGGAAGCCGGGCGGCTGTGTCTG
>JANTGH010000245.1 GCA_024763055.1 Desulfobulbaceae bacterium
TATCGTCTTCGGGTTGGAGATTATCGTATTTTTTATACCTTTGGTGATACCTGGGTAAGCCTGCTTGGACTCAGACGACGCCAGGAGAATTTATATAAGGAAAAAATAAAAGGTGCAGCCGATACTCCGGAACAACATCCAGATGATGACGATCTTGATCTTATCCTTGCCGCCGAAAATAAGATTAAGGATTTTTCTTTTTCAGCTGACAACTCCCAAACCCCGTTGCCACAGAAAATCACAGTGGAATGGCTGCAGGAATTAAAAGTTCCCCCGGCGTATATTCCTGCTCTTGTTGCCTGTACCAGTGAGGAGGCTCTGCTTGGAGCTCAGGTGCCGGGGGATATTCTTGAGTTGGTCGTGGATAATATCTTTCCCCGTGCCATTACAGAGGTTCAGAAGCAGCCTGATTTCATTGTCCAGAACACCGAGGATCTGGTGCGCTATAAGGATAGCGGCTTGTTGGCTTTTTTGCTGAAACTTGATGAGGAGCAGAAACGGTTAACCAGATGGGCTATGAAGGGGCCAACCATGGTTAAAGGCGGAGCTGGAACCGGCAAATCAACAGTGGCTCTATATCGTATAAAAGCCCTGCTGGAGCAATCTTCAGGGGATGAACAACCAAAACTACTTTTTACGACCTATACGCAGGCTTTAATCGCGGCAAGTAAGCAGCTCTTGAAACAACTGTTGACCCCGGAACAGTACCAGCAGGTACGGGTGGCTACCTGTGACCAGATTGCCCGGGAGATAGTTTTGAGGTATCGAAAGCTTGGCGAAATGGAAAGCGGTGGTGTGGTGGGGCAGATATTTTCTGAGGTGCGTCGCAATTTTGAGCCGGACGGCCCAACAGCATTTGATAGAAAATTGCGGACCAGGGCCCTGCAGCAACTTTCTAATCGTTATCTGAAAGAGGAGTTTGACTGGATCATCAGCGGACGGGGGATAGAGACTCTGGAGGATTATCTTGTAACACCAAGGCCGGGCCGTGGTCACGCCTTTCGTGCCGGTATTCGTGAAACGGTATGGCAGCTTTATCAAAAATTTTGTGAAGCAGTTGCCGAGCGAGGGATAGAGCTGTTTGCCGATATCAGGACTGAGGCGTTACGTCTTGTTCGACAGGGAGCCTGGCAGGGACATTTTGATTATGTCGTAGTTGATGAGGCTCAGGATCTTACCCCGACAGCATTAAGCCTGATGGCTGAAGTTGCAAAGTCTGCCGAAGGTCTTTTCTTTGCCGCTGACAACAAACAATCACTTTACTCCCGGAATTATACATGGAGCATGGCCCATCCCAGGCTGCAGTTTAAGGGGCGGACTGCTGTATTGAAACGCAATTATCGTTCAACTGCTGAAATTGATCGAGCCGCCTTTGATGTGCTGGAAAAAGAGGAAGGCGAAGTGCTGGAAGTATCAGAAAGTGTTCATTCAGGGGCCATGCCTGTATTGCTGGATGATATTGCAGCAGAAGATCAAGGAGAGTGGGCAGCTAAATTTATACGACAGATGGCCCAACATCTTCGTCTGACAACGAGTGCTGCAGCAGTCTTAGTGCCCAATAAAAAGATAGGTGAATCCCTTGCTGAAGATATTAATGCTGCCGGACTGTCGGCAAAATTTATCCAGGGGCGTGATTTAAACCTGGAAGAAGACATCGTAAAGGTGATTACACTCCATTCCGCCAAAGGTCTTGAGTTTCCCATTGTTGTTATTTGTGGTCTTGAGCCGGGAACATACCCTGATCCTGATAATTTTGATGAGGAGGCGGTGTTTCAGGAGCGAATGCGTCAACACCGGCGCTTACTCTACGTGGGGATGACAAGAGCCATGCGAGGTCTCATGGTTATGCGGGATGACGAGTGTGAAAATGAGCCATTATTGGAGCTTGATCCGGAGAACTGGCATGTGGAGATTGTGGGTTGAAAGTTTTTAAATTACTGAAATATGCCGATGATGGAGCATTACTGGACATTGATGATGCTGACTTTTTAGCCAGGAAAATTGGCCAAGAGAATAAAATCGACTTTACAGGTGTCAGTACGATCAGCGCGGAGTTTCTTGATCATTTGTTAGTGGGACAAACATTTGAATCTTTAGACGGAAGAATAGCGGGTCAAACAGGGAAAGTTGAAGAAGAACTTCTTGCCTGGATAGACAGGCAGGAGAGCGTTTCACAGCCTTCTGCAACTAAAAAACATAAAACCCAAAAGAAACAAAAGACCAAAAAGAAGACAAAAAAACGGATCAAATATAATCGGCTTGAGCTTGAAGGAGAGCGTTACACCCCGACCAGACTGGTCGCCAGGCTTCGCCAACAACTCACCAGCTATGTGGAAAGTGCCTATCCCTTAAGCGACCCTGTTCTTGTAAAGGCTCGCCGGTGTCTGCTGGATACCGCCCATGACGGGCATCTGATTGGCCAGGAACCGTATATTGAAACGACACCACGTTATAAGGGATTTCCCGGCGGCTATAATGATCTTGGAATGCCTGCCCATCTTGCTGAACTTTTTACTGAGTTATCTCAAACAAATCAGCAGCTGGCAGAGCCGGATGAAATAAAACCTCTTATTTATCCGGCTATATATCAGCATCAGGCTGAGGCATATAAGCAGTTCTTAAATAATAAAAAAGATATCATTGTTGCAACGGGCACTGGTTCCGGCAAGACCGAGTGTTTTTTGATGCCGATTCTGGGTTCTCTCTATGATGAGGCATATGCCAGATCACAATCTTTTGCGCAACCCGGGGTGCGGGTTTTAATTTTATACCCCATGAATGCTCTGGTAAATGACCAGCTTTCACGACTGAGATTATTATTTGGCGATTCAAGCCTGGTTAATAAGTTTCGTGATCTGGGTGATGGAATGCGCCATCCATTATTCGGCATGTACACTGGCAGAACTCCGTACCCTGGACCGAGAACAACAGCTAAAGATTCCGCCAGAGTACGCCCCTTGCTGGAATATTACACAGGCTTGGATGCTGAATTGCTGGTGGAATTGAAAAGGCGTGGCCGGTATCCTGCCAAGGATCTGGAAAGGTTTTATGCCAGCTATTTGGTAGAGGAAAAGGAATACAAAAGCGGGAAAAAGAAAGGACAGAAGTATAAAAGACATCATTGGGAGAAGAGGCTGCATACCAGTCCGGATGACAGTGAGTTGTTAATGCGTCAGGAAATGGTGCAGGGGGCTGGCTCTTTGCCCGGTAATGCTCCGGATATTTTAATCACCAACTATTCAATGCTTGAATATATGCTCCTGCGCCCCTTTGAAAGACCTATTTTTCAGCAGACTGCTGAATGGTTGCAGCAAGATGAAAACCAATTCATGATTGTGCTTGATGAAGCTCATATGTACCGTGGAGCCAAAGGGGCAGAGGTTGGTTTTCTCTTGAGAAGATTGCAGGCCCGGTTGGGTATTCATGATAATCCTGAAAAATTACGGGTAATTTGCACCAGTGCTTCTCTTGGTAAAGGAGAAGCTGCCTTAAAAAACATTCGTAATTTTGCTGCCGACTTGACAGGAAAAAAACCGCAGGATTTTATACCTGTGACAGGGGAAAGAACTGTTCCTGAAAACAGTGCTGCCGGCAGCCTTGATCTGGCAGAAATATTGGCGGCAATTGATCTTGACCACCTGCATGCCACGGCAAGTTTTGAGGTTTTAAAGAAGGCATTACAACCTCTATTTGCTTACCTGCAGCACCCCTGTGATGGGGATTCTGATGATGAGATTTTGCGCCATTTGTATAACGCCTTGCGAGATCAGGAATTTGTTAATCTTTTACTGAAAGAAACAGCAAATGAGGCAAAGTCTTTAACTTATCTGGCAAAGACAATTTTCTCCGGCAGCAGAAATGCTGTTAAGGCCATAGAAGTTTTGGTGACTCTTGGGGCGATTGCCAGAGAGAACCGTGATGAACCCGGCTTGATCCCGGCACGTGTTCATCTGATGTTTCGTGGATTAAATGCGTTATATGGTTGTATTAATCCTGCCTGTCCGGGCCGCCAGGAAAAGCCCGAACAACCGGCTATGCTGGGTAAGCTTTTTAGTGAGCCGTGTCTTGCCTGCGATACCTGTGGCTCCAGGGTATTTGAACTGGCCTCATGTCGAAGTTGTGGAACACCATATCTTACAGCCTACTCCCCGTCTGATAACATTGATGATCTTGACTTTTTATGGGCTGAAACCCAGGGAAATCTCAACAAGATTGAGCTTCTGCCTACCGCCCCTCGTTATGTTGACATGGCTGAGGAGATTCGTGTCCATTTGAAAACCGGGTATGTTGATCTGGAAAATAACTTTCCAGAGGATGAAGTTCGTTCTTTATGGTTTTCGAGGAACCAGGACGGCCATCGTGAGGCAGAATTTTCGCGCTGTCCAATGTGCCAGCCAAACCCAAGGATGCAAAGTCGTATTTCCAGTTTTAGAACAAAGGGTGAACAACCTTTTACAGCCTTGATCGAGGCTCAGTTTGCTGAGCAGCCTCCCCAGACGAATAATGAACAATTACCCAACCGGGGGCGTAAGGTCCTGGTCTTTAGTGACGGACGGCAGAAGGCAGCAAGGCTTGCTCCAGCCTTGGAGCACAGTCATTCACGGGACTTGTTTCGTCAGGTTTTAACCATTGCAGCTGATGAACTGCAGAAAACAGAAAATTATCAGGGAATGCACTATCTATACCCTGCCATTTTGTGGGTATGTCAGGATCGGGGAGTGAATATTTTCCCTTTACCTGATGAGGAAGTGTTTCATGGACATCTGCATGATGCTGCAGGCAAGACGCTCCAACAATTAATTGAGAATTTTAACACCGGTATTCTTCAACCGACACGAACCTATGCCAGACATTTATTCAGTGAAATGACAGACCGATTTTATTCATTAAATGCCC
>JANTGH010000246.1 GCA_024763055.1 Desulfobulbaceae bacterium
GGTGATAGATAATGGCGCTGATGATCGCCAGCGCCAGATTTGCCGCCGGACCGGCTGCGGCAATCCACAGCATGTTCCGTCGGGGATTGGGCAGGTTATCGGGATTGATAGGAACCGGTTTGGCCCAGCCGATAATCCTGGTGATAAAGAAAACCGCGGTTCCGAACAAATCCAGGTGTTTCAGTGGATTAAGGGTCAGACGACCAGCATCGCGAGCTGTGTGATCACCGAAGAAGTCAGCCACATAACCATGGGCCACTTCATGAAAAGTAACCGCCATCAGTACCGGCACGGCCATGATTGCAATTTGCTGAATTATTTCGTGCACGATCTCCCCTACTCTACAATTAGAATTGGTGCATCATTATCAGATAATAGGAATATCGTCAATTATCTCTTCCTGCAAACGTAGACAGGTGTCATCAACCTGCAGCTGCTGCAGGTGCCAGCCGGCGCGGCTGTCTTTATACGTGGCAATAAAGTCATGGTCCAGAAAAATCTAGGAGGCTGAAATCCTGATGGTTTTATTGGTATTGGCAGACTAGTCGTTGACCGCATCCTTGGCCTCGACCAGCTGGGAGCCGTGAGGATATTGTTAAAATCGTGGGCTATGCCACTGGCAAGGGTACCATACGGGCATCAAGATCCGGCGCAAATGCAGTTACAGCGATTTTCATATCTTAAATCTGCTCCATATAATTTTTAATGTTTGGCGGCCCTGATCTTATTTTTCCAGTACTGTCTGATCGCCGACCCCATGCTACCTGTGCTGGAAGTGACAGCATCCTGCAGCTCTTTGGCCATATTCAGAGAAGTAAACTGGGCGGAAGCCATGCTGGGGGTACCAATGACATTACCATTATCAAGATCCACAGCTCTGGCCGTAAAATCCGCTGTAATCAACTCCTGGGTCCGGCCATAGAATTGCAACTCCATAGTACCTGTTTTTCGAACCCGTCCAATAAGAACGATCTGGGCTTTGCCCGGCGGCATCCATTGCTTGATTTTGTGCCATGTAATCAGGGTGGAACCAAATTGCATCTCCCTGTCAAGAATCGGTATTTCGACTGTTAATATCACCGGCAGACCGCTGTCTCGCAGAATATCTTCAAGGTAAGCCTGGACCTGCATTGCAAAAGCATCATCACCTGAAACAGCCAGCATGACTGTCGGCAGCTTTGGTAATGCAAGGGACGCCTCCGGAGTGATCGACGCTACCACGGCCGCCCGGGAAGCCGGTTTTTTCGCAATCTTTGCAACCGGCGATGATTTAAAATTATCTTGTCCAGAGGAAACAGGAGGTTGAACAACATTTACAGGAATTGGCTCTTTCTCTGTCGGTCTTGCCGCCGCCACTGTAAGGTTATTTGAAACAACATTGACCGGCGCCTGTTTAACTGAATCAGCCGCAGTGGTATCATGATGAATCGGGGCCACATCAACGGATTCCGGAGTTTCCACAATTGGTTGTTTTTTGAGCAATCCACCCTCAACAAGCCACACCACCAGCAGCACAGCAAGCGCCACGCCAAGAATTCCACCCCAAAGACCTGATTTGGATCTTTGCGCAGGGATCACAGTTGTTACAGTTTTTTGGTATGTTTGACCTTTTATATATGGAGTATCACTGCCCAGATTATCCAGGCAATAGTCCACAGCCTGCATCAATTCCTGTGGTGTTTGAAAGCGTTCGTCAACATCCTTGGCCATCATTTTGTCAACTAGATTGCATACCTGTTTGGGCAACTCTGGGCATAACTGACGAATAGGGGGCACCGGTTCAGTAGCAATTTTGGCTACCACTGCCAGCGGAGACGGACCACTAAACGGTGGACTGCCGGATAACATGTTGTAAAGGACCGTGCCAAGTGCGTAAATATCACTTCTGACATCAAGCTCCAGCCCTGTTGCCTGCTCAGGAGAGGCATATTCGGGCGTACCGAGAAAAAGTCCCGTACTGGTCAGCTGGTTCTCATTGTCCTGAAAATGGGCAACACCAAAGTCGGTGACCTTGACCTTTCCCATATCATCCACCATAATGTTCGACGGCTTCAGATCACGATGAACGACCCCTTTTGCACTTGCATCGGACAATGCACCCGCAACCTGAGAGACAATCGACAGAGCATCTTCAATCGGCAACTTGTGTTTTTCTTTCAGAATCTGCCCGAGATTCCTGCCCGTCAGATACTCCATAGCAAAATAGTAAAAGCCATCTGTCTCTCCGTAGGAAAGGATGCTGACAATATGGGGATGATTCAAAGCGGCGATAACACGTGCCTCCCGCTTGAATCTCTCGACAAACTCCTTGTCGGCACAAAGCCTCTGAGAGAGTACTTTGATAGCAACCTTCCGGTTAAGAGAAAGTTCGTGCCCCTTGTAGACCACTCCCATGCCGCCACGGCCCAGCACCTTTTCAATTTTATATCCGCCAAGAATACTGCCTATCTCGATTTTATTTTCAGCATTCATAAAGCCACCTGTCATGATAAAGGGGGAGTATTTCTTTACTATGCCTCAGGCAACGGCAAGGACCAGGAAGAAATACTGAGCATACCAAGCCGAATAGAGGTATTTTTAAATTGACTTTGTAATGTTACATATAACTGCTGCCGACCGTGCGCACGCCGATCACGAAAATTGAACAACAATCTCGGTACATGCCTTGATCCTGGTAAGATGTACGATAGGGAATCACTTTTCAGGAAGTAAGACAAAATGACCGCAAAATCGAGACGCTGAATACCTCGAATACCGCAAACCACTGTTCTGCTCTTACCTTGGTCATCCATATTATACTTTTGGGCACTATCAGATTTCCGTCACCGGGGCAAGCAAAATCAATGCCATTGATCAGGGCTTTGCCGGCAGTTTCCCGTTTGCGCTGACAGCAGCAGATGGAAGTATATATTTCTCAACCACTGTTCCTTATGACCCTCTAAACCACCCTTTTTCTGTTAGAAACGTATTGTTGAAGAGTGCATGAGTAGACCTCCGCAAATCGGGCGAAATACCGTCGGTATCTCGCCCGATTTAAACTTTATTTCTTTATCAATCTAGAACAGTCTCAGCTGTTCAATTCTACGCTCTTGAGTCTTCTGATATTTGATGGTTGCGAAAAACTCCATCTTCTTTGTTAAGCTGCAGTTTTTTAATACATTTGCGCCAGTTCAGCAATGGCAGCCAACGTGGTCGCATGGCTTTCAATTCACATCCTGAATGGATGTCAAGTCAAGTTTCCAATAGTAGCCTCCCTGGATGCTGGGATCGTAGAGCAGCCGCAGGCGGTATTTATGGCCGCCGATCATCAAACAAGGCATATCAATGTTCAGATTGTTTAAATTGAGGGTGGAGCAATCACCGGCGGCAGTGTTATCGAGCGAGTAGACCCGTACGGCATTGACGTAATCGTAATTTGAGACGGCCGCGATCCTGATTTTCGTTGCTCCGAGGTCACCAACGGCGGCGGCCGGCGTCTGAATAGTCTGTCCCAGGGTGTTTTTGAATGCCAGGGTGACCTGACCATCGCGATAGGTCAGGCTGACAGTGCCGATATGGGGGGTGACGGTATCCATTTCCTGCAGATATGGGCTGGTGGAATTTTGGATGCAGGCACCTGTACAGTTACTTGACCTACAGGTATAATTTGGCGCCTGGCCTAAGAGAACGCTGTCTTTCCGGTAGGTACCGTATTGGAAGCGAAAGGCACCGGCAAAAGCGGGGGCGTTGACCAGTTCAATTGAGAAGTCTTTGCACTGGGGAGAACCAGCATCTCTTCCAACGTCCACCTCGACCCGGAAATTACCGCTGAAGCTTTGATTCGACTCGATATAGTCCCATCCCTGATGCCAGGCCAGCTTGTTGCCTTCAATGGCCAGCGTGGGAGCTGCATACATCGCCGTGTTACAACCGGCATACCAATTGCCGAGCCCGGCAGAAAAGTCGTCATTGAAAATCAGTGTTTCGGCGATGGCCGC
Organism: Desulfobulbaceae bacterium; assembly: GCA_024763055.1. Classification (GTDB taxonomy): domain Bacteria; phylum Desulfobacterota; class Desulfobulbia; order Desulfobulbales; family Desulfobulbaceae; genus DRLX01. Next base: position 3,978 of record JANTGH010000246.1, read on the forward strand.
CGTTCCGGCCACCAGGACAATAAAAATGATCAGTACCAATACCCTGAGTGATAACGATTTCTTCATAACCTTCTCCTTTCTTCCTTTCTCCATGGTTTAAATTAAATCCAGAAACCTCAATAGTCGGTTCCGGAACAATTACTAACCAAGCTCAGGTAATTTGTCAATGTTCTTCCAGCTAACCAGTTGGAACACTTTTCTCAGGGATATGCGTGAGATAGTCGCACGGCATTCATCCGCTTCAAAAACCGAGAATTTGTGTTTTACCGGATTATCGCCGCCAGCACTTTTTCACAGCCCATGGGCAGATCCCGGAGCCGGATGTCGGCGGCAGCGTGAATGGCGTTGGCGATCGCCGGAGCCACGGGAATGACGCCGACCTCCCCTATCCCTTTGCCGCCGAAGGGGCCGTGGGGATCGTCGGTTTCCACCGTGACAATTTTCAGGGGAAAGGTGTCCATCATCGTCGGAATCCGGTAGTCAAGGAAATCAGGATTGAGGATGCGGCCCTGATCGAGGATCATCTCTTCATGCAGGGCGTACCCTACTCCCTGCATAATCCCGCCATAGACCTGACCTTCCAGCAGCATGGGGTTTAAAACCCGGCCGCTGTCATGGGCGGCGACGTAATTCAGAATCTCGACCTTACCGGTTTCCGGATCAACCTCCACTTCAACTCCATGGACGGCAAAAGCATAGGTCTCAGAAATATTGCCTTTGGAAGTTTCGGAATCCATCATTTCAGTGTCAGGTTCATAAAACGCGTGGGTGATGATCATTTCTCCGTGTTTATCACCCCGGTAGTGGGCTCGGCGGAGGATGACGTCGAGGGAAATCCGATAATCTTCGTTTTGGGGCTGGTCCCTGAGATAAATGGTCCGGTCGTCAATTGTCAGGTTTGCCTGAT
>JANTGH010000247.1 GCA_024763055.1 Desulfobulbaceae bacterium
CAGGGCCTGCCCATGCCGGAGCAAGGGGTTTTCATCGTTCGAAGTCTACGCTTATCTGTTGTGGCCGGCCAATTTGGTCCAGCCATGCTGGTTTATCTGCAAGACCTCGGGGAGATCGGGTGAAAATACAATTTTTCAAGGCAGCCTGTAAGCAATTGGCAATGAAAACGACAAAAGAAAAAAGGCGGTAAGTCGGCACCCTGTCCTTCCTGCTTGCCGGGCACAAAAAAGACCCCTGGGCGCCATCAGGAACAATCAAGTCAAAACGGAAAATTTCACGTTTTTTTAATAGGGAGTATCTATGGATTTTAAGACCCTCTTTGAACGAAGCTGGAAACTATTTGTTACCCATCTCGCCGCCCTGCTGCTTTCCACCCTGGTTTATCTTGCCGTTTCTGTTGTTTCCCTTGGAATAATGGCCCCGGTGTTGACAGCGGGGTACATGCAGTCTTTACTGCTCTTGATCAGGGATGGGCGTAAACCGGAAATTCGTGATCTTTTTGGACAGATGCGGCTGTTTTTTCCCCTGCTTGGCTTTATGATTGTCTGTGTCCTGGTAATCATGATAGGGTTTGGTCTGCTGGTGGTGCCGGGCATTGCCTTTGCTGTTGGCCTGAGCTTTTTCTGCCTCTACATGTTGCCCCTGATGACAGATCAGGGACTCGGCCTTATTGAGGCGGTAAAAGAGAGTGGTCGTATGGCCCTTTACCCCCCGGTCGGAGAACATGTTGCCGTTGTTGTCGTGTTCCTGGTCTTAAGCTCCATCGGAAATTCTACAGGTATCGGGGTATTATTTACCCAGCCATTTGCCACTCTGTTCGTTCTTTTGGTCTATGAACTCAAACGACGGCGGATGCTTCCCCCTCCCTTGAAAAACGAGGGTTAATCCCCCACTCCCGGCATATATTAACAGGATATAACCATGGAATTTTTCTCAAGGCTGCGCCGTCATGAATTCGATGACGTAGCCGTTTATATTGATCCCCTTCTTCCGGATTGGTTCGTTCCCTCGACCCGGACCGACCAATTGCTCATCAGCCTGAAAAAAGAGCAGACCGTTGAGCAGGGATTACATAGCTTTTGCCGTGATCAGGCCCTTGAATATGACAAAGCCCGGAACCTCTATGAACATCTTTCCCTCCTTCTTCCCGGACATAAAACACCCCCCTACCTTGGACGCAGCCAGAATATAAAGCTTAGTAGACAATTAAAGGAATTGTGGTTTCACGTTACCGATACCTGTAACCTGGCCTGCCGTCATTGCCTGTTTGCCGCTTCTCCTGGAAAAAAGACATCCATAGACAGAAAAGAACTCTTTGCGGCAATAGAAAAAGGCGCTGCTCTTGGCTGTCGTCTCTTTTACTTTACCGGTGGTGAGCCCTTTGTTTATCAGGATTTTCCCGAGGTCCTTTCCCATGTTCAGAAACAGGATTCGGAAGCGCACGCTGTAGTGCTCACGAATGGTCTGCTCCTGAAAAAGCATCTTGCAGAACTGCAACAGCTCGACCGTAAGCGCCTGCACCTGCAGGTCAGTCTCGATGGATTACGGGAAACCCACGACAAACTGCGTGGTTCCGGCAGCTTTGACATTCTCCGGGAGAACATCGCCGCTGCCGTCAGGGAAAGGTTTGCGCTCACCGTATCAGTCGCCGTTAATCAAGCCAATGCCGACCAATTACCGGACATTACCAGAGAAGCTGCCATGATGGGGGCAAGCGGCATCCATTTCATGTTTCATTTCATTCGCGGCAAGGGAAGTAAAAGTCAGTTTGTTGATCCAGGAAAATTGTTACCGCCCATACTGGAAGCCGCAGTCGTCTGCCGTGAATTTGATCTACGTATCGACAATATTGAGGGGTTGAAATCCCAGCTTTTCACCCTGCCCGGCACCCGTCACGATTTGAGTAATATGGGATGGGAATCCATGGCTGTGGGCCCGGATAGTAAAATATATCCTTCTCCGGCCCTGATCGGAATTGATGAGCTTGTCTGTGGAGATTTAAAAAATGGTTTGAAACAGGTCTTTACCCAAAGTTCAGTCCTTGAGCAAATCAGAAACAGTTCACTTACCGACGAGGAGAACTGGGACCAACATTCTTTTCACCTTCTTACCGGCGGCGGCGACCCGGACCATTCCTGGGTAAGCGGAAGAAATTTTGTCGGCCATGATCCCTATCTCCCTCTCTATGAACAATTGATGCTGGCCCTGATTGTCAATCAGGCAAAGTCGTACCCGGACCAGGGATTGTTTAGACTTCGCATGGGCGATGTTCGTCACGACTGTCCCGGAGATGAAGGCAACGAGGTGCTGTTGACCCACTGTAATTGTGTTATTTCTCTTTCGGGAGCTGATGGCCACAGCTCGGTCCGTGAATTTTACGGGGCCGCGGCCCGAACCGCCAATAAAGATATTCAAAATCCCCAGGCGCCGGCCGGTGCGCTGGACAACTTTATTCCGGAGTCGACCAAACAGCGTTCCTACGGTTGTGGCAGCCCGGTTAAAGATGCCGGACCGACAACCGGGGAAACGGTTATTGATCTCGGGTCCGGCAGCGGTGTTGAATGCTTTTTAGCGGCAAAGGAAGTCGGCCCGACCGGAAAGGTCATTGGTGTCGACATGACCGATGATATGCTCGCCCTCGCCGAAACATCAAAACGGGAAGTGGCAAACGAACTTGGTTTTGATGCAGTGGAATTTCGCAAGGGATTTCTTGAAGATATACCGGTCGATGATGAAAGCGCCGATGTCGTTATCTCCAACTGCGTCATCAATCTCAGCCCGGATAAACGAACGACCTATCTTGAAATCCTGCGGGTCCTCAAACCCGGCGGCCGAATGATTGTTGCCGATATTGTCACCGACGTCCCCGTCAACGCGGCCATCGGCCATTCCAGCCGCTGGCGGGGGGAATGTCTCGGGGGGGCCATGCAGCAGGATGACCTGGTACAAATGCTTGAGGATTGCGGCTTTATCGGTCTCCGTCTCCATAAACGCTATCCATACCGTGAGGTCCTGGGCAACAGATTTTTTTCTCTCACCTATGAGGCCGTAAAACCCGATACTTTCAAAGAAGAAAAACGTACGCGTGCCGCCTACCGTGGGCCGCACCCTGCCCTGCTGACCGAGTCGGGAATACTGCTGAAGCGCGGTCATATTACCGCTCTCCCTACAAGTGAAATCAAGTCCCTTGATGACAGCGTTTTTATCTTTGATAAGACGGGCAAGATTACCAATATCAGCCAGGAACCATGCAATTGCGGCGTCGCCCCGGAAACGGAAAGCACAAAAGAACGAAAACGCGCTGTTCCCATCAGGCGTCACAGCAGTGGCTGCATGGTTTGCGGAAAAGAACTTGTTTACAGCAGCGAGACCCACGAACAGGCCTGTCATTTCTGTGGCAAAATTGAACAGACGAACAGTTCATGCAGCCAGGGGCATTTCATCTGTGATGGCTGCCATCAACAGGAGGCCATTGAAGTTATCCGCCATATCTGCCTGCAAAGCAGAAAAAAGGATATGCTGGAATTGTTGCTCACCATCAGAAGCCATCCTTCAGTCCCCATGCATGGTCCTGAACATCACGCAATGGTGCCCGGCGTTATTTTAACCGCCTGCCGAAACAACGGCGGCCCGGTGAAAGATGAAGATATTCTGGCCGGTATCGAACGCGGAGCTAAGGTGCCCGGTGGAGCCTGTGGCTTCTGGGGAAGTTGCGGCGCTGCCATCGGCGCCGGTATTGCCGCCTCCCTTATCCTTGATGCCACGCCCTTAACGCCCCATCCCCGACAGAAGGCCCAGGCATTTACCGCGGATATCCTGGCTGATATTGCCAAAATTACCGGCGGCCGTTGTTGTCAGCGTGAAACATGGCTGGCATTAAACCGCGCGTCAACCTTATCAAAAGAGTATTTCGGTGTATTTCTACCGGCGGAATGTACATTACGTTGCAATCAATACAGCACCAACAGGGAATGTATCCGTAAACAATGCCCCCTGTGGGAGATGAGGGTCAGGAAGCAAAATACCGCAATCATACCACTATCTATGTCAAGATAAACAACCTTCCTTACATTTGGCCTTAACCCTTTTTTTCAGTTAACGGACGGGCCAGGAAATACATGGGGTGGTAGGTTAAACATACCCCATTTTTCCTCTTGAATTGTTGCTGATACCCGCCAACAAAATTCTTTAATCCGCCTCTACTCCATCCCTCTTGCGTCAGAGCATTGATACCGGTCTGCCGGAAGTGCTTTAATATCTTATAAGGATCAGAAAATATAACGGTTTCCACATATTCTTCCGCCAGCAGTACTTCAAAATGCCGTTCAAGTAAATGTACCACCTGTTCAAAAGAAAGATAAGTGAGACCTCTACCTGTTATGCTCCGTACTTCCTGAAGATTTTTCGGGCCGTATATAGTGAAAGCCAGTACCCCCCCGGGAAGCAGATGCCTTTTTAATTTATAAAAAAAAAGACCAAGATCATGAAGCCAGTGAAAAGTGGACGAGGAGAGAATAAGGTGATAGTGTTGAGGCAGGTGGATAGTCTCAATATCCCCTGGTAAAAATTTCAAATTTCCCGGTATATCAATCTGTTTAATTCCGTAGCCAAATTTTTTCACCAGGTCATTGACGTGCAATACCTTTATCCCGGGAAACCTGCCAACAAACATCCGGGTAAGATTGCCGGTGCAGCAACCTATTTCCAAAACGGAGTGCAGCGGTTCGATCACAATACCGTCAAGAAGGGAT
>JANTGH010000248.1 GCA_024763055.1 Desulfobulbaceae bacterium
CAATTATAGATAATTTTTTTAGAAATCTCGAGGAGCCGGTTCGCTTTGTAAATTGCCTCCTTCAGGGACGTTTCGTTGATGCCGGTTCCGTTTTTGTACGGTTTCTTTCAAATAGTACTATCGGAGTGGGTGGGCTGGTCGATTTTGCGGACAGGGAACTGGGATTTGAACCAATTGACGCGACACTTGGTGAAACCTTGGGTGCATGGGGAATAGGTGACGGTTTTTATCTTGTGGTTCCGTTTTTTGGTTCATCGACTCTGCGTGATTTTACAGGAACCATTATTGATGGTCTGGCTTTGACGCCTTATTATACCTATATTGATAACTGGAGCGTTAAGACCGGAATTTATGCCGGTAAAACGACCAATGAGCTTTCCCTGCATCTTGGTGAGTATGAGGATTTAAAAAAGTTGAGTTTTGATCCTTATGTTGCCCTGAGAAACGGTTATTTTCAGTATCGAAAAAAAATACGCGATCATAGAGTGATTCTTGAGGGTGAATAATCATTTTTGCACCTTACCGGAACAGTTTATAATCTTATACTTACTTTTTTTCAGGATTAAAAATATTATGGATATGACAAATAAAAAAAATTATTTTGTTGTTCTTGTGGGACTGCTGTTATTCATGCCCCTGACCGGTTTTGGTATCCAGGTACCCGATCCGACGGCGCAAATGAAGCCGTTCATTCAAAAGGTAATGAACATGCTGAAAAATGCCGAGTTTAAAGAGGACCCTAAATGTATTATCTGCCAACGGCTCATTGATGTTTCCCGTGAACGTTTTGATTTTAATGAAATGTCCAAGCGAGTGCTTGGTAAAACATGGCGTAAGATAGGTAAAGACGAGAGGGCCGAGTTTGTAGATCTGTTTACCCACCTGTTACAGTTTGCCTACATCGGAAAGCTTGAGGATTATACTAATCAGGTCGTTGTCTTTAAACATCAGCGTATAAGGGGGAAAAGGGCGGAGGTGAAAACAGAAATCGTCGATGCGCAGAAGCCTGTCTCAGTTAATTATATCATGCTGCTTGAGGGAGATCAGTGGATGGTCTATGATGTTGTCATAGAGGGTGTCAGTCTGGTTCGTAATTACATGGAACAGTTTCGCGAAATTTTGCGTAAAGAAAAATACAGCGGGCTTGTCAAGCAGATAAAAACTAAAATTACAGAGCTTGAAGCCGAACGAAAGAAGCATTTTAAGAACCTGAAGGGATAGTCGTGGCAGGCTGAACTGCCTAACCGATATAAAGGCTTTGATTTTCCGACCTCGCTTATAATGTGTGCTGAAGAATCCCGGGAAATGACAAAATTTCAGGACGAATTCAGGCCGCCCATATTGTAAATCCCTTGTCGGACACAATCCATGATTGATATTAAACATTACTTGAAACAACAACAACAACAGGTCCACCAAGCCTTAGATGAGTTCATGTTGTCTCCATCCGGAGACTTTGCTGACCATATTTCCTGCATGCGATACAGCCTTTTTGTCGGCGGTAAAAGGGTGCGGCCCATTCTCTGCCTTGCCACGGGAACATGTATCAGTCCTGATATCACTATTGAGGACAGACTGCTGCCGGTTGCCTGTGCCCTTGAATGTATCCATACCTATTCGCTTATTCATGATGACCTGCCAGCCATGGATAATGACGATCTTCGCCGTGGTCACCCCACTAATCATAAAAAATTCGGCGAAGCAGAGGCAATTCTGGCAGGTGACGGGCTGTTGACTTTGGCCTTTGATCTACTCTCAGAAGGGCAATATGCACATGGATTGCCTGATTCCGCCCGCCTGAAGATCATCCAGACTATTGCCAGGGCAGCCGGTTCACTCGGGATGGTGGGTGGGCAGGCCCTGGATATGGAGGGTGAGGGAAAAGATCTCTCTTTTGAACAGCTGCAAACCATTCATCGCAGCAAGACCGGTGCCCTGATAACGGCCTCCGTCCTCAGCGGTGCCATTGGCGCAGGCGCTGCAGAGGAACAGCTCCAGGCATTTCGTGTTTTCGGTGATAACATAGGCCTTGCATTTCAAATTGTTGATGATTTACTTGATGTGACCTCCACCACCGAAGAGCTTGGCAAAACCGCAGGCAGTGATGCCGTGCACCGCAAGGCTACCTATCCCGCCTTTTTTGGTATTGAAAAGACCAGGGAATTGGCGCAACAGGCTGTGGAGAGAAGCCTTGGTGCACTTTCATCATTTAGCGACAGGGCCGATCCTCTCCGTGCTCTGGCCAGATATATTGTTGATCGAACAAAATAAAAGATTATTTCACTTTCCGCCCGGCCATGAACAGTGATTTGGAAGTGGTTTTCTATGCTCAAAACGCCTCGTCGGCCCTGGAGTTTTCATAATCTCCTTTTCTGGCTGCTTTTCTATCAGCTGGTCAGCCCCGTCCTTTTTTCCATGCCTTCGGCCCGTGTTATCGTCAGCCTGTTGTTCAGCGGGCTGCTTTTTTCCACCGTCTATATCATTAACAAGGGGAGCAAAATATTTATCTCGACTATTTTTCTGATGGGATTGACCCTTCTTTTGTTCTGGATGGATGTTTTTAACCTGGTTTCCTTTTCCCTGGGAATGAGTTCCGCGATTCTCTGTCTCTATCTGGGGCTCATTGTCTATGTTTTATCTTCGTTGATATTTTCCGCCCGCCATATAACACCTGCCCTGATATCCGGGGCATTATGCCTGTATTTACTTTTCGGAATGTTCTGGGGAATGGTGTATGTGCTGCTGGAGCTTCTGCATCCCGGTTCTTTTGTCGGGGCTCTGCTTATCGACCCGGTGAGTCATTCACAGTTCATTCATTCTTTTCAATATTTCAGTCTAATTACCCTGACGACGCTTGGCTACGGTGATATTGTACCACACACTGCAACCGCCGCCGCATTCTGCCAGACCGAAGCCGTCATAGGACAGTTTTTTATGGCCGTACTGGTAGCCAGACTCGTCGGTATCCAGGTTGCCGCAGAATTTGGCGCTAACAGGTAATCAGTGTCCCTCCCGGCGCGTTCGGCCAGAATCTAAGGCTGATAAAATATACATAAAATTAATGGATTATTTTTTTTTAGTTCGAAGAATCATAAAACAATACCAGGGAATATCAGTCATGTTTAAAGCTAAATATTTTTTACCTTTGTTTTTTGTTTTATTTTTCCTCTGCAGCTGTGGGCACAAGGCGGCAATGGTTTCTTCCTGGGTTGATTCCTCCGGCCCTGATTATCATGCCTGTGATGTGTTGGTCATCGGCGTTAGCAAAAGCGAGGTTGTCGCAAAACTCTGGGAAGCTATTTTTGTAGAACAATTCTCGGCAGCCGGTGTTCAAGCCAGCGCAAATTCCGTTGTAATCGGTCATGTCCCGGAACCGGACAGAAGGTCAGTTGAAGCGGCGATCCAAAAGGCCGGTGCGGCTACAGTGCTGATCACGCACGTTATTGACAGCTCTGCAGAAACTTCTACTCGCCCGGGATTTATTCGTTATGAGCCGGGAGGATTTTCTCACAGTCTGTACGGGTATTATGGTCGCACTTACAGGGCTGTTTATACCCCGCCACTCGATGTCACCCGAACAACGATTCGATTGGAGACAAATCTTTATGATGTTGCAGCGGCACGTCTTATCTGGAGTGCGCAGACAGAAGTTCGTAATCCAAAGTTACTCCGAACGGATTTTGGCAGGGTAGTCGGCCTGCTGATGACGGACATGAACAAGCAGGGGCTCCTGCCATAGTTAGGTCGACAAATCCAATTCTGCATGGTTGAACTTTGGATCGTTTTTTGCATAAAATGATGAAGAGGACCAGGGAGTCGGGATTTTGTCTTTGATTATATGAGAGTGAACTTTAACGCATTGAATCTTGAGCTGCTTTCACATTGTTCGTTGGGGCTGTGTCCTGAAAATTTGGTCCAGTCCAGCCATGCTGGTTACTACAATGAACAGCTGGACACGATTATCTGAGTCCCTTTATTACGAAACTTCTTTGGGTGCGAAGGAGGAAAATGTGCAAAAGATAATGTTTAATCAGGTGGTTGGAGGGCATGATCGGACTCAGCTTGCTTTTTTTGTCAATGGCTGTACACAGGTCTTTATTTTCTGCATCGCCTTTCCTCTGGCCTGTTTTGTAGTCTTTTTTAAGGGTGTTCGCCTGCTCTACAGGTTGTCAATGAGTCTTTCTTTCACCTGTTGTGTGTGGATTTTTCTGGCTGCTTTGACCCTTCTTTTTTTATTGGTTTTTATCATCCAGTTTGCCGTCGCCTCCGTCGGATAACAACCCTATCGGATTATTTTTTCTTTTTCGTTAGCTTTGCCCAGGAATCACGCAGGGTAACAATTCTGTTGAAAACCGGTTTTTCCGGCCTGCTGTCCTTGCTGTCCAGGCAGAAATAGCCCAGTCGTTCAAGTTGAAATCGGTTCTCGGGGCCAATACCGGCAAGAGATGGCTCCAGCATACAGTTATCTAAGATCTGTAATGAGTCGGGATTAATAAATTCCTTGAAATCCCTCTCCTTGTCCATATCCGGGTGTTCAACGGCAAACAACCGATCATAAAGCCTTACCTCGGCCTTTAGGGCGTGCCGTGCTGAAACCCAATGAATGGTTCCCTTGACCTTGCGGCCGTCCGGGGCGGAACCTCCACGGGTCTCAGGATCGTACGTGCAGTGCAGTTCGACAACGTTTCCGTCCTCATCCTTGATTACGTTCTGACAGGTGATAAAGTAGGCGTAAC
>JANTGH010000249.1 GCA_024763055.1 Desulfobulbaceae bacterium
GCAACCTCGCAAGTCTTTTTATTTAACCGTTTATGAATCTGTTGATTTAATAGGATTTTCGTTCAAGGTCAAGGCATAGGAAAAAATTGTACCGCAGGGGGATTAGGGGACGGGGGTTAGGGGACGTTCTTCAGATTATAAGTTTCGGTATGTCAACAAGTGTAAAATGTATTTCTTCAACAAACATCATATCTTGTTCTCATTCAAAAAAGAGATACAGAATGTAAGAAACTTATAATCTGAAGAACGTCCCTCCGTATTCCCCTTTCACGCAGATCTGGAAAAAGACCTGAAGAAAAATAAAAAATATTCTTCAGGACAAATCGAAGAGCTTGAAAAAGAAATGGAAATTGCCCGCCGGTCGATCAGCTGCCTGGAAGACAAGACTGATGATATAACTGCGGACAACAAAAAAATACCCACAGAGTTTGACAAGGAGGAGATTGGCAATCAGTTAAACCTATTGCTCAACCTGCTGGATAACAATGATATGGATGCTGAGTCATGCCTGAGTGAAATCAAACAGCTTATCGGCCATATTGACAAAATAGCAGAAGACCTCAGGCTGGCGGATAACAGTCTTGAGCAGCTTGATTTGCGAACTGCCCGCAGCCATATAAAAGAGATAATTCGGAAACTGGGGCTTTAAAACATAAAAAACGGTAACTATTCAGCAAAGGGCAAAAACTACCCAAACCACTGTGCTGTAACTGTTCAGAGGTAAGCGCAGACTCCGTGTGCTTTGACTGTGCTCAATCAGGCTGTTATGACGTGCACCAATTTTAAGCAGGCCGGCTTATTTAGAGGCGCAGACGATCATTGCCTGCCCGGCATAAGCGCGGTCAGTATGAAAGGTTATCTCCTGAAAACCGCTATTTAAGGCCATTGCCTCCACATCGGCCATGGTCCACTTGAACAACATGGGCCCCAAGAGATATTTATTAATCATTTTCACATGATTATATTGCCTTTCCATCTGAGGGCTGAACCTGTCTTTCTTTTTCAACTCTTTCTTTATCTGTTTAAATAACTTATCAAGATTGGTCTTTTTCTGCGGCCCGCTGATTCTCGCCTCACCGCCCGGTTTCAGCACCCGGCATACCTCCCGCAGACAGGTAAGGGCATCTTCTTCTTCCAGACTGTAAAGAACATTATTCATAATCACCACATCAAAATAATTATCATGAATACCTGCCAGGGAGCGAATATCCTGCTTGATTATCATTACCCCATAACCGCGATCATCATAGCAGATATAATCCTCGCATTGATAGCGGAGAAAACTGAGCATGATGGGATTATTCTCCATGGCAACAACCAGCCGGTTATGGCCCTCAACCAGCCGCCGGGAAATATTACCGGTGCCGGCTCCCAGATCAAGCACCCTGGCATCAGGGGGGATCGCCGTTATCTCCCCTGTTTCTCCCAATATGTCACTCAGCAACTGGGGATAAACGTCAGTATTGTTTAAAACATTATTATACGACAGGGCATATTCCGACCAGGTCAGCGTTTTCCGAAGAAAGGCGAACAAATCCTGCCAGAATACATATTTCATTTTCGGGTCGGCAAAAGACGGCTCAATGGTAAGGAGCCAGCCCGCGCATTTTCCATCATCACCCGGCACCTGAAAGGCCCGTTTTATTCCCGTTACCAGGCCATATTTACGACTCTTGAATTTAATTGTTTCAATATCAAAAGCAGGGGGTTCTTTTCCGCTAAAAACCTCGAGTCCGTGATCTATAACCTCCTGATAATTTTCCAGCAGATAAACCCATTCCAGCACGGTTGTTCCCCGCATCCCCGCCATGCTGTGATCAAAAGCCAGGTTAAAAGCGCCATTCCAGTCAATTATCCGATACTTACTGTCAAGCATATACATGGGCGTCAGGACATCGGCTCTCGGCATATTCTTCAGAACCTCGGAATCCTCAAGTATTTTAAAAGGCGGCGCGTCACTGCCCGGCACCGCCACTGCCCTGCTTTCAGTCGCTTTTTTAACGTATGTTGTCCGTTTTTTCCGCTCCCCTCTGCTCAGAGGGCTGACTGTACGGGATTCAGTATCATCGGACGGGAAAAAAACAAGATCAAAAGGGCCGCTTTTGATGCTCCTCAACAGCAGACCGCAAGCTATCATTCCCCCTACAAGAATCATCGCGACAGCGGCTAAAAGCGCGGCGCGATCACCTTTTTCGAAATAACAAAAAAGTAACACTACCCCAATCAAAAAAATCAGAACGCCGACTATCTTGGTTATTCTGGATTCATTCATCATAAAATTTTACCGGACAAAAATCAGGAAAGAAGAAAAAATGCTCCAGACGTTACTGGAGAACACTTTGTGCCGACGGGGTAAGCTCCTGAACCATGGCCACGGCAGCAACATTCACATGGGTAAATTTTTCGCAACGCATACCCTCCCCCTCAAGAAGCCGAAATCCGCAACTCTGGTAAAAAGGCACATGATCCTCGGTACAGGCCAGAAACAGCATATCAAGCTGACGCTTTACAGCCAGAGATTTAAGAGAATCCACCATAATCTGCCCCAGGCCCTGCTGGCGGTATTCCGGAGCCACTATCACCCGGCTCACTTCCGCTTTTCTGATATGGCGATGAACCAGGCTGGCATAAAATTTATGAAAGCCCTTAAAAGACTGGAGTACATCAAAGGGGTGCATCATTCGGGCAGGATATTCAAAACTCCTGTTCAAAACAGGATCATCAAGTTCTGTGACAATCCGCTCCACCACTGCAACAAAACGACTTTCCCGGCCTTGGGGGAATACCAACCGGGCTGTGGCCACCATTTTTCCGTCCCTGTCAAAACAGCCGATGGGCACGGCAGTGCGGTCGGAATAATTTAACTCCAACCTGGTGGCGTGACTGTTGTACTCATCGGGAATAAACTTCATCATGTTCCAGACCCGATAACGCAGGCCAAAATATTGCTTAAACTCTGCAACCCCGGCCAACTGCCTGACTTTATATTTATTTTTTGCCTTGATTCTTAAAATGCATTTTTTTAAGGCCGGGATGGTATTCTGGACATGAACAACGGGCTTATAGGGGGTAACAAGTGAGGCGGTGGGGGGATCATCCGGTTCCACATCTCCGGGAAAGGGGCGGGGCGGTCTGATGATTATTTCCCCCCTTCCCGGTTGCTGCAGATAGGGCAAAAGTTCTTCATCAGCAAAACCGATGGCGATAAGCACACCATCCTGATCATGATAATAAATTCGGTTAAAGGCATCGGTAAGATTTTCTTCCAGAGCAACATGCTTAACCGCCTTTCTGTAGCGGGGCTGATCAACGTTATGACACCATTCCCTGATCTTGGATAATACCTTCCGGGCTCCAGGCTGCTTATAAACAACAGTTACACCTATGGTCACAACTTACTCTCCCTTTTCCTCCAGAGACACTTCGGGCAAAATAACCATGCAACAACTTGAAATTTATATAATATTGAAATTTATATTCCCTTCTATAAGGATTGTCAATAAAAAATATATTTATTTGTTGGGAAACAGCCTCCTGGCATCAGGATAACAAACCGGGCCGTGGCCATGGTTTCCATGAACCCGGTAATGGAATCTCCTTCATGCAGCTCACTTTCCGAAACCTTCAGCTCGATCAGGTAGACGGAATCGGGTTGTCCATTGTAGGTTGTTACCTCCCGCTGAAGTTGTGCGAGTTTATCCGTCCAGTGGGAGCGGTAGGAGAGAAAAACCTGCAGGGGAATCTTGTCGGCCATGAAAATCTCCTTCAGGTGTCTTACAAAAAAAGGTCAACGTGGTCAGAAAGAGTAAACCCAGTTATACCGGCCAGGTCGCCAGGGAAAAGAACGTCCCTCCATATTCCAAAAATAACTTTCCGTTTAGGATTAATTTGACGGTGAGTTAAATCAATAATATAATTTGCTCAATATTCTTCTTTCCATTATCATCGATTTGTCAAATTTTATCCCGTTATACTTTTTTCTGCCGGCCAACAATAAAAAAGGAGACACTTCTATGTTTTTCAAACAGTTTACCGTCAAGGGAATGGGTTGCCTTTCCTATCTCATTGGATGCCCCATGGCAAAAAGGGCCTGCGTGGTTGATCCCAGGAGGGATGTGCAGGAATATCTGGATGTCGCCAGGGAAAACGGCATGGAAATCACCCATATATTTGAAACTCATATCCATGCTGATCACGTTAGCGGCGGTCAGGAACTCAAATCCCGAACCGGAGCTGACATATATTTCATGGAGGATACCCCTGCAGAATTTGACCACAAGGAAGTGAAGGAACATGAAACCATGGAATTTGGGAAAGTACGTCTCCAGTTTCTGAAAACCCCCGGCCACACTCCCCATTCCATGTCCCTCCTCGTTACCGACCTTTCAAGGGCCGACTCGCCCTGGCTTGTACTGACCGGAGATTGCCTTTTTGTTGGAGACATAGGAAGACCGGACCTTGCAGGCAGGGAACATCTTGACGAACAGGTTGCAAACCTCTATTCCTCCCTTCATGAAAAGCTTGGAAAGCTTCCTTCAAACATGGAGATATACCCGGCCCACGGTGAGGGTTCTCTTTGCGGAAAGGGAATGAGTTCCAAGCCCAATTCCACCATCGGCTTCGAGATGGCCCACAATCCTGTCCTGAGCCTTTCCCTTGAAGAATTTGAAGGCGTCATGAAAAAGGATTTTCCGGAAAGACCAAGGAGTTTTTCTCACATAATAGGC
>JANTGH010000250.1 GCA_024763055.1 Desulfobulbaceae bacterium
GATCTAAGATGGTAGCCTCCATAATTGAGGAAAACATCGCCAACGCCTCCCTGGCACTGACAACCGTTGAGCAGATAGTCTCAACCTTTCTTCAGGATAAAATTGAATTTATCGCCTACCTTGACGAAATTGATCCTCTACAACCTGAAGAACTTACCGCTCTGGCACAAAAAACCGGACTGCTTGGTATAATCCTGATTCGTCCCAACGGCCTCAGGGTTACCGGTCCCGCGAAATGGCTCCCAGAGGAGGCCAGCTGCAAAAATAACAGGGGATCCCTGCAATACCACGGAAAGGATATTCTTCTTACGCAAAGCTTCAGCGGTGAGAACAGCAGTCTGTCCTGCATAATTACAGGGATAGACGGTATCGCTATTGCCGAGATGCGAAAAAGAAGTTCTCTTTCCACGCTTCTTTCTTCGCTCTCCGCCCTGCCCGGCATCCATTCCATTAAGATGATCAAGGAGCCGGCGGTTCTTGACGCATCTGTTTCATTGATTGTCAAGAATAAACAAGCCATCGCCCAATCCAGATTACCGACGGAGCTGGGAACTCTTGTCGTCAACCTGGATGCCCGTCGGTTTCTTAAACGTCGAGACCAACTGCGTCGACAATTTTTTTTCTTTGCCGCTCTGTTACTGATTTTAGGCATTTTCTTTTCCTGGTTCCTATATCGGTTCCAGCAGAAAAATCTTGCCCAGGTCAGGGCGTTTGAACAGATTTTTGCCCGGGAACACGAAGCGGCGATGCTTGGCAGGACCACGTCCACCATTGCTCACGAGATACGCAACCCGTTAAACGCGATCAGCATGGGACTGCAACGACTCAATATGGAATCGAAAAACCTGGATAAGGAGCAGAAGGAACTTATCACGGCCATGGAAAAAGCCGTCAAGCGCTCCTCAGGTATCGTTTCTGAACTCCAGCGCTTTACCCGTCCTCTACAACCCGCATATACTTCTTTTCATTTTGATAAAGAACTCCACCGGCTCCTTGCACTTTACAGCTCGCAAATTGAGAGGCAGCACATCAACATTACCCTTGACTGTCCGACGCCCATCACCTTTCAAGGTGACAGGGACCTGATTAATGAACTCCTGGAAAATCTCCTGAAAAATGCTCTGGAAGCGCAGCCCCGGGGTGGATGGGTCCAAATCAATCTTTCCGAGGATGAAACATCTGTACACCTCAAAATGGAAAATGGTGGTTTTCTGTTGAATACCGGGAATGCTCGCCGTATCGGCGAACCCTATTTTACCACCAAAACAAGGGGAACAGGCCTTGGCCTTGCTCTGAGTAAAAGAATTGCTAAGGCCCATTCCGGGAAGATTACATTTTTCCCTGATCATGACAAACAACAACTGACCGTGACCGTCACCCTGGTAAAACAATCAGCGGAGTAAAAATATAGATGCAGATTCTTATTGTTGATGATGAAAAGCTGCAGCGGGAAATGCTGCAGGGATTTTTAATGAAACAGGGGTACGAGGTTGAATCAGCGGCAGACGGCCCGGAAGCACTGCAACTCTTCATGGAGCGCTCTTTTGAACTTGTCTTACTTGATCACCGTATGCCCGGGATGAATGGCGATGAAGTGCTTGCAGAAATCAAGAGGATAAACCCTCTGGTTCGAACCATAATGATTACGGCATTCGGTGCAGTGGATACCGCCGTCCGGGTCATGCGGATGGGCGCCGATGATTTTCTTGAGAAACCGATTGACCTGGAGAAACTGCTTGAAAAAATCCAGGCTATGGAAGAAAAACTTCTTGTGCAAACCGATGTTCGGAAGATTGAGGAAACCATACAACTTGACACACTTCCGGTACGAATGGTCGGTAAAAGTGAAGCTCTCCATGAGGTACTCTCCATTATCTCCCGGGCGGCGCCGGCCCCATGGACGGTGCTCATCCGGGGTGAAACAGGCACCGGCAAAGAATTGATCGCCCGCCTGCTGCATCTTTTAAGTCCGAGAAAAGACGGCCCGTTTATCGAGCTCAACTGCGCAGCCATCCCGGAAAGCCTGTTCGAGTCCGAACTGTTCGGCCATGAGAAAGGCGCTTTTACCGGAGCCCAGAGCCGCAGACGCGGAGTTTTTGAACAGGCCGACTCCGGTACATTATTTCTTGATGAGGCGGGGGAATTGCCACCAACCATGCAGGCGAAACTCCTGCGAGCTCTGCAGGAAAACCGCATCACCAGGGTGGGAGGTGAACAGGCAGTGGAAGTAGATGTCCGCATTGTCGCCGCTACCAACCGGGACCTTAAAAAAATGGTTGACCAGGGAACTTTTCGCGAAGATCTCTATTTCCGTCTCAACGTTATTGAGGTAGAAATACCACCGCTTCGAAAACGGAAAGAGGATATTAGCCTTTTGATTGATTTTTTTCTTAAAAAATTCGGTTGCTCCAGCACTTTTGCCCCTAAGGCTCTGCATCAACTGACTAAATATAACTTTCCGGGTAATATCCGAGAACTGAAACACATTATCCAGCGTACCATTACCCTGGCCCGTTCTCCGGTCATCGGCATTGAGGACCTGCCCCAGGAAGTTCGCAGCTTCCGAGGTGAAGAGTCAATCGGAAACGGTGACTTAAATCAGCGGCTGGCAGAGGTCGAGCGACGAATGCTTCTAAATGCATTGGAGGATAATGGGTGGGTCCAGACCAGGGCTGCAGAATCCCTGGGAATCAGTGAACGCGTACTCCGCTACAAGATGGAAAAAACAGGTATTGATAAAAAACGACGGTAGCAGAAGCCGGCAGCTTATTCTTGATCATGTAACCTGCCGCGCCAGGTTTTTTTCCCCTGGGGATAGGAAAACTCAAGCGTCTTTCTGGTGATACCAACCCGCAGTCCTCTGCTTAAGTGTAATTCGCTTCCGGCGCGGCCGTGAGCAGCCGCAGCAAGGACATCAAGTATATAGGTATAACGGGCCCGGCACCCTAATGTCCAGAGAAGCCGTTCCACAAGCCGTCGCTGCAGGCAGGGATGCAGGCGCAAGATACCATTTCTGTCCAGAATATGAACTTCTCCGCTGTGATCAACGGCCAATAAACGCATCACCTGCGGCCAGGCCTTCCGGACGGAGGCATCAAGAAAATCTTCATCCACGCTGAATATTGCGGCCGTCTTCAGCAGAGCTTTGCGTATGCCGGGATCAAAATCTTTTTCAAGCAGCGGCAGCAGAGTATGGCGAATCCTGTTGCGCAGATACTGTTGATCATCATTGCTGGAATCATGACAAAAAGCAATATCATGCTCTGCAAGATATTTAAAAATTCTCTTTTTCGATATGGTGAGAAGGGGACGAATAAGATCGTTATTGAGAAATTTCATCCCGGCAAGTCCCCGGCGCCCACTGCCGCGCAGCATGCGCAGCAGCAACTCTTCCACCTGATCATCTGCCGTATGGGCGGCCGCTATCCGCACTGCCCCAACCTCGGCGGCACAATCCCGCAGGGCCTGGTAACGAAGTTCACGGGCCGCATGTTCCATGGACAACTTTTCTACCCTGGAAAAACTCCGTGTATCTACATGAAGTATCTTACAGGGAAGGCCAAGGGCGACCGCGGCTTTTTGCACAGTATCAATTTCTCCGGGGACTTCACCGGGCCGCAGACCATGATCGACATAGGCGGCAACGAGTGCAATGAATAATTCCTTCCGCAACAATGCCAGTATATGGAGCAGGGCCATGGAATCAGGGCCGCCGGATACAGCGACAACAACGGTACTTCCCGGTTCAATCAGACGATGCTCGCGCAGGATATGCAGAATGTCAAATTCAAGAGCGGCTGTCATTGAAAAAAGGGCAAGGATACGGTATGAAATAGCTCATCAGAATTTTTCCATAAAAGACGATGAGAGAAAAGGGTCAAAAAATGACCGGCGAGGAGTATATACAAACCATACGTGATCATCTGCGCAACGCGTACATGTTGAACGATGAAAAAATCAGCACGTTTCTGCCACACTTTCTCAGCACTCTACTGACCCACTTAGACAACCTGCAAGGCCCCCTGCAGACAAACAACCTGTCGGAGATGAGCAAGGCAGGACATACCCTGAAAGGAGCGCTGCTCAATCTGGGTCTAAGCGAACTTGCCGAGATTGCTTACAACATTGAACTTCAGGGCAAGGTAAAAAACACAACAGCTGATTTTCAGGCCATGGCACAACAGCTACAACGGGAAATCAGATCCTTTGCCGGACAATGACCGGAGCGTTATTCAGAATCAGATTTGTTCTCGTTTTTCACAGGTAATAATTCAAAAAACCTGGCCGCATAATACAGGAAAACAAGTAAAACTATTCCGCCTAAGAAACCGTCTATAACCCGTTCAAAGCCGGTGGCGAGTCCGGCTTCCACTCGGATATTCACCACAAGCAACACGAAAGCAAGGGCCAGCCACCAGGGAGAAAGCTGTTTTTTGTTTATCATACCAACTCACTTGAGGTGAAAAAATGCTCCCCCCTCGGTAGAATAATAGAAATCGTAAGATATATTCGTAAAGGAACCTTGATGAACTGTAGAGTAGAGCGCTAATAAAGAATTTCGCTGGATCTTATTCGACGCCTTGCCGCACGCGGCTACTACGTGCCCAGAGACTATTCC
>JANTGH010000251.1 GCA_024763055.1 Desulfobulbaceae bacterium
GAAAGCTGAAGAAAAAACCGTACTGGGGTAATCATTTTTGGTCACGTGGTTACTGCGTTGACACCGTTGGTTTAGATGCTGACAAAATACGCCGCTAGGGTAAGGGCCGTAGGGTAAGGGCGGGTAAGGGCAGCGGGTAAGGGCCGTAGGGTAAGGGCGGGTAAGGGCAGCGGGTAAGGGTCGCGGGTAAGGTCGGGTAAGGGGGTCGGACCACGGCATCTGACTGTTTTATCGTTAAAGTATGCCAGGAAACACCCATTTTTTGCCCTTAGAAGCTCCTTTTTCACCCCCAAAAGAACCTTCTAAGGAATTAGAGATTACTGGAACAGAAACTAGAACCAAACTTATTTATGCCGAGAGCGCACAGACACTACATACCGGGATGCGTCTGGCACATCACCCACAGGTGCCACAAACAGGAGTTCCTGCTCAGTTTTGAAAAAGACAGGAAACGATGGCGTCACTGGCTCTTTGAGGCGAAAAAACGATACGGCTTGTGTGTTCTCAACTTTATCGTGACTTCGAATCATATTCACCTCTTAGTAGTCGATACTGAAGAAGGTGTTATTGCCAAGAGCCTGCAGTTGGTTGCTGGAAGAACTGCCCAGGAGTTTAACCAGCGCAAAAAGAGAAAAGGAGCCTTCTGGGAAGACAGGTATCATGCCACTGCGGTGGAAACGGATGAGCATCTGGCAAAATGTATTGTCTATATCGATCTTAACATGGTGCGGGCAGGAGTTGTGACACATCCTTCTGAATACAAGTTAAGCGGATTCAATGAAATCCAGAATCCACTAAAACGATATGCAGTGATTGACATAAAGGCTCTGCTGGATCTTTTTTCCATAGACAATCAAGAGCGTTTCCGGCGGGAGCATAGGCACTGGGTGGAGGCAGAGCTACAGGCTGACGTAAAGAAAAGAAAGAGCCTTTGGAGCGAATCAATTGCGATTGGCAGCGAGGGCTTTATAGAGAAAATACAGCAGCAACTTGGCTTACGAGCCAAGGGTCGCTTGGTTGTCTCAGAAAAGGAAGGAACTGCTCTGAAGGAGGCTTCGGCCCCTTACAATACACTTTTTGAGGGTAAAAAGAGTACTCTAAGGCCAGATAATAGCTATTTTGTTGACTTAAATGCCAGCAATTCAAGCTGATAGCTTGGTCCGACCCCGTTTAGAGGTGTCAAGTCCGCTTTTGACTTTTATCAGGAGCGATGGTAGGCAGAATTTATGTCACGTCCACTGCGAATAGAGTATCCAGGCGCCTGGTATCATGTAATGAACCGGGGGAGACGGAGTGAGAAGATTTATTTCTATAATTCCGATCGTGAGTCGTTCCTTAAGGGTTTCAACCGACGTTGCACCCCTGCGCTTTTGCAACACGGCTGAATCTGAACGTTCGGCAGGAGAGTAAATATGGCGGAAGAAATTTTTCCATCTTCGTATAAATGCGATTGCGGTCATGAATGTCATTTCTTTGAAGATACTATCAGGGATATGAAGCAAATGAGCGAAAACAAACCGTAAGGCTGAGAGATTTTGAAGATGATGAGCATGTGATCATTTTTCTTGATGAAAAGGCCAAAGAAATTTTCTCACTACCGATGATGGTATCCTGAAAAAGTCTATGCTGGTTAAAAATGTTCGAATCGTTGACCCCATAGATTTTATCAAAGAGGTGATCTAATGATTACAGATACAGAAATTAAAGTAAAAGGAGCACAGATATTAACGCAATATCTCGGAAATGTAGAAGCAGAGAGATTTATTGCCCTTATTCAGAGAGAGCCATTCGATTACACCAAATGGCGTCAAGGGTTGGATGAAGATCTGAGTATTGAGGAAATAAGCCGAAAAGCAATGGCCCTAAGAACCCGAAGAACCAAATAAAATCGTTAAAACGAAAAATGGTAGTCGTCGAAGTAATCGGGGCAGGCCACGATAAAAAGAAAAAACGGTAAAAAGACGCCGAACAAAAGCATATAACGAATTCCGGAATGAAAGCTCTTCCACCGCATGCACTGTGGATCCCCGCCAAACAGACTGCGGGGATGACGATAAGGAGAAGGGGTCAGGTCCGCTTTTGACTTTTATCAGGAGCCATGGTAGACAAAGTTTATGTCACGTCCACTGCGAATACAATATCCAGGCGCCTGGTATCATGTAATGAACCGGGAGAGACGGAGTGAGAAGATTTATTGTCCATGACGCTAAAAATAGCGGAATAATTCAGAGTTAATGATCCGGGTCCGATGGTGCCGAAAACGGTCGTTTTCGGCACTCTTTCCCCTCCCACCTTCCATCAAGTCCCTGTTCATTCAATTTGCTTTATCCCTCCACTCCTTCATCTTGGCTTGCTTTTTTCACTTCCCTGCCATAATGTAAGGAATAATGAAAAAAGTAAAGAAAGGAGAATGTCATGGCGACCGCCACACTTTCAAGCAAGGGACAGATAACCATTCCCAGAATAATCCGGAATCGGCATCACTTAGAGGCGGGAGACAAGATTGAATTTTTAGAGGATGAACAGGGCGTTGTGACCATCTTGCCGGTAACACAAAGTGTGACAAAACTTAAAGGGTTGATAGCAAAACCGGAAAAACCGGTCTCCATAGAAGACATGAAACAGGCTGTTACCGAAGAAGGCGGTAAAATATGATCGGTCTGGACACCAATGTTCTGGTTCGTTATATCACGCAGGATGATCCCGAGCAGGCGGCTCTTGCCACACGGTTTATCGAGCATAACTGTTCCGGTAAATCACCTGGATTCATCAACCATATCGTTCTCTGCGAACTGGTATGGGTACTTAAGCGTTGCTACAAGGCTGATCAGGGCCAATCCCTGCGGGTCATCGAGCAGATTCTTCGTACCGTTCAGCTTCAGGTTCAGGACCCGCAGGTTGTCTGGAAGGCCGTCAGGATTGCCCAAAAAGGAAAAGCCGATTTTGCCGATGTTCTTATCGCCCAGGTCAATATGGCTCATGACTGCCGGGAAACAATTACCTTTGATGCCGCCGCCGCAGAAACAAACGGGATGAATCTTGTGGCTGAATAAGAAAAACCATGGAATTCTGATCTGTGTCCCTTCCTGGATAACCTGAAAGGACGGTATACTTATTGTCTGAAGTTTCCTGTGTTTTCGCGAGTCCAGTTCGCCGTGTTCCTTATGCCACCATGCGTAGCAGAGCTTTGACAAAAAAAATCCCCCGTTTGCCCTCGACGGGGACAAATCGATTGCAAATCAGGCTGTAGTTCGGCCTCGGCAATTATTCTTCGCACATTGGATAGGGAAATGTTTGTCGATGAACATTTCCCACCTTACCCCTCCTGAAAAGAGAGTATACAAGGGGCATATCTCCGCCCTGGCCAGGTTGTCGGTTCAATGAAGGAAAAGAGCAATTCCAAAACCGGCCAGCGCCAGTCCCGCAATTTTTTCCATCCGGAAGAGCCGGATTTCGGATAAGTCCACACGCCTTCGTCTGTTGATCACCAGGGCAACCATCATGTCCCAGCCAAGCACCATCCCGGCCATCCATACCCCATACAAAGAGCGCCGGTATAACGGAGTTGCCGGGGAAACCATTGCCGTAAACAGAGAGAGGTAGAAGATAATGTTTTTCGGGTTGAGGATGCCGGAGGTAAGACCGATCAGGAACTGTTTTTTGCTGTCCCGGAGCCGGAGAATATTGTTTGTTTCCTTGACATCAATAGTGCGCATGGGCGCCTTGAGCAGAAGAACAGCGATATAAAGCAGATACATGCCGCCTGCATAATGCAAAGCCTGCATGAGATGATGCATTGTTCTGACATATTCAAGGCCGAGAACGGCAATGGAGATATAGAGTCCGTTGGCCGTGGCAATACCTGCGCAGACTGCCCAGGCATATTTCAGACGCATACGCAGGGCGGTCTGCATGATGAGAAAGAAATCCGGTCCGGGGGTGATAAGCGCCATAAAATGGGCCGTGGCGAGAATGATAAATTCCATACGTATCTGATGCCGGTAGAAAGTGAATAATGAAGGACTGGCAACCAGCATAGGATAGTGGGGATTGGAAAGATTGTATAAAATTGAGCAAAAGGGACGGGTGGAGAACTCCGTAGAATGAAAGAGGAGAATGGAGGGATTAGGCAAAATTGCGCTGATATTCGCCCGGCGTGATCGTGGTCAAGGCCTTGAAGTGGCGGTGCAGGTGGCTTTGGTCGAAAAAACCGCAGCAGACAGCAACTGTTGCTGGTTCCAGACCGGTGCGCAGCAGTTTTTTGGCTTTGCTGATCCGGCAGTTCAAGCGGAAGGCGTGCGGGGTAATGCCGGTCGCTTTTTTGAACTGCCGCAGCAGGGTGTAGGGATTGCACTGAGCATTGCGCGCCAGCTGTTCAAGGGGAAGCGATTGTTCAAGGTTGCGGGCAAGATCCTTTTTGATCGCCTCGATATGGGGAAGGGGGCCGGGAGTTTTTGTCTCAGGTGCGCAGGCCCGCAGGAATATCGCCCGGACAAAGGCGGAAAGTTCTTCATGCATCGTACGTTCCCCACCCCCACCACAACCTATCTGATCTTTTTTCGCCATCAATCTAACCAAGCAAATCTGCTTCCGATAAATTCAATGCATTCAGA
>JANTGH010000252.1 GCA_024763055.1 Desulfobulbaceae bacterium
AAACGGTAAAAAAACTTTTCAGCGCATCCTTGCTCTGCGACAGGAATTGGACAGGCAAGTAGTTACACTTGGCCGCCGCGCTGAAAATGCCCGCAAACTGATTATCAACCTTTATCGGAATCCGGTTATTTCGGTCAATCAAGCGGCTGACTTCCTGGGCATACAATATCAGTCCGCAAATAATCTGGTGCAGGCCCTGATCAAATTAGGTGTTCTCCGGGAAATTACGGGTTATCAACGCAACAGGGTCTTCCTTTTCAAGAAGTATATTGATGTTTTTGTGGGAGAAAATGAAATAGAGGAGTCTATATTATGATTATGGCACAGTAAAATACAATAAGAGATGCTGTATAGTGTGTTTTCCATAAAAAAGACTGCTGCCGGAAGATTTGGGGAAGTGAAATGATTTATGAGGGTTTTGTGATGAAGTAAAGAGGAGTTGTTTCATGGATTTTACCGAAGACGCCATCTCCCAACTTCCGGCCCTGCACCTGTTGCAGAAGCTGGGATGGCAATATTTGACGCCGGACGAAGCGCTTGATCTCAGGGGCGGTAAATTGTCAAATGTGCTTTTGGATGGCATTCTCATCCCCTGGCTGCGGGAACATAACCGGGTCAAATTTAAAGGCTGGGAACTGCCGTTTGCCGAGGGCAATATTTTGAGTGCCTTCCAGGCACTGAAAGAAATTCCATTCGATGGGCTGGTACGCACCAATGAGAAGATTTACGATCTGCTCTGCCTGGGTAAAAGTCTGCAGCAGTCGGTGGATGGTGATGCCAAGAGTTTTACCTTGCACTATATCGATTGGGAAAACCCCAAGAACAACGTTTTTCATGTTACCGAGGAGTTTGCTGTTGAGCGGGTTGGTAGCCACCAGACCCGCAGGCCGGATATCGTCCTTTTTGTCAATGGCATTCCTTTTTGTGTGATCGAGTGTAAATCGCCGCATATCAAGGACCCGATCCGTGATGCCGTCTCCCAGCAGCTGCGCAACCAGAAGGATGACGAAATTCCCCACCTGTTTTTGTATTCTCAACTCCTGCTGGTTCTGTCCAAAAATGAGGCCAAATATGCCACCACGGGAACACCGGCCAAATTCTGGGCTGTCTGGCGGGAAGATAATATCGATACCGCAGGGGCGAAAAATCTTTCGCCTTTACAGGAATTAGTCAATATTCCCCTGACGGATGACCAGGTGGATAAACTGTTCTCCGAGAATGAGTGGTTGGTGCGGGATAAGCCTCCGGAATACGGCACGCTCAAGCGACAAGTCACTGAACAGGATCGTACCCTTTACGCGCTGTGCCGCCCTGAAAGGCTCCTTGAGTTCTCCTACCGCTTTATTTTGTTTGATGCCGGAGTTAAGAAAATAGCCCGCTATCAGCAGTATTTTGCCGTGAAAAAAATCATGGACCGGATCAGAACCCGCGAAATTGACGGCAGGCGGCGCGGCATCGTGGCCAGTACGGCCCGCGCCATGCCAAAATGCGCCGGGTGTTGCCGAATGCCTGTTACATCGGTTTCACTGGCACGCCGGTCATGAAGAAGGATAAAAACACGGTGGAGAAGTTCGGCGGCCTGATTGATACCTATACCATCGACCGGGCGGTGGCGGATAAGGCGGTTGTTCCCCTTTTATACGAGGGCAGACATGTTGACCAGCACGTGGATTCCCTTGGTATTGACGCCTGGTTTGAGCGGATCACGGCAAATCTGAGCCGGGAGCAGGCGGTGGATCTGAAAAAGAAATTTTCCACCACGGATCAGCTGAACAAAGCCGCCCAAAAAGTTATGGCGATTGCCTGGGATATCAGCGAACATTATCGCGACAACTGGCAGGGGACGGGATTCAAGGGGCAGTTGGTGGCCCAGGATAAAGCCACGGCATTGCTTTATAAAAAGTATCTGGATGAATTCGGCATAGTCTCAAGCGAAGTGCTGATTTCGGCTCCCGATGAACGGGAAGGTGAAGAAGATCTGTATCAGGAGAACAAGCTGGCCGTGCAGCGATTCTGGAAAGCGGTTATGAGCAAGTACGGCAGCGAACGGGAATACAACAAGCAGGTTATTAATGCGTTCAAGCAGGCGGAACATCCTGAAATTATCATTGTAGTGGATAAGCTGCTTGTCGGATTTGACGCCCCGCGCAATACCATTCTTTACCTGACCCGCAAACTGAAAGATCATTCCCTGTTGCAGGCCATTGCCAGGGTCAACCGTTTGTGCGATGGTAAAGAGTTTGGATATATTCTGGATTATCGAGGGGTTTTGGAGAATCTCGATCAGGCGCTTGATCTCTATAGCACTCTGCCTGAGTTTGACGCGGGAGATCTGAAGGACATTCTTACCGATGTGAGCGTGGAGATCCGGGCTCTGCCCCAGAAGTATTCACTTTTGTGGGATACTTTTAAAGAAATAAAAAACCGGCAGGATGAAGAAGAGTACGAATTGCTGCTTGCCGATGAAGAACGGCGCGCGAAGTTTTATGAACGTTTGTCGGCTTTTTCCAAAACTCTCTCCATTGCGCTTGGAAGCGTCAGGTTCCTGGAGGAAACCGAGCCTGCGAAAATCAGTCGCTACCGGGCGGACCTGAAATTTTTCGCCAAACTGCGGACTGCGGTGAGGCGGCGATATGCCGAAGTGGTGGATTTTGGTGAATATGAGCCCAAGATCCAAAAACTTTTGGATACCCATGTGGGCACCGGAGAAGTTGAGAAAGTTACGCCGCTGGTTAATATCTTTGATAAAGATGCCTTTGCCGAAGAAGTGGAGAAACTTCCGAATGCCGCCGCCAAAGCCGACACTATCGCCCATCGCACCGCCCGCACCATCCATGAACGGATGCAGGAAGATCCGGCTTTTTATAAACGTTTCTCCGAGTTGCTGAAGGAAACAATCGCAGCGTTCAGGGCTGAGCGGCTAAAGGCAAATGAATACCTGAAAAAGGTTGCAGAGATTATGGAGGCAGTGCGCAACCGGACCGGGGACCGGATTCCGGAGAAACTCCGCAGTCATGACGTTGCCAAGGCCTACTTTGGTTCTCTTAAGGAAATCCTTGCCCGATTTGATAACGGCGATCATGGATTTGATGCCGCCATCGCAGATGTCGCGTTGGCTATAGATGAAGTCATCAAACGAAATCGGATTGTTAACTGGGCCAGTGACCGGGACACGCAAAATCGTATGCGGAATGAAATCGAAGACCTTCTTTTTGACTTCAAAGACAAAAAAGGCATTGAGATTACCTTCGATGACATGGATGCGATTATGGAGCAATGTCTGGATATTGCCAGGGTCAGGACTCCATGAGAACGCAAGTGGACTTTCTCTATGGTAAACGGCAGCTCATCGTTGATGTTATGATGGATGATCGCACGCGTCTTTCTGTTACGGTGCATCCCGACCTTCATATTACGGCAAAGGCACCCGCCGGATATGCACTGGAAGTTATTCGCCGGCACCTGGAAAAACGGGCGTCATGGATAGTTCGACAGCTTGATTTTTTTGAGCGTTTTCAACCCCGGCCCCCGGAACGCCAATTTGTTTCCGGTGAAACTCACTATTATTTAGGCCGGCAATATCGCTTGAGAATCCGGTCGGGTGATCTAGCCCGAGTGCGGTTGATCGGTCGGTTTTTTGAAATGGAGTTGCCTGATACAGCCAATGGGGACAAGGCAAGGGGGCTCATGCAGGGTTGGTATTCGACGCACGCCAGGGATTTACTTTCAAAAAGGTTTTATTCTTATGTGCCGATTTTCAAGCGAATGGGGGCCGTAACGCCGGAAATACGCTATCGACGGATGAAAAAACGCTGGGGCAGTTGCACGGGAAAAAGCGTCATCATGCTGAACACCGAACTCGTCAAGGCTCCAATTCACTGCATCGATTATGTGATTATCCATGAACTGTGTCACCTGCTTTACCCACACCATAATAGAAAATTTTACCACCTTCTCGGGCGAATTCTGCCGGATTGGGAAAAACGCAAGGAACGGCTGGAAAGGGCAATAATCTAATTGAAGACAGCTTATTATACATAAACCGCCGGGGCCTGATTACCGGCAGCAGCTGGTTTTAAGCTCAGCCCCGGAATGGCCAGCGGGATAGCGTCAATAATGCTGTCGACCCCGCTGAAACGCATTTCTTTTTTTATATCTTCCGGAATGTCCCGCAGATTTTTCAGGTTTTCCTCCGGTAAGACAATATGGGTAATGCCGGCCCGGTGGGCGGCCAGCACCTTTTCCTTGATGCCGCCGACTGCGAGGACCCTCCCTGATAGGGTGATCTCACCAGTGATTGCCACCCGGTGATCTGCCTGCCGGTTGCTGAGCAGCGACAAAAGAGCAAGGAAAATGGCCATCCCCGCCGAAGGTCCGTCCTTGGGAATGGAACCCGCCGGAACGTGAATGTGGATGTCCTGGCTGGCAAATTGGTCAGCATCCAATGTAAGAGAATCTGCCAGGCTGCGTAAATAACTTAACGCCGTGATTGCTGATTCTTTCATTACGTCTCCCAGGGAGCCGGTCAGGGTCAGCTTGGGGCTTTTACTGTCCATTTTGGCGGCCTCGATGAAAATGATGTCTCCCCCGGTGGGGGTCCAGGCCATGC
>JANTGH010000253.1 GCA_024763055.1 Desulfobulbaceae bacterium
CTTCCCCCCTGAACAGGGAATCGTATAATGCGATGACGGAAAACGGATTTATTGCAACAGGTAATGATCCCCTCTCCACATTTTCCATTGATGTGGACACCGCATCATACAGCAATATCAGGCGATTGATCAACCAGGGTACCCTGCCCCCTGTCGGGGCTGTCCGCATTGAGGAAATGATTAATTATTTTTCTTATGATTATCCACAACCGGGGAAGAATCATCCCTTTTCCGTAACCAGCGAACTGGGTCCCTGTCCCTGGAATAAACAACATAAATTAGCGCGTATCGGCCTGAAAGCCAGAGATATTAACAAAAAAAACCTGCCGCCTTCCAACCTGGTTTTTCTAATCGATGTCTCCGGTTCCATGTCGGCGCCCAATAAACTGCCGCTCTTAAAACAGGCCATGAAAATGCTGGTGCGTCAGCTTGATAAGAATGACCGGGTCTCCGTGGTCGTCTATGCCGGCAATGACTGTGTACTTCTTGCGCCGACAGCCGGATCCGAGCAGAAAAAAATTATGACCGCCATTAACAACCTGGGCGCAGGCGGATCCACCCACGCATCAAGCGGCATCATCACTGCCTACCAATTAGCGAAACAGGTGTATATGCCGGGAGGCAACAATCGAATCATCCTGGCCTCGGACGGCGATTTCAATGTCGGTATTACCAGCCGGGGAGAGTTGCAGAAACTCATCGAAGAAAAACGAAAATCAGGGATCTATCTCACCGTACTCGGCTTCGGCATGGGAAACTATCATGATGATACCATGGAAATCCTGGCCGACAAGGGTAACGGCAACTATGCCTACATCGATAATCTTCTCGAGGCAAAGAAGGTCATGGTGAAGGAGATGAGCGGCACCATGTTTGCCCTGGCAAGGGACGTAAAGATCCAGGTCGAATTCAACCCGGCAAAGGTTGCCGCCTACCGGCTTATCGGCTATGAAAACCGGGCGCTGGCCGATGAGGATTTTAACAATGACAAAAAGGATGCCGGTGAAATCGGTGTCGGCCACACGGTCACAGCGCTGTATGAGCTCATTCCGGCAGGCAGTGCTGATGCACCTACGGTTGATCCACTCAAATACCGGAAAACAGAAGCCCGGATACCATCGAAATACCAGGATGAGGCCATGACCATAAAATTACGCTACAAGCCCCTGCATAAAGAAAAATCCATTTTACTCACCGCTGTTGTTAAGGACAAAAAAATCGATCTTACAACAACAAGCCGTGATTTTCGCTTTGCCGCCGCGGTGGCCGGATTCGGCATGCTGCTCCAGGATTCCGAATTCAAAGGCGACCTTGATTATGACAAGGTCATCGCGTTGGCAAAAAACGGCAGGGGAACGGATACTGAAGGCTACCGGGCGGAATTCATCCATCTGGTTGAGACGGGTCAGCTGTTAGCCAATTAGCCGGCATGGGAGCCCTTATTTCAGCAATTCCCTATATCGACAAGGTAAAAAACGCATAACCATTACCTAAATTGAGCGTTTCACTCATTTGCAACTCTTTGTTTGTCAAACAATATGTTATTATTATCTTTTTTTATTTTACAAATAAGTGAAACGCTCAATTTAGGCATTACCAGCGCCATGAATCTTTCTCCTCTTACCGGAGGGGAAAGATTTTTTTTATAAAAAACCGGCAAATCAATCACCAAGATAGGCTTTGATGATTGATTCATCGTTGCGCAGGGTCTCGGCATTGCCCCGGATGACGATTTTACCGGTTTCCAGGACATAACCATGTTCAGCAAGTTGAAGGGCCACCCGGGCATTCTGTTCCACCAGCAGAATGGTGACGCCGTCTCTGTTTAAGCGCAGGATAATGCGCATGATCTCTTTGACTAAAAACGGGGCGAGCCCCATGGACGGTTCATCGAGCAAAAGAAGCCTGGGCCTGGTCATAAGCGCTCTGCCCATGGCCAGCATCTGTTGTTCACCGCCGGAAAGCAGGGCCGCATCCCGGTTTCTCCGTTCATGCAGGACCGGAAAGATATCAAACACATGGGCCATCCGTTTTTTGCGCTCTTTTTCATCCTTTAAGGTAAAGGAGCCAAGCCCCAGGTTTTCCAGGATGGTCATTCCCTTGAAAATCCGGCGCCCTTCGGGAACATGGATCAACCCCATTTCGACAATCTCATGCGGCGCCTTTTTGGTAATGTCTTCGCCAAGAAAGGTAATGACGCCATGCCTTGCGCGGTTGAGCCCGGAAATGGTGCGCAGGGTAGTGGATTTACCGGCGCCGTTGGCTCCAAGCAGGGTCACAATCTGACCTGCGCGCACCGTGCAGGAGATCCCGCGCAGGGCATGAATTCTGCCGTAATAGGTTTCCACGTCCCTCAGTTCCAGGACAGTCTCTGTTCCTTTTGCGGCCATAATCACAAAAAATCCTCATCCTCACTGCCAAGATAGGCTTCGATTACCTTGGCATTGTTCTGCACTTCCTCTGCCGTGCCCTCGGCAATCTTTGCCCCGTAATCGATGACCGTGATCTTCTCTGAAACCTTCATCACCAGCCCCATGTCATGCTCTATCAGCAGGATGGTAATCCCCAGCTCGTCGCGGATACGCAGAATGAGCGCAATAAGATCCTTTTTCTC
This sequence comes from Desulfobulbaceae bacterium, assembly GCA_024763055.1. Classification (GTDB taxonomy): domain Bacteria; phylum Desulfobacterota; class Desulfobulbia; order Desulfobulbales; family Desulfobulbaceae; genus DRLX01. The sequence goes on from JANTGH010000253.1 coordinate 2,615, forward strand.
ATCATGATTCAGCCCGGCGGCAGGTTCATCAAAAAGAAGCAGCCTTGGTCTGGTCGCCAGGGCCCGGGCCCACTCCACCCGCCGCTGATCGCCATAGGGAAGCGTTTCCGCCCGGCGGTCTTTCTGCTCCAGCAGGCCGACAAAGGAAAGGCACTCTTCACTGACGCTTGTGATCAACTCCTCTTCTTTTTTCTGGGATCCCGTCTTTAAAATTGCACCCAGCGCTCCGGCCGAAGTACGGCAGTGCATGCCGGACATCACATTTTCGAGCACGGTCATGGATTTAAAAAGACGCAGATTTTGAAAAGTTCTCGCCATCCCGGCCCGGGTAATCCGGTGGGGCTTCCGACGGAGAATGGAATGGCCGTTAAAGTCAATATCCCCGGAGCCCGGTCGATAAAATCCGGTTAGACAGTTAAACACCGAGGTCTTCCCTGCCCCGTTTGGTCCGATAAGACTGGCAATGGTGCCCCGCTCCACCCGAAAACTGAGATCCCGGATCACCTGTAGACCGGAAAAGCTCAACACTAAATTTTTAACGTCAAGGAGTGCCACGCTCAACTCTCTCTCTGCCTTTGCGGCCAGATACCTTCGGGACGGTAGAGCATGATAATAAGCATGACAATGCCGAAGATCAGCATCCGCATGGATCCAAGGCCTCGAAACACCTCGGGAAAAAGGACCAGGGCAAAGGCACCTATAATCACCCCCGGAATTTTTCCCATACCGCCTAAAACCACACCAAGCAGGATAAGCACGGATTGAGAAAAAGTGAAAGTTTCCGGAGAGATGGCCGTCATCTTGGCGGCAAAAAAACAACCGGCCACACCGCCGAACATGGCACCGATCACATAGGCATACAGCTTGACCGCCACCCGGTTAATGCCCATGGCTTCGGCCGCGTCCTCGTCCTCGCGCACATATTGCCAGGCCCTTCCCAGTCTTGAATGCTGTAAGCGGTAGGAGATAAAACAGGCCAGGATAGCGAGCAGAAGAAAAACATAATAAAAATGAATGCCCCGACTCAGCTCAATGCCCAAAAAAGAGGGCCGGTCAATGCCGATCAGACCGGAGGCGCCGCCGGTAATTTCAAGATTGCGGGCAATGATGCGGACAATTTCACCAAAACCCAGGGTAACAATGGCCAGATAATCACTGCGCAGCCGCAGGGTGGGACCGCCTATTATGAGACCCGCCAGCATGGAGCAGCTGACGGCCACCGGGATGGTCAACCAGAAATTGACTCCGAATTTTGAGGTCAGGATGCCGGTTGTATAGGCGCCCACGGCAAAAAAAGCCGCATAGCCAAGATCAAGGAGTCCTGCATAGCCGACAACAATATTCAACCCAAGACATAAAATTGCGTAGAACCAGGCATTGGTCAGCACCTCAAGGACATAGTTATTGGCGACAAGGGGAATGACCATGGCCACACCAGCCAGCACCGTGAGCACAATCATCCGATTGCGCTGGGGCCGCAGCCAGCCAAGCAGACGTGTGGATGGTATCGGTTTTGCCATCCTACATCCTTTCAATTTCGGTCTTGCCAAGCAGGCCGGTAGGCTTGAAGATGAGCAGCAGAATGAGCAGGCCAAAGGAAAAAACATCCTTCCACTCCGAGCCGACAAAGGGAATCTGGGTGCCGAAGGCCTCAAGCAAACCCAGCACCAGGCCGCCTAACATGGCGCCCGGAATGGAACCGATGCCCCCGATCACGGCAGCTGTAAAGGCCTTCAGTCCGATGACAAAACCCATGAAAAAATGAAGCGATCCGTAATAGACACCAGCCATGACCCCGGCGGAAGCGGCCAGCGAGGAACCGATAAAAAAGGTCAACGCAATAATCCGATTGACGTTGATTCCCATCAACCGACAGGCATCCTGATCAATGGCAATGGCACGCATCGCCTTGCCGTACAGGGTTTTGTGAACAAAGAGATAAAGAATGATCATCAAAAGAGCGGCGGAGATCACTAACACCAG
>JANTGH010000254.1 GCA_024763055.1 Desulfobulbaceae bacterium
CGCGCCAGTTGCTTTCGTCGTTGGCACCGCCCCGGTGACACTCATCGATGATGATAAAATCGAAAAAGTCAGGCGGATAATCGCCAAAGCTGGGAGCGGGATTCCCCTCTGCATCACGTCCGGCCATGAAGGTCTGGAAGATGGTAAAGAAGATGCTGCCGTTTTTCGGAACCATCCCCTTTTTGCGGATGATTTCCGGATCGATGCGCACCAGGGCATCTTCGGGGAAGGAAGAGAACGCGTTGTACGCCTGATCGGCCAGGATGTTGCGGTCAGCAAGGAAAAGAATGCGCGGTCGGCGTCGCCTTTCTCTACTCAGTTCGTCTCTACCCAGCGTCCAGCGGCTATGGAACAGCTTCCAGGCGATCTGAAAGGCGATGGCGGTTTTGCCGGTGCCGGTCGCCAAGGTCAGCAGGATGCGATCATGGCTCGCGACAATCGCCTCCAGAGCTTTATTGATGGCGTTGTGCTGGTAGTAGCGCGGTTGCCATTGGCCGCTCTTGTCTTCAAAGGGGACATCGGCAAAGCGGTTGCGCCATTGGTTCTCTTCAGCATAGGTCGCAGCCCATAACTCATCCGGGCTGGGGTACTGGTTGACATACCCTTCCTTGCCGGTCTCCATGTCAATCTGGTAGATGCCGACGCCGTTGGTTGAATAGGTGAAGCGGGTCTGTAACTTTTCGGCATAGCGCTTGGCCTGAGCAACCCCTTCGGTATCGGGCAAATCACGCCGCTTGGCTTCAATCACTGCCAGCTTCTGACCGCGATAGATCAGCACGTAATCGGCAATGTCTTGTTTCGACCGTTTCCCCGCACCCTGCAGCCTGCCCAGCGTGATGACTTCACGACGGATGCGACTGCCATCGACAACGCCCCAGCCAGCAGCTTTCAGGGCAGGATCGATTAATTCGGCACGGGTTTCGGCTTCGTTCATGAGAAAGGCCTTTAGTTGAAAAAACAGGTACTGTCGTTTTTCTAGTTAAACAAAAAGATATTGAAAATATTCAGGTTTTATTTTCAACCAGTTTTCTAGTTAAGCAGAGATCAGGCCCAAGAAGGAATATATTCTGCAAACTTGGTTGATTTGTTCTCCGGGTCTTTGCTTTTGATGATTCCTTGTTCCATGGCTTCTTTGATCAATTTTGAAACCTGTGGCCTTTGTCGTTCCGACATCTTCAATCGTTCTCGCAGGGATGTGTTGGTCATGGCACTGCTGCTCAAATGTTTCAAGACTGCATGCTGGTAGCAGGCTTCAATCCGTTCATTGGGAGACATCTCCGCAAAAGTTTTGGGTGCGAAAAGCGTTACTTTGAAATAATTTTCTCCCTCTTCAAAACCCAGTGGCGGCAGGCCGAAAAGCTCAATAGCAGCAACTGTTTTTATAAAACCGGTGCCACGTTCTTCGCAGATGTTAAAGCGCCGAAATGCGGAGGCCAAAATCTCATTCCGGGATTCCGGATTCGTGCCGATCAGGCGGTTGATCTTCTTGGAGGCCAGAAGGCGTCCAGGATTTCTGATCTCTATCCGGTTGTCAAAAATCTCAATCATCGGGCCGGTTCCGCGAATAGTAAAGTCCTGATGGATCAGGGCGTTGGCTATCAGTTCCCGCAGGGCTATTTCCGGATAGAGGGTCGTCTCTTTGCGAAACGCTTTCTCAATGATTTCACTTTGCGGGAGCATTGCGGTCAAGTAGCTGATCAGTCCATCGAAACCGACGGCATAGCCCTTTTTCCCTTCGATTTCCTTCTCCGTTTCGACTTTATTGTTGCCGTGATAACGGATTAAGCGGACGGCCTTTCTGCCGATCTCCTCAAAATCTTCAAGCTTGTTTGCAGCGGCAACAGCACCAAAGCGGGTAATGTAATAGCGCCCCCGGCCATTTTCTTCGATCATTTTTTCCTTAATCAGCCAGGAGGCAAGTTCATCCGTTTCGCTGGGGAGAGGCCGCTCGTGTAATTCAAAAACAGTCCGATAATCAAGAAGATTCAAGACTTGCTGCGCTGAAAGGGCTTCTGAGGCTCGTAGTGTTTCCCAGACCATCTGCTTGCTGTTGAGCATCAAAGCGCCCAACTCCTGCCGCGAGGCTTTGCGTGTTGTGCCACCGACACGAACAAAACTTTCTTCAACCGATTTCCCTTTGAGCTGAACCGGCTTGGAAGGTGACTCCTCAATACGAATTAACAGAACCGGCGTTCCTTCGCAGTCCGCGACAAAGTGGTCCAAAGAGATTTCCGGCTCCAGGCCCTGTCTGGCAATATTGGACAGTCTGGCGACCGTGGCGTTGCTTTCTTCCTGAGTTATGCCCAACAGCGTTCCGGTTCCATCCTGCACGCCAAAGACAAGGTAGCCGCCGCCAGGATGATTGGCGAATGCGGACAGGTGTTGCGCCAAACGGTCTCCCTTGCTGGAAATCCGGGCTTTCCAATCCAACTCGTTGAGTTCCTGAGGGAAAGGTTTAAGGCTATGATTCAAGAATTTGAGAGCAAGTTCAATCCAGTCTTTCATTGGGCTGCCCCTGTGAAGATATTTCCGTTGTCGTTTTTCAAGTGAAACAAAAAGTTGCTGAAATCACAAGTAGTTTTGGGTTTTATCAGATTATTGAATAAGCAGGATCGGGTATTTTCGGAAAAGGGATTAACGCAAACTTTTTTCCGTAAAGTCGATTCTTCATGCCACAGCCTCTTTAAGTATTTTTTCTGGCAAGGTAGTAAGTTTGCCTGCAAAGGCTTTTTGCAGGATGGATTGCTTGAGTTCGGCAAGGGCATCGAGCTTCTGCTGATAAATGGCTACGAGGTTATTTTTTTCGCACTTCAAAGCATCAAGCCATTCAACAATCAGCCGCTGTTCGACCTCAGACACCGGAAAACTCAACTTAATGTCTTTCAAAGAAGAGTTGGATATGACTGGCTGTGCAGCCTGACGTGCAAAACTCCTTAGATTCTTGAAATTCAGTAAATAAGCAAGGAATGCATTATCTAATCTGTATTTCTGATCTACCACCTTGAACGCATTATCAGTCAGCCAGATCTTTTCTTTTATATGTCTTGCGTTTCCACACAATGCACCCACTCGGCCAATAATCACATTCTCATCAGTTATATTGTATTGATTATGTGTGCCCGCAACCCCATTTCCACCGTAAACGGGATAATCACCGGCGATCATTGCCTTACTGGTTAGGGCATCTCCGCTCTTCAAGCGGAAACACTCTCCCAGCGTTTTCTCCACCCACCCATCACCCTTACGGGTGAAAACACCATTCAGATAGCTTTCAAACAGCTCACGGGCATTGGCGAGGTTCTTCTCGGTATTGGCGACCGCCGCATCGATCCCCGCAAAGGCTTCATCAAGAATGGCGACAATGCGCTTTTGTTCGGGGAGGGGGGGGAGCGGGATTTGAAGCTCACGAAGTGCTTTCAGGTATATCCCTTTTTGGGCAACTCCTCTTGCGCCGTCATTCAATACCTCAAGTATGCTCTGCAGTGAGAACATAAGGAACCTTGAGTCAATCTGATTATTATCTGGTTTGAGGACAGCAACGCTTCGCTGCAAAGTGAATTTGGGGCTATCAGTAGGTACAACAGCAGCCCTACCGACCGTACCGACAATTGTCAGCAGCACGTCTCCCGGCATTACGTCTGTGCGTTTGTTCTCAGAATTGAAGTTCTGCTCGGAAAGAAAGCGTGGTTTGTCGAAGGTTATCTCATCATCAAAAACGTTTTTAGAGCTGAGCATCAAATACTCACTGTTTTCGATTCCCTTTGGTGGATTATGGCTACCATCTGTGATCTTGTGACAGATTGTAGCAAGCCTCACTGTAGGCCACTTCACCATCACACCATCTCCCGAATATCAGTAAGAATCTCAGCACTCTCCGCATCCAGCGCCGCAATCTCATCCAGAATCTCCTGCGGATCACGCAGCGGGGCTTCCTCCTCCTTGTTCGGGTTCTTCACCGACAGATCAAAACTGGCCTGATCGATCTCCTGCACATCCACCGACCATGATTTGTCCGAATCGGCAAAGCTGGCTTGCAGCGCGATGAACTCTTTCAGGTCATCATCGTTCAGGGCATTGGTCTTGCCGAGGCTGCGACCCGGATCGAGCTGGTAGTACCAGGTCTTGCGGGTGGGTGCGCCCTTCTCGAAGAACAGCACCACGGTCTTCACCCCGGCGCCGAGGAAGGTGCCACCGGGGCAATCCAGAACCGTATGCAGGTTGCAGCTTTCCAGCAGCTCCTGCCGTAGGGCACGGGAGGCGTTGTCGGAGTTGGAGAGGAAGGTGTTCTTGATCACCACCGCCGCCCGGCCACCGGCCTTGAGCGACTTGATGAAATGCTGCAGAAACAGAAAAGCGGTCTCGCCGGTCTTGATCGGGAAGTTCTGTTGCACCTCCTTGCGTTCTTTGCCGCCGAAGGGAGGATTGGCGAGGATCACATCGAAGCGATCCTTCTCCTGAATGTCGCTGATGTTTTCAGCCAGGGTGTTGGTGTGGATGATGTTAGGAGCGTCGATGC
>JANTGH010000255.1 GCA_024763055.1 Desulfobulbaceae bacterium
GTCACAGCAAGGCCATGCATCTGCTGCAGGCTGGCGTCACCCTCATCTACATCAGGGATTTTCTTGGCCATGAGGATATCAAAACCACCGAAATCTATGCAAAGTGTGATTCCGAATTGAAACGCCAGGCTATTGAGAATGCATATCCAGATCTGGTAGATAATAATCTTCCTGATTGGAGCAAGGATGCCGCATTGCTTGATTGGCTTTCAAGTCTGAGGTAGTCATGATATTATGCAAAGTAAATCAAGCAGAAGTGATGAAATTTTGCACCATTAGCGATTTACTTTGCATAATCGTGAACTTTGCATAAGGGGGCTTATGCAAAGCTTTGCATAAGCCCCCCTGGGGCGTTCCTCGGTCACTGGCCCGAAAAATTCTATCTTCACAAATCCCTGCCTTGAGAAAGCGTTTAATGTAACGCAAAATGCGTTTATCTGCGATTCGATGAGCCAGAAACTCCATCAATTGGTCCTGATTTACATTGTCAAAGGAACATACGACACACTACCCACCTCGATGGGTATCCAAAAAAAGTCAAAATTACCCGGGACCACCACCCGTTACAGGGGAAAAATCTTGAGCTTTTTAGATGGCGTTATCGCCATGATATCTTGCACTTAACATTAATATTGCCTGACGGAAGCAGGAGCGAAATCCCCGCCGCCTGGACTGATCTTGATAAAAAATCCCCGCAAAAATTTACTCTGCCTGAGCGGAAAAACCAAGCCGATCTTATCGCCACAGCATCAGATTTTTTCCATGCACGTAAGATCGTAGATAATCTTCTTGGTAATCTCCCTTCGTCGAAGCAAAGATCACAAACAGCTTCAAAAAAGGAGAAGGACCATGCAAAAACAGATGAATCTTTGGCCCATGGCGGAAGAATCCTATCAAGCTCAGGAGCTTTGGATAACCCTCGATCACGACCATCAGCAACAGGTGATAGCGGCTCTGGCACACATGATACACAAAATTGTTTGCCCCAAAAAAGAAAAACAGACCGAGGGGGCAACCAATGAACAGCAATGAAAAAATACAACCAACTCATCTGCAGAGACAGGCATTCGTCTATGTACGACAATCAACCGCCGCACAAGTGGAATATAACAGAGAGTCCACGGATAGACAGTATAAATTAAGAGATAGGGCAATCAACCTGGGGTGGGCGGAACAACAAGTTAAAATCATCGATGAGGACCTGGCCCAATCCGGTGCCGACAGCTCACTGCGAACCGGGTTTACAAACATGATTTCCGAAGTTGCTCTCGGCAGGGTTGGTTTGATATTATCCCTCGAAGTATCAAGGGTCGCACGTAATAGTTCGGATTGGTATCGTTTACTTGACTTATGTAGCGTTACTAACACGTTGATCGGAGACGGAGATGGTCTCTATCATCCGGGACTGTTCAATGACCGGCTCCTTCTTGGCATGAAAGGAACCATGGCTGAAGCTGAACTGCATGTGATACGAGCCCGGCTTGAAGGCGGCATTCGTAACAAGGCTGCCAGGGGAGAGTTGCGTCGGGGTTTGCCGGTGGGTTTTGTCTGGGGAGAACAGGACGGAGAAATCCTGATGCATCCGGATCAGGCCGTTACCGGAGCTATACACACCATATTTGAAAAATTCCCGCACTTGGGATCGGTCCGACGGGTATGGCTATGGTTTCGGTCCAATGACCTTCTTTTCCCGTTACAATCAAATATGTCTTCGGAAATCAAATGGGTTACCGCTTCTTATCATGCTATTCATTCGGTGTTGACGAATCCTACCTATGCCGGTGTTTATACATTTGGTAAAACAAAACAGGAATGTTTTATTGATGATAACGGTCATGTAAAAAAAAGGGTCAAACGTTTACCTCAAAATCAATGGGCCGTATTCATACATGATCATCATAAAGGGTATATTGATTGGGATACCTACGAAATGATACAAGAGAGAATCTCTCAAAATACCCGCCCTCTTTCACATAAGGAGTCTGGTGCTGTTCGAGAAGGCACCGCCCTGTTGCAAGGCCTTGCAACCTGTGGACAATGCGGCCGACGGCTCAGGGTTTACTATCAGGGCCGGAATTCAACTCCAGGATACTATTGTGCCGCCAATAACGTTATGGAGGATAGGGGAAAATATTGCATGCGGGTTGGAGGTGTTACAATCGATGCTGCAGTGGCCGATGCCTTTTTAGATGCCATTAATCCGGCCACGATAGAAGCTGCTTTACTTGCGGAAAAAAATATTGAAGCCGAACATGATGCCGCCCTTGAGCAGTGGCGTCTGCAGGTTGAACGATTCCGCTATGAAGCCCAACGTGCCCAGCGTCGATTCAATGCTGTGGAACCGGAAAATCGACTGGTAGCCCGCACCTTGGAAACCCAATGGGAGACAGCCCTCCAAAAGCTCAGAGATGCGGAATATGATCTTGAACGTAGGAGACGAAAGCGTCCTCAAAAACTGACTCGGGAACAAAAAAATCTTCTTTGTACCTTGGGAGATGATATTAAGAAAGTCTGGCATGCCCCGACAACTACCCCCAGGGACAAAAAAGAGTTACTCCAGGTACTGTTGCAGGAAGTAAACATCACTGTAGATCGTGCCGAAAACAAGGCCCATTTGATTCTTCGCTGGAAAACCGATACAGTATTCGAACTTGATGTTATCCTGCCTAACCGCAATGCTCCAACCATCAGGACCAAACAGGATACCATCGACCTTGTACGACGACTTGCCGCGCATTATACGGATGCTGTTATCGCAGGTATCCTGAACCGACAAGGCAGGCATACGGCTTGTGGACATGAATTTACAGCCAACAGGGTTGGTAATTTACGCCGCTACTGGAATATCCCCAAATTTGATGGAAATTCATCCGACGACGGGGAACTGGTGACTATTCAAAAAGCCGGCAGTATACTTGGTGTAGCGCCGTCCACAATCCATCGGTGGCTCGCCGATGGATTCATTGCCGGAGAACAAATTACCCCTGGAGCGCCATGGCGCATTCGAATGACGGATGAATTACGGTCAAAATTTATGGAAGAGCCTCCTGCCGACTATGTAACGATGAAGGAGGCCAAGAGTGTTCTTGGTGTTTCAAGGCAAACTATCTTGAACCGTATAAAGGCTGGAAAGCTCTCTGCCGTCCATGTTCGACGCGGCAAGCAGCGTGGCCTGTACATTAAGGTATCAAGCAAGCAGCTTTCTTTGTATTGAATCTTATGCAGAGGTGTTGCAGCTTGTAAAATTTTCTAAACACAATTTGCCACTGACCAATATCTTAAAGAATCAATAGATATATCAGATAATTAAGTAGTTAAATAGATATTAACTCTTCTTTCATGAAAGGGGGTGCAGTATGATGAGGGATCCAAAAAACCTTTAATATCAGCCTCCACAATGTATTCTGTACCTTTACGCTCGATGGTCTGACCCAATGTCCGCAGTGCATCATGGCAGCCTCGATCAGGACGAAATCCATAAGAGTCTTCTATGAAATCCTGCTCATAAATGGCTTGTAGAATTTTGCTTAATCCAGACTGAACCAGCTTATCCTCCAGGGCTGGAATGCCAAGAGGCCGCATTTTGTCGCTTCCGGGCTTAGGAATATATACCCTGAGTACCGGCTGCGGGATATACGCCATTCGATGGAGACGCTCGATTAAATTCTCGAGATTCCCTATCAGGTTCTCCGCATATTTGTCCTTGGTGACCTCATCAATGCCGCTGGCTTTGCATTTCTTCAATTGCCAGAAACATCCCCACAGCAGGTCAAAATCCATCAAATGAAACAAACTGGTGAATTGACACCTCGGATCTCTGCGAGCTTTCTCTGCTATGCGTTTAAGTTTCGTTTCTACACTTTCTTCATTGCTGGGCATGAAATGTATTTCCCTTTAACGCTGTTACTGTCGCAATGGCCTTCCCTCTTCTGGCATTACCCAGCCTCATCAGTACTACGCCATTGTCCGACTCCCTACAGAGCTTCAACTGGTTCTCGCTTTGTTATCACTTGTTCCAGTCTTACTCTCTTCCCTGAGAGACTCTGCAGGGTCTCCCGGGTTGCCATATATTCCTTGTATTCAGCATGCCATCGTCTCCGACCCCGGGGAAGCAATGCAGCACTTGCCATACGCACTGCATTATATAGACTTCCGCATATTTAACTGCGTCGTCCTTCCCATTTACCGTTTTCGAGGCTCAATCCGTTCAACTTACGCTTACGGCCTGCTGTATTGATCCCCCTGTGCTTAACCTTTGGGATTACTCCCGCCGGCCCAGAGTTCTCTATCCGGTGGCTGGCCTGCCTTTCCGGAACGGGACTTCCACCCGTTGGAACATACGACCTTGCCCGGCCGCACTAAATATTCGGCTTGCATATTGTAAATATTCGTATAGCTTTCAAATATTATATTTTCAGACAGGATTGACAGGATTTTCAGGATTTCTTTTCACAAA
>JANTGH010000256.1 GCA_024763055.1 Desulfobulbaceae bacterium
CGATGGTACTGCGTGGGCGACTGCGTGGGAGAGTAGGTCGTTGCCGATCCTTTATATAAAAAATCCCGTATCACAAATGTGATACGGGATTTTTTTTATGCCTTTTTTCCCTCTCTCTTCAAATTCATTCCCTCAACTTACCGGCTACAATGATTATTTATGCCTTATCCGTCGAGGTAACTTGCGGCTGTAATGATCCGCGAGAAAGTGTTTAAATTCAGCAAGAATATCCAAATCCAAACGTCCCTGCTGAAAACTTTTGCCGGCCTTATCGTTGTCAAAGGACTGGAGTTCCTCAGGTGCTCTTGCCGTCCGCTGTTGGACGAGATCATAGAGATCAATGAGATAGGTATGAGACACGGTCTATTCAGTAATATTTCCGGTTTTTCAGATCGATATTTTCGGTGAGATACTGCCGCAGGACATTCAGCTCTAAAAGCTGCCCCGCATAATAGTGACTAAACTTTGAATCATTGTTCTGATCCGCCATTTTCTTTGCGTCCTCAGCCTGTTGTATTTTTCTGCTGAGAAAATCATGAATTTCCACCGAAAAAATATGGGCCATATTTGATGGCGTCGTAAAAACTTCGATCTACTGCGTCGTGTGTCCTGTGGCGATTCGTGGGCATACTACATATCAAATTAAGACCCGCCACAGAACGAACTACTCCTCGGAGTCTACGCTGCGCTCCGCTTACCTGTATACCTGTGTTTTTACTTAGCCATCTTTAAGCACTGTCTGTACTTTTTACGAGTTCATCATATTTGATTCCTTCGCCTTTTTCAGTTTTCAAGCTACACGTCTGCATAGCCGGGCAAATCCTCCCGGGACAGAGCCGGATGACCAATACACCTTGCCCTGTTTGTAATCCACGAACCAATACCCGGTGGGTTTGCGGCGAGCATCGACAAAGATAAATGGCTGCTCTTTTGAAAAGCAGGGATGCAGGTGAATGCCCTTTTCGTTTCGACACGGTTCCATAAGCGACAGGGCCTCGGCAGCAGTCGGCAGCCGCCAATCATGAAAGCCGGCAAACCCCTCCTGTACCAGCTGATCGTATTTTCGCTGCATACTTCGCCTTGAACAGAGGTCCAGCCCGGCCCGTTGCCACATAATTCCTGTTCGTTCATCAATAACCGTAAGCTCATCACCGCCATCGGCTAAAAAATTGTCAAACTTTCCCTGTGGATTTCTCTCCGCGTCATAAAAATTCCACTGGACTATCAACCGGCGTATCTGTTCATCATCAAGGCTCTGATGCCCAACCGGCAGAGAAATCGCCTCGCCCTTAAAACCTGTTTCACCACAAGACGGAAGAGCTGCGTCTAAATCCTCATCAGTTGATTCTTCGGAAAGAGCAGGAACCAGGTAAGGACTCTCCGCAGGTTCTATAACCTCTGCTAAAAGCCATTTTTTAATGGTTGTATCAATGGGGAAATTATCTCGCGATGATGAAGTGCCGCCCTGATTGACGATACATTCGATAAGCAGTTCTACAGGGGCTGTTATCTCCGCCAGAATATGCACATACCTGGTACCACGTTCCATGAGATACAGCCTGGGTGCATCTCCCCAGTTATCGATAAAAAAATAACAGACCCTCTCATCGCTCTTACTCAGCTCTTCCCGTAACCCCTTGGCGTTGAATGTACAAAATGCCAGATCCGGGGTCATATCCCACTCAATTGTTGCAGCAGTCGTCTTGCTGATATTCAACCTGTCAAATATTCCCATACCCGCCCCTCATTGAGTTTCCTGAAAAAAGCCCGCATATGAGCATAAATATTTCTTCTTTAAAAAAAAATACCCGTCGGTGCGCAAACGATGCTGGCAATGATTCACTCCGACGACACGGCCTCAAAACGTTTGAGAATATGCTCACAAACAGATTGGCCCCCTCCCCCCTTCCGCTGCAATTGATTAATCAGGGACAGCAATTCTTTGATGAGTTGTTTTTCCTCAGGGCTCTGAAAACTGGTCAACTGTTTTCCCGCTCTATATTGTTTTACCCAAAATTTCCGGCTTGTTTCATGATGCAGACAGCCCTGCTTAACCTTGTCCAGCCACAACTGATCTGGAAATCGACTTTGCTTGAGGGGAATTGCTTTTGATCGATGATGAGGTACAGCACCACTTTCGCGGGATACCTGCAATTTCTTTTTCACTGCAGTTGATTGTGTCTGTACGTAATCTTCAGCGGCATGATCCGTCATTTTCATCGCGGGTGCGGAGGGAGGCAGATCACCCGGGGACCTCGCTCCATACGTTGTCGTATCTTGCAGCTTATCGACACCCTCCTCTATGGGCACGGACATGGAATTTACGGAGCTTGACTCTTTCCGCGGTTCGGAAGGAGGTACACTCTTGCGCTCGACCATGGTTTTCAAAGGCCGATGAACAATTGGCGGCGGCGCTTCCCTAATAATATTTAAAAAGAGGACCACCGAGGCTGCAGCGGCAAGAAACGATCCGGCCCAGGCAAAATTTCGAGGCCTGAAAAGTTTGTGGACGTTGTTCCCCGCTCCCTGTTTCTCCTCCGCAGCTGCTACCTCTGCAAGCTCCACCCAGTGCTGATAACAGTTCACGCAATGCGCCAGATGTTTGAGATAGCGCCCTTTCTCCTTTCTTGAGCAAACGTTGTCAACCAGGGCGGCCAATTCCTCGTCCGTCAAACATGCGGATTCTTCTTTCGCCCTGTCATCGACGGAAAGAGCAAGCAGACCGGTGCGCCTGTCGGCTTGACTATGTCGTTGTATCGTATAACGTCTCACCATCACCTGATCCCTATATATCCTGACGGACGGACGGTCTCATTTTGTCGCAGATATCCTGTCGACCGTACTATTGACATAACAGCCGTCGTATCTCGTCACTGATTCCCGCTTGATCAAAGTCCTCACGCAAACGAGTGAGCAGACGGCGCAGCTTGCCATGCGTCTGGTTGCCATTGAGTCCCAACATCTTTCCCGCTTTCGTCACCGTCAATCCATCCTGAAAGCAGAGCTTTAACAGCAGGCGCTCTTCCGTATTCAATGGAATGGACATCTTTGATTTCAACAAATATTGCGCAGAGTCGGTTAATTTTTCATCTTCCGTCCCCTCGTGAAAGAGCAGCTGAAAAAAAACCCGGCGTTCATCACCCAGCCATTGTTCCGCCGGATCATCCATTCCGCTCCCACCATTTTTCCGATCATTCAACTGCGCTTCATCCACCTCGTCCAGAGCGACTTCAAGCCCATGGTGGCTGCCACAGTGGATAATACGTTCCAGGATGTTGCACGCCGCTTCTTCAACTTCCTCCCGTCGTCCAATTCCCTTCCCGGCCAGCACGGTCTCAACGGCATCGGCCAATGCAAGACGTTGCAGGCAAAGCAGCTGAAACAGCAAAAGCCAGATTCCGCCCAAAGCCGTTATCCATCCAGGAGGACGCATTCTGCCGAATTTTTTCCTGGAAAAATCTTCAAGCAACCGGATACACACTGAGGCGATATAAGTGGAAAGCTTTGCCCTGCCGTTGAATGCGCGCAGCCGACGACAATCATCCTCTTCAAGCCGATTCAGCACATAGAGAGCCGCCTCTTCGGCAAGGGTTTCATCTGCAAACCGGCGTCCGGCAATGGTATTAATCAACGGCCAGTGAACAGTCAGCGCCTGTTTATAATCCGTTAATTTTCCCATTTACCTCTTCAACACTCCATACAACAACGTATATTTATGCGCCTGTTTCACATTCTTCACATCAGGGTATCTTCTTCCTGCGAAAAAAACAGCAGAAAAAAAACGCGACAAGTTTTCTCCCTATGGCCGTCCCCCTGAGCAGAAGAGGAAAAAGCATCATTTTATACCTAAAAAGCTCAAGGAGGATATCCATGAACCACGGCAGACAACTCATTACCCTAACCCTTCTGCTTACCCTTATCAGCTGTTCCCATCCACAGGAGAGCAGCAAAGGTAAACAAACCACCCCACCGGCTTCCCCTGCTGTTGTCAAACAAAAAATCACTGCAACAGATAAAGCAGCAGACACGACCCAGCCGATCATTGTGCAGGAACGAATAAAAATGATGCCCGGGCAAAAAACCTTGGCAAATTCAGTTCAGCCTTCGGGGAGAACAATGGGCATGCCGGAACGCGATTTCATTGCTCCACCGTCTTCCCCCCTGAACAGGGAATCGTATAATGCGATGACAGAAAACGGATTTGTTGCAACAGGTAATGATCCCCTCTCCACATTTTCCATTGATGTGGACACCGCATCATACAGCAATATCAGGCGATTGATCAACCAGGGCACCCTGCCCCCTGTCGGGGCTGTCCGCATTGAGGAAATGATCAATTATTTTTCTTATGATTATCCACAGCCGGGGAAGAATCATCCCTTTTCCGTAATCAGCGAACTGGGTCCCTGTCCCTGGAATAAACAACATAAATTAGCGCGTATCGGCCTGAAAGCC
>JANTGH010000257.1 GCA_024763055.1 Desulfobulbaceae bacterium
AAATGGAAAAAAAGGGAGTCGAATATACGCCAAGAAAGCTGATGGTGATTTTGAAGCACACCTCATTGCCCTAAGTTGCAGTGATCCCCCTGAAGGTTTTTCACGGTGGTCGTTGAGGTTATTAGCCGAAAAGGTCGTTGAGCTTAAGTACATTGACAATATTTCCCACGAGACTATTCGTCGGGTTTTAAAAAAAAAGAAATCAAACCTTGGCGCCACCAGGGTTGGGTAATTCCTCCAGAGCAAAATGGGAACTTTGTTGCTCATATGGAAATGGTGCTGGATGTTTACAAGCGTCCATTTGATCCAAGATTTCCTGTAGTATGCATGGATAAATCGCCAAAACAGTTGATTGCAGAAACGAAAATTCCTATTGTAGCGTCACCAGGGCATATCGCCATGCATGATTATGAATATAGCGTTGCGGTGTCTGTAATATTTTTATGGCCTGCGAACCTTTAGCTGGAAAACGCATCGTAAAAATCACTGAAAGAAAAACAAAGAAAGACTGGGCTCACTTCCTTGAAGATATTGCAATCGGGTAGTGCGATGCTG
Organism: Desulfobulbaceae bacterium; assembly: GCA_024763055.1. Taxonomy (GTDB): domain Bacteria; phylum Desulfobacterota; class Desulfobulbia; order Desulfobulbales; family Desulfobulbaceae; genus DRLX01. The sequence goes on from JANTGH010000257.1 coordinate 556, forward strand.
AGAAAATAACTCTGGTCATGGACAATCTGAATACTCATACTCCCGGAGCACTCTATGAAACTTTTAATCCCGACAAAGCAAAATCATTGTGGGACAGGTTTGAATTCGTCTTTACGCCAAAGCATGGAAGTTGGCTGAATATGGCTGAAATCGAACTGAACGGTAAGGCTCTGGAATAGATGATCGAATTTTTACAACGGAAACGTCCAAACTTTCTGTACAAATTGCATGACACTGAACCCATGAGCGAATACCAATACTACGAGTTTTTGGCCATTGACCGGCCGCTGACGGCAGATGAGATGGCCGCGGCTGGATGGCGCGTCTAGCCCCGGTGCGGGATGAACTGCTGCGCGGGGACCTGCGCAGCCTGTACATCGGCTGGCTGCCGGCCGTAGCCGGGGAGATGATGGATGACGACGAGATGGAGCCGCTATGCATGAGCGGATTGGAAAACCTGACGGCGAGCCAGCAGGCGCTGGCCGAATTTCTTGAGGTGGACCCGGACCTGCTGGCCGGTGCCGGCATGGGCATCCGGTCTGTTCCGAAGGTGGAAATTTCGCCACAGGAAATGGATAAGTGGATCGATGCCCTGCCAGAAGAAGAAGTCAATTCGATCCTGAAACAATTGCTGGAGGGCAAGGGGCAGCAGGCCGAACGGTCCATCAGGAACCGGTTTGCGGCATGGAGGCGCGGCTTACAGACGGACAATACCGTCGCATCCCGCCGCACAGTGGGAGAATTGAGACAGAACGCCGAAAAGGCGCGTCTAATCCGAATGGAAAAGCAAAAACGGGATCGAAAGCAACGGGAGATCAATGGACGTGAGAAACGCAAGGCGTATCTGAAGAATCTGTCCAGCGATTTTCCCAAGGCCTGGGCGTTGGTTAAAGAACCCGTCGAGCGTGGATCTGGACGGGGGTATGACGATGCCTGCCGCATACTCGTCGACATCGCCGAAGCCTATGAGCTGTTTGCGAACAAAGAGCAATTCCATAAAGAATTGAAAAAGTTCATGGCCGGCCACCTGCGGCGCAAGGCGCTGATTCAACGTCTGGTGAAGGCCAGTATCTGGAAGGGAAAATAGACAAATGAGGTCACGAAATCCCAAGGAGGATGATTATCATAAGCTTGAAGCCTTGGACAGGCTTATTGAGGAAATCACCATCGACGCATATGGCGATGATGAACAGCTCTGGGCCTTTCGGCAGGCCTTCGAGGATGACATTGCCCTGCCGGCCGACGGCTTCGTCATCGGAGAACCGGTTTCGGTGATTGCGGTGGACTACGACGGCAACGAGCGACGCGGTTTGACGGCAAAATGCCGTCGTGAGGGCAGGTCCGAATATGTAATATCGGTCTCCGACGTCGTGTTTCCGCAGGCGTCGGAAGGGGCTCGCTACATCGCCGCATATCGCAGATGGCTCGGCCTCGATCCTTACCCTGCCGAAACCATGAAAACTTCCCGACGCGAGCGGCAGCACAAGGTAGCAGACGATGACATCGACCTGAGCAAACCAGTCGAATTGGTTGCCCTATCGGTCATGGAGCGGGCCGCCCGTTGCCGTTTGTTGGGAAGCGACCGGATCATTACCCTGCGCACAAGCCGCCTTTGGGAGCTTGTGCCTGGAATAATCGCCACGGTAACGCCCCAAAAGAAGTGGCGTTACGGCGGTCATCCATATCTTTCCGGCGATATTCAATCGACCCGGATCGACGTGAAGGCCCTTGACCTGGTGCATTTTGGGCTCAAAAGGATGGGCATGTGGGATCCCAAGGAAGCGTACTGGGGAGAAGAAGACGAACCCATCGAGGAATGGGCCGAGCCGATCATCGCTCACGGCCCCCGCCCCATGTTCGAGATGGAACAGGTGCTGCCCGGCGAGGACCCTGATGACCCTTTCAATGATCCCATCACCCGGTCCAACGATTTCAAAGATGCCGGCGAGCGGGCAGAGGCGATCAAGATTTTAATGGAGCTGTGTCAAGCGGACCTGCGCTGCCTGGATGCCCATTCGCATCTGGGCAATTTCGTCTTTGACCACCATCCCAATGATGCCGTCCGCCATTACGAAGTCGGTCTGCGCATTGGCGAGCTGTCTTTGGGTGGCGACTTTAGCGGTGTGCTGCCGTGGGGCCTGATCGACAACCGCCCGTTTCTGCGCTGCATGCACGGCTATGGATTGTGTCTCTGGCGTCTTGGACGTTTTGACGAGGCGGAGCAGATATTTCAACAGATGCTCTGGTTGAATCCGTCGGACAACCAGGGCGTGCGGTTTCTCATCGACGAGGTGAAGACAAAAACAGCCTGGGAGGATCGAGAAGTCGAGTGACCATCAAAGGAACACCATGAGCCCCGCGAAGCGAAAACAGATAGATCTGCTTGAAAAGGCCATTGAAGTGGCACTGTCTCCCCCCGTTTCATTTCCTATAATGCCGCCGGTCGTTCGTGGAGGATATTCAGGGTGTTGCCGATGACATCGGTAAAATCATCCGGAAAGAGCCTGAACGGGCAGCGCGTGTGCGTAAAAGGCACTTTTGCAAGAAGGGATTTATGGCCGGGTTCGAGGATATCGTCACCGACGCACCCAAACAGGTTGAGCCGACTTTTCTGGAACGTGCAAAGGCACTTTGGCCAGGAAAACCAAAGAGGAGCTGAATCAGGTTTTGATGAGCGGTATCTCTCCGTTCCAGTTCGTACAAATCCACCCGTTTCTCGATGGCAACGGCCGGGCATCCCGGTGGGAAAAGTTTGAGCTGGGCGGGGATGGAGAAACCTTCTTTTTCCTGCTCCTTGGACGAAACTCTGGCGTAAAGAACAGCAGTTTTCTGAAGAGTAAAGACCTGATCGGTTGTTATCCATCCAGACAGGCCTCCTTGCCAACATTACCTATTCACTTGTCTCTATTTTAAAGGGTTCGATTTTATCAAGAATATCCTGTTCTTTTTCTTTTGCCCTATACAGGTCCCAGCGTGTCTGGAGGTTCATCCAGAAATCTCCTGACACTCCTAAAAACTTTGCCAGGCGTAGTGACGTGCTTGGTGTCACTCCACGCTTGCCGTTGACAAGTTCGTTAATGTGCTGAAAGGATACCTGTATGCCATTGGCAAGCAGTTGTTGGGTGATCCCCATGGGCTGTAGAAACTCTTTGCGGAGTATTTCACCCGGATGGGCGGGGACTCTATCTGTCGACACTCGAACCATCTTGTAACCTCAAATGCAGTATGGTGGAATTGTCTACTATTACACAGTATAATGGTTCTTTTGCTATTTGCAAGTCCAATTTCCTTCTGTGTACTTGGCAAATCAATATTCTCAAAAATAAACCCATTTAACTGCTGGGAAAGGAAAGGGTACCTCCAAAAAAACATCTTCAATCTTTCCCGCCCGCACACGGTTTTCCTGCAAACTTTTTAGTGCAGCTAAATTCCCAAATATTGTTCCAGTGTGCTTTCGTATTTGACAATGTTATTGAGTTTAATCCCTGAAGGTAAACTTGCTTTCGACAGTCGTAGGTTTATAAAAAGACAAAAATGCTGTAATATTGGTTAGTTGTCATTTTTTTGGAAAAAGGCGTAGTGCCTACAGAATCAGGAGCTTAAAAGCAATCTTTTTAAAGGTCTTTGGATAAGGTATTTCTATTTTTTTCAATATGTTACGCTGCTTTATGGTAAGTTCACTACACTGTAGAACAGACCATCTTTATTGATAAATTCTCCCAGGTGAAGGTGTTGCTCTTCGAGATAACGCCCCCATGGACTGGTTGTTCAGCAGCCGGCATTTGGCTTTTTGCAGTTTTTCTCCCAGGATGTAATGGCCTCCGGCCCGCTGGAGAAGGCGACGGTTTTCTTCGCTGGTCATACCCCGGTCCATGACCCAGATGACCCG
>JANTGH010000258.1 GCA_024763055.1 Desulfobulbaceae bacterium
ACCTGGCCGAACTCAACGATCAGCTGAACGCCATGAAAGGCCAGTGGCAACTGGAAAAAGACGTCATCCAGGATATTCGTCAAATAAAGACCGACATCGATGAAGCCCACATGGAAGAACAGCGGGCCGAGCGCAGTGGAGAGTTGAGTAAGGTCGCTGAAATTCGCTACGGCAAGATCGTGCAACTTGAGCAGAAACTCGAAGAAGAAAATAAAAAACTGGAGGAAATCCAGAAAAACAGCCAAATGCTGAAGGAGGAAGTCTCAGCAGAAGATATTGCGGCCGTGGTGGCAAAATGGACGGGAATTCCGGTGGACAGGCTGCTTGAAGGGGAAAAGGAAAAACTTGTTCATGCTGAAGAAGAACTGGCAAAACGGGTTATCGGCCAGAAAAATGCTATCACATCGGTGGCCAATGCGGTGCGCCGGGCGCGGGCCGGGTTACAGGATCCTGACCGACCGTTGGGTTCCTTTATCTTTCTTGGTCCCACCGGGGTCGGCAAGACAGAGCTTGCACGCAGTCTGGCGGATTTTCTGTTTGATTCGGAACATGCCATGATTCGCATCGACATGTCCGAATACATGGAAAAACATTCCGTGGCGCGGCTCATCGGGGCGCCCCCTGGTTATGTGGGGTATGACGAAGGCGGAATGCTTACCGAAGCGGTACGACGGCGTCCCTACTCCGTTATCCTGCTTGATGAAATCGAAAAAGCTCATCCGGACGTCTTTAATGTGCTGTTGCAGGTCCTTGATGACGGCCGCATGACCGACGGCAAGGGCAGAACAGTATCCTTTAAAAACACGATCCTGATTATGACCTCCAACCTGGGCAGCCATATCATAATGGAACTCGGCCAGACCGACCCTGAAGAGATGCGGCGCCAGGTTGAGGAGTTGCTGCATAAACAGTTCAGACCTGAATTTTTAAACAGGGTGGATGAAATTATTACCTTCCAGGGCCTGACCCGTGAAGACCTGCTGCAGATTGTGGATATCCAGATCAGGCGTATGGCAAAGAGGCTGGAAGATCGAAAATTCTCTGTTGAACTGACCAATGAGGCCAAGCTCTACCTCGTGGAAACCGGTTATGATCCAAGCTTTGGAGCCAGGCCGCTCAAGCGGGCAATTCAACGCTATATTGAAGATCCCCTGGCCCTGGAAATCCTGGAGGGCAACTTTCAGGAAGGCGACCATATACTGATCGACAAGGCAATGGACAATAAGCTTGTTTTCAGAAAAAAGTAATTTGTACAACTTCCAATCCTGATGGACTCGCAAAAAGTCTAAAATGCCAATTGCACAGTATGTAATATCAAGATGTTACGAGTTATCCGCCGTCGGTTTCGTGTCTTTTTACGAAACCGACAATCCTATCCATCATGCTTGTCCAAGGGACCTGATGGTGTTGCAATAAAAAAAATCCCCCGCAATGATGCACATTGCGGGGGATTTTTTATCACTTATTTACTCGTAATATTTCGTCAATCAAACAACAAATTATTTATGGGCTTCCCGGGTTTTTTCCTTAACAGCCTGAGCCGCCTGTTCCGTGGCCTCGGCGGCATCGTGAACAGCCTGTTTTCCTGCATTCATGGCTTTATTGCTCATATCAACGGCGGCAGCCTTTGAGGATTCCATGGTTTCTCCGGCCGCTTCTTTTGCCTGCTCAGTCATCTCCTTTGTGGCTTCCGCAGCCTCATGAGCGGCATCTTTGGCCTTCTGCACGGCCTCGCTCGCTGTACTCTTTGCGGCCTCGACTGCTTCCGCCGCCGCTTTTTCTGTTGCCTCTACCGCCTCTCCGGCAGCCTGTTTGGTCTTTTCAACCCCATCTTTTGATGCCTCTACAGCACCATGGGCCGCATCTTTGGTTGTCCGGACTGCAGCGCTTGCTGCTTCTTTTGTTTTATCAGCAGCTTTTTTCGCCTCATCACTGCTGCAGCCATAAGCGATCAACAACATAAACCCGACAGCAAGTACAAAAATTTTCTTCATCATAGTATCTTTCCTCCTTTTAAAAAAATTAAACAAACACCATACCGAAACCATTAACTAAAAATTTCTCTGATAGCCACGAAAAAACGATACAAGTCAAAAAATACACTGCCTTTTATTTCCGATTTAGGGCATGAAAAGGAGGATTTTGATGATATATAACTCCTTTTTCAACACACAAACTGGAGCAAAAGACAAACAGGACAGAGAATATTTATTCTTTTCCTGTGTCCTGATACTTCCGCCTCTACCTTTTATCTTGACAGGGTAATTTCTTTTTTTATATCCTTTTATTAGCGAACAGATACTTCAATACTTTTTCTTTATCCTGAAGCCATAAAGGCAGATTGGCCTTCCTCCCAGTACATTCATGAAACAGATAACCGGCTGTTGGCTCGCAACACTATGCCCCATGATACAAGGCGTCACACACGCGGCTGTGTACACTGTCGGGAAAGAGACGACGCCTGCCCTCTCTGCCTCATGGCCGGAACAGAGCAGCCCCCCGCAGGAATTTATTCCGATAGTGAAAGCTGCGCTTGCAAAAAGGCAATGCGTTCTCCTGCAGCAGAAAAGCAAAAATAAGGAAACAGGGGAGCCACATGATATAGTCGCCCGCCCGCTTTTGCGCGACAAGCAGATATATGGCGTGGTTGTTCTCCAAATTTCAGGCCGAACTGGTTCCGGACAGCAGGCCGCCCTGCAGTTGATCGAGACGGCGGCCCTCTGGTTTTCCTGCCTGGTCAATCAATATGCTTCTACGGGAAAGAAGCGACTTGCCACCATTATTGAGCTTGTCGCCGTCTGTTTTGAACAGGATCGTTTTGCCGACGCCGCCTGCGAGGTTGCAACTGAACTGGCTGCCGGGCTTTCCTGTGATCGGGTGAGCATCGGTTTTCTCGGCGGACACCGGGTAAAGGTTGCCGCCGTATCCAATAATGCCGGCTTTAACCAGAAAACCGCGCTGATCAGTGATATCGGCGAGGCCATGTTTGAGGCTATGGAGCAGGATTGCAGTATTGTCCATCCACAAACAGAGGAATCTGTTCTGCTCTCCTATCATCATGGCGTCCTTGCGGATGAACATGGTTCCGGATCAATCCTCACCATCCCCTTTGGAGTTCAAGGCAGGATGATGGGCGCTGTCCTGTTTGAGCGTCCCCTGGATCGATCCTTTAATCGGGAAACACAGGAATATTTTGCCCGCATTGTTTCTATTATCGGCCCTGTCCTTGATGTGAGGCGACGGGATGAGCAATTGCTGCCGATGCGACTCTACCTGTCGGGTAAGCAGGCCCTGGGCAGGATTTTAGGCCGTGGTCACATGGCCCTGAAACTCAGTCTTCTTGCCGCTGTCCTCTGTGTCCTCCTGCCGGCGCTCATTTCAGGAGAATATCGAGTGACGGGAGACGCGAGGCTTGAGGCCATGATCCAGCGGGTGGTCATCTCTCCACGGGACGGATACATTGCCAAGGTCAACGTCCGCCCGGGTGATCTCATTAAACATGGTGATGTCCTGGGTGATCTTGATGACAGAGATCTTCAACTTGAAAAGCGCAAATGGTCAAGCCGGCGGCAACAACTTCAGTCTGAATATCGTGATGCCCTTGCCGGACACGATCGTTCCAAGCTGGGTATACTCAAGGCAAAAATAATGCAGGCTGAGGCCCAGCTCAACCTGGTGAGGGAGCAGCTTGCCCGCTCCACATTGCTTGCGCCCTTTGACGGTCTGGTCGTCAGCGGCGACCTGAGCCAATCCCTTGGCTCACCTGTTGAACGGGGCCAGGTATTATTTACGGTGGCGCCCCTGGAGTCCTATCGCATCATTCTCCATGTGGATGAACGTGATATAAACAAGATCAAAAAGAAACAGCGCGGGAGACTCGTCCTTTCGGGAATGGCAGGACAACCATTGGCCATTACCATTAACAAAATCACGCCGGTATCAGAGATTGTGGATGGTCATAATGTTTTTCAGGTGGAAGCGCAACTCGAAAAAAGATCACATAAACAATCTGACTTGTTACGCCCCGGCATGGAAGGCATTGCCAAAATCAACATAGACCAACGGAAATTACTCTGGATCTGGACCCATGGCCTGGTGGACTGGCTGAGATTGAAGTTGTGGGCTTGGAACCCCATCCAATAAGGCGGCCATGTCTCTCTACAGTACATACTGGTACCGGGTGGCCGATATCAGACCGCGTCTGCACAGCCATGTACGCCTCTTTCGGCATACCTATCGCGGTCAGAACTGGTACGTTCTTCAGGATCCTCTGTCCGGACGCCAGCATCGATTCAATCGCGCTGCCTATACTCTCATCGGCCTGATGGATGG
>JANTGH010000259.1 GCA_024763055.1 Desulfobulbaceae bacterium
GTAGCCCTGCTACGCCTGCGGTTTCATTCAATCAGATCGACTAAATCTATATCACATTGTCCACTCATCTCTACGAAGTTATTTCTGACCGAACCCTTACTGTTGCCGTTCTACTCCGTTCAACCCCGCCAGGGGGCAATGGCTGCAATCAGGTTTTGATTTCTTACAGTACACCTTGCCAACCTGAACGATAAGGGCGTGATATTCATTAAACAGGAGGGTATCCTCTTCAAGATTATCCATAAACAGCTCCTGAATTTCATGGTAACCGAAGGACTCATCGATGATCTCATGTCGAATCAATATGCGGTGGGTATAGGCATCAACCACAAAAATCGGCTGCCCGGCTGCATACAGCACCATGGAGTCTGCGGTTTCCGGTCCAATCCCCTTTATTGACAGCAACTGCTCCCGCAACGCTGCTGCAGGCTGCTGCAGGAAGGAATCAAGATCACCGTCCCACTCTTTGTTGATAAAATGAAAAAAATTCCGCAGGCGACCGGCTTTGATGTTGTAATAGCCGGCAGGACGAATATATTCAGCGAGCAGGTCCTGTGACAGTTCCGACATTGCCGATAAAGAAAGGAGTCCAACCCTCTTCAGGTTATCGATCGCCCGTTCAACATTTTTCCAGTTGGTATTCTGGGTGAGGATGGCCCCCACCATAATCTCAAACGGACTGTCGCCCGGCCACCAGTCCCGCGCACCAAAATGCGCGTGCAACCGCTCATACATCTCCCGCAGTTGTTCGGCCGTACCCTTCAAAGAGAAAACCGGAAATCAGATACCGGGAGTTTCATATTCATCACCAAGACAAATACCAATCTCACGGGCGGTAAGTACCTTATCACCACTTAAATCAACCTTTTTCCTGCTGCGGATGGCATCGGCAAGCGGCACGGATGTCATGTTCGGCGGATTCGAGGCAACCATATGATCAAAAGTCCCAGCCTCTGCGAGGCGAACAGCAGCCGCACCAAAACGCAGGGCCAATAAACGGTCATAAGTAGTCGGCGAGCCACCACGCTGCAAATGCCCTAACACAAGAGACCGGGTATCCTTACCAAGTCGCTCCCGAATCTCCTGAGCCACCAGCTCCCCAATCCCGCCAAGAACAACTTCAGAACGACCAACCTCACCTGTTCCCCGGCTGACGACCTCGCCATCTTCCGCTCTGGCCCCTTCGGCCACCACAACAATGGAATAGTGTTTCTCGTGGAGTTCATTATCACTGATTTTTTCACATATGGCATCAAAACAAAAGGGAATCTCCGGGATAAGGATAACATCGGCACCGCCGGAAATACCTGAATACAGGGCAATCCATCCCGACTCCCGCCCCATGACCTCCACCACCATAACCCGATCGTGCGATTTAGCCGTGGAGTGCAACTTATCCAGAGCTTCGGTGGCAGTGGCAACCGCCGTATCAAAACCAAAGGTTCGATCCGTGGCTTCCAAATCATTATCTATGGTCTTTGGCACGCCGATAACCGGCATCCCCTTTTCGGCAAATCGATGGGCTATCTCCAGACTGCCGTCTCCACCCACCGCAATATGACAATAAAAACCCATCCGATTAAAATTCCTCAGGACTCGATCAGACACATCAACAACCTGTATCTCACCGGCAAGATTTTCTACGGGCATGGCAAAGGGATCACCTTTGTTGGTTGAGCCTAAAATCGTGCCGCCAATGGGTGTAATCCCCTCAACATCTTCCGGAGTAAGCCGGACCAGATCATCAAGGTCAAGCAGCCCCCGGTATCCGGTCCGGCTGCCGTAGACCTCCCAACCCCGCCTGGCGGCAGAATTAACCACCGCAAAAATAACCGCGTTTAAACCAGGCGCATCACCCCCGCCGGTGGAAATAACAATCTTTCGCATGGGTCATTCCTATGAATAAATAATTATCTATCTGGAGATACCCTATCTAAAAATAAAGCTACGGAAAAAGCAAAGCTCTCACCCCTGAGCACAGGTCGAACGATATTCTTGTAATAGTAGAGGCTGCCGTTTATTTTAGCAACTTTTTTCCTATGGTTTCCCCTTATTCACCATATAAATATATTTGTTATTGACGGGGATATTTATTTTTTAAAAACCACATTGTGGGAAGCAAAATCTGAAAAGCCTTCATTCCGGCATTGACAAGTTGTCGAAACTACCTTAGATTAAAAGTACGTAAAAATGTCCGTTTCTTCTCGTGAGGAACGTTAATTATCTTTTTGTATCGTCACCTTTATTTTGCTTGAGGAGGATATCGTGTTTGAAGTAACGAATTCAGCTGTGGAGAATTTAAAAACATATCTCTCACAGAATAGTATCGATTCAGCCGTTCGAATTGCTCTCATGCAGGGCGGCTGAGCCGGCCCTTCCCTGGGATTGGCTCTGGATGAGCCAAAAGACAATGACAAAACTTTTGAAGAAGACAGTCTCACTTTTTTAGTCGAAGAAGACCTGCTTTCTTCCTGTGGAGCCATCAAAGTAGATTTTATCGAAGCTGGTTACCGTTCCGGTTTTTCCATCACTTCCGCCAACCCTATTGGTGGAGGCGGGTGCAGTTCCGGCTCCTGCAGCTCCGGATCTTGCGGCGGCTGAAAAAATCCATAAATACAAGAGTAAAAGGCCCCTGCCAGTCGGCAGGGGCCTTTTTTGTTTTCTTTTCCGCTCGCCTCGGCCAAAATCTTGACACATCACAAATCCTCCTTATTTTCTCTACTGAACAATAAATCCCCGTGTGTTTCACGTGGATAACCCAGCACGGCTGGGCCAAACATTCAGATTATAACCACAACAAAGAGTGAAAATCGACTGAAACGCTACCACATTGCGTAGAATTTCAGATAAAAAAGGAGAGGAGAGAATGCAACTTGATAAATTTACGGTAAAATCACAGGAGGCCATCCAAACTGCCCATAACACGGCAGAGCAGTTCGGCAACCAGGAAATGCAGCCTGAACATCTCATCAAGGCCATATTAGAGCAACCGGAGGGTGTCGTTGTTCCAGTCCTGCAAAAAATGGGAATCGAACCGAGCAGGGTACTGAGCGATACCAACCAGCTCATCGACAAACTGCCCAAAGTCTCGGGCGGTGGCGCCGGCCAGACCTACATGTCCTCGGACTTTAAAAAGGTTATGGATCAGGCCTTTAAAACAGCGACCTCCATGCAGGACGACTATGTCAGCCAGGAACATCTGTTCATGGCCATTCTGGCGTTGAGCGGTCTTGCCGCAGCCAGGATGCTCAACCAGGCAGGAATCACCGCTGACGGTTTCTTACAGGCCCTGACCACCATCCGCGGCAACCAGCGTGTTACGGATCAATATCCGGAGGATAAATATCAGGCCCTGGAAAAATATGCCCGCAACCTGACCGACGTGGCGAGGCAGGGAAAACTGGATCCGGTCATCGGCCGTGATGAAGAAGTACGCCGAATCATCCAGGTCTTAAGCCGCCGGACGAAAAATAATCCTGTCCTCATTGGTGAACCCGGTGTGGGCAAAACGGCCATTGTCGAAGGACTTGCCCAACGGATCGTCAATGGAGACATTCCGGCGACCCTGGAAGGGAAACAGGTCATATCCCTTGATCTCGGCCTGCTGATTGCCGGCGCCAAGTACCGGGGTGAATTCGAAGATCGCTTGAAGGCCGTACTGAAGGAAGTGGAGAAAAAGGCAGGTGAAATCATCCTCTTTATTGATGAAATTCATACCCTTGTCGGTGCCGGGGCCTCTGAAGGATCCATGGACGCATCCAACATGCTCAAACCGGCCCTGGCCCGCGGGGAACTCCACTGTATAGGAGCGACCACCCTTGACGAATATCGCAAATATATAGAGAAAGACGCTGCCCTGGAACGCCGCTTCCAGCCGGTGCTGGTCCAGGAGCCCTCGGAAGAGGACACCATCGCCATCCTGCGTGGCATCAAGGAGAAATATGAGGTCCACCACGGTGTCCGTATTCAGGACTCGGCAACCGTGGCGGCGGTCCTGCTCTCCAACCGCTATATTACCGACCGTTTCCTGCCGGACAAGGCCATTGACCTGATTGACGAAGCGGCCTCCAAGCTGCGCATTGAAATCGACTCCATGCCAACGGAAATCGACGAGTTTGACCGCAGGCGGATCAAGATGGAAATCGAAATCGAGGCCCTGAAGAAAGAAAAGGACAAGGCATCCAAGGAGCGGCTGGAAAAACTGCGACAGGACCTGGCCGAACTCAACGATCAGCTGAACGCCATGAAAGGCCAGTGGCAACTGGAAAAAGACGTCATCCAGGATATTCGTCAAATAAAGACCGACAT
>JANTGH010000260.1 GCA_024763055.1 Desulfobulbaceae bacterium
CTTTTGATCCCCGGGTTTCGAATAGGCCCGATGGTCCCGGCTATCGGGTTGGCCTTCAATCAGGGCAGTTCTGGTTACTGGTCTTACCTGCAATTTTGGGAAATGGCGGTCAATAACGAATCTTATTCCGTTTGATTCCATATTTTTTTATCCAATAACGCTGGTGTTGTGGTGATAAAAAAGGATCTGCCTGAATGTTTTTGGCTTCAGGTTGCGATTGATGGCGGCGATCGTCGTCGCAAACCAAGTATTCCGAAGTAGAATGCAGGTCGGGAAAAAAAGAGTGTCAGCAGCCGTGGAATACCGGCCAGCAGGAATAGGTATTTTCTCCCTGAACGGGAGACTGACCAGGCATTCCCCCAAGCGACCCCCCCCGTGCCCGCTACTGATTTGCGCCGAGTTGTCCATGGAAAAAAGAGTGCCATTTCAGGACGGTTTCCGCAATTATTCTACCAAAATACCCCTGCAGGGATCCATTATGTCCTTACCGGGATGGATGGATATTTTTTTAATTATTTGATTGCCATCATTCCTCGAAAACAAGGGATACCATCGCTATTTTCATGATTCTGGTTCAATGGACGCAATGTTTGTCCTTGAATTCATATTGATTTTTTAAAGGAAAGCGATGTTATCCCTGATCCCTGCCCTGCTGAGCATGGGTGGAAGTCAAATTTAATTATTTCGACCTTCCTGCAAAAAAAGACGCATGGTTGGAGGTAAACAGCGGCGGATCACGCCGGATAATAGGGGCGATGGCCGGGTGTTTTTTGAATTCCCTCTCCAGAAAATGGCGGATTGCCTTTCGGTTCCATCCCCGTGGATGGATAAAGTCACGGTACAGACTCAAGTCGCCCTCGTAAAATTTGCCGGTTGCAAGGTGGTCGGCCTCCGGACTGCATACAGGCATGTTGAAGATGGCCAGGTTGAGAAAGGTGATTTCCCGGCAGTGTTTGACGGTGAAATCAAGGGTTTTTCGTGCTTCAATACGAGATTCGGCCGGGGTACCGAACAGTAAATAGACATAGGTGGCAATACCTGCCGCGTGCAGGGCGGCAAGCACACCGGCAACAAGCTCCAGGTTGATTCCCTTGTCCATCGCATCTAAAATGTTCTGGTCGCCTGATTCCAAACCCAATTTCAGCATCAGGCAGCCGGATTGTTTCAGGCGGTGGCAAAAGGCGGGATCGGCCAGTTGTCTGTCGGCGCGGGCAAATCCATACCATGGGACGCCGGGGGGACGGTCCGCCAGGGCCGACATCAGGGCCGGACTTATGGCATTATCAAGAAAATGAATGAGCGAAGGGCTTGTCTTCCTGCACAGGTGCGCAAGATCGTTGATTACCCGGTCGGTCGGGACCGCGCTGTACGGGTTGCCCTCTGCGGTTTCCGGACAAAAGGAGCATCTGTTCCAGTAACAGCCGCTGGAGGCCGCGTAGGGCAGGATGAAGCCCGGCGCCAGGTAGGGATTCCCGGCAAGATCCTGAAAGGCGGGGGTATACCCATGTTTCGGCGGCTCTTCTCCAAGCAGCGCCAACAGGGGTTTTTCTCCTTTGCCGGCAATCAGATGATCAATCAGTCCGTCAAAGGGATTGGTCCAGTTGGGATTGCGCATCCAGCTGGTTATCAGGCCGCCGCCGACAACTATCGGTATCGCCGGAATTTTTTTTTTGACAAAGCCGATCATGGCAAAGGTGGTCAGGGCCTGGCTGAGAAAGTTCAGAGAAAAACCGACCAGAGACGGTTGTTCCCCGGTCATGAGTTCTTTCAGGCGGGGAGAGAAATAGGGGAAAAAGATATTGGTGTCCGGCGCTTGCGCTGCCTGCAGCAGGTCACGGCTGGTAAGAGGTGAGAGGGCCGGGTCTTGATAATTGGAGAGCTGCAGGGTAATGCCATGTTGCTTTCCGGTCAGCTCGACGACCCGGTTGAGGTCGGCCACGGCCCGCTGGTAGCGGGAGAAATTATCATAGCCCTGTCTGTGTTGCAGGGTTCGGATATTCTCTGCAACGTGCATAAGCGCCCGCCGACTCCAGGTATCCTCCGCCTCGTAGGTGCCGGCAAGGAGAAAGTTCAGGGCTTCAATATTGGTATCAACAACCCGGCAGCGCCTGCCTGCCCCTCGAACGGCCCCGGCCAGAAGCGCTATCCCGGCCGGTGGCTCGCAGGGCTTGGCCAGGGGCGGAAAGATAAGCAGGCAGTCGCAGTTTTCAGCCGGGGCATCCATCCGTAATGATTTACCCGAAAATCCCTTGAGGCAGGGCCTGCCCATGCCGGAGCAGGGGATTTTCATCGTTTGTTGTGGCCGGCCAATTTGGTCCAGCCATGCTGGTTTACCCGAAAATGACACAGAGCGCCGGGCGATATGCAGCACCACGCCTTCTGCGTGGTGCTGCAAAAGTTTTTTTTCTTGTTACATCGCTCTGCGGTGTAACAGTACAATTTCTGTCATAGAAACAACGTTGCATACCCGCTCGGCGGGTAAACAGGAATTTGTACGATATGCCATTTTCATAACTGCTGAGCGGTGTCATTGTTGTGGCGGTGAAGTTACAATCCGGTTCAGCCATTTCGGTTTACTCGTTGATATAGGAGCAACAGTAATCGGTCAGGGTCTTGACCTTGAGCGAAAATTTTGAATCCGCCGGAACCTCAAATGATTCTCCTTCCTTGATCTGCTGCCATGTTTCCGCACCCGGCAGGAGAATTTCCAGCTCACCGGCAAGGATTTCCATGATTTCCTTTTCTGCGGTGCCGAATTCGTAGTCACCGGGCTGCATGATTCCCAGAGTCTTACGGCTGCCGTCGCTGAATTTTATGGTTCGACTGGTTACTTGGCCGTCAAAGTAACTGTTGGCCTTTTTTACAACGGTGACATCGGTAAATTCGGACATCGGATTCTCCTTGTTGGTGGGAAGTGGATAAGTATGCAGTATTCTTGAGCCGACAATCCTTGCACAGTGCCGAAAAAAATGCAAGATTGAGTCGATGGAAAAGAATAATTTCCAAGGCAGTTCTTGCCCGTAACCCAAACCCTGTAGGGGCGGCTTCAGCCGCCATGGGAGACTCCTTTGGCGAATGAATTCGCCCCTACAAACTATGGGATATCGCTCGGAATCTATTTTCAAAAAATGCGCCGGATTTTGTCCCGGCTTTAAGGCGGGCAGGATGAGGTAATTTTTGATTGTAGGAGCGGCTTTAGCCGCGAATTTTATCGAAAATGACGCAGAGCGCCGGGCGACATGGTGCGCCACGCATGTTGCGTGGTGCTACAAGAACTTTTTTTCTTGTTACATCGCTTTGCGGTGTAACAGTGTGATTTCCTGAACGGAAACAAGGTTGCATGCCCGCTTTGCGGGTAAACAGAGAACTGTCTGACAGACTATTTTCATACGTTGTCGGGGCTGTGATAAAAATTTTGGTACAGCCCCGATTTGAAGAAAAAAATATGCAGCTCACCGAAGAACAACAGCAGATCGTCCACCATGGCAAGGGACACGCCCGGGTCAGCGCCGTGGCCGGGTCGGGCAAGACCACGGCCATGGTCGCCCGGGTCTGCCGGCTGCTGGAACAGGGAGTCTCTCCTGATCTCATTCGGGTGCTGATGTTTAACCGTTCAGCCGCTGATGCCTTTATCGCCAAACTGTACAAGGCCCTGGCCGATACAGGTATGACATTGCCGGAGGTATATACCTTCCATGCCCTTGGCCTGCGCCTTGTGCGAAGCTTTACCCGCCGGGGCGCTCTGCCCGCCTATACCCTGCTTACTCAAGCGTATGAGCAGGAAAGATTTGCCCGCGAGGCCATGAAGTCCAGCGTAGGGGCCCATGGCGGTGATGAATCCTGGTTGACCCGGGAAAGCATGGAGGGTTTCCGTACCTTTATTGATCTGGTCAAATCCGACATCCAGCCCGCAGACAGTGTCTTTGCCGGGTATGAACTGGATCCCCAATTGCATTATTTTATCGGTGCATACGAAGTTTTTGAGCGGTTGCGCAGGGCCGCCGGTGTCCGGTTCTTTAATGATTTGATTCATGAGCCGGTACTGGCCATAAAAAAAGATCCGCAGCTCGCTGCCTGGATCGGCAACAGGGTTGAGCATATCATCGTTGATGAATATCAGGATATCAATGAGGTGCAGCAGCAGTTGCTGTGCAGTATTGCGGGCAGCCGGGCCCGGGTCATGGTGGTTGGTGATGTCGACCAGTGCATCTATGAATGGCGCGGTGCGCGGCCCGAGTATATTGTCTCCCGCTTTG
>JANTGH010000261.1 GCA_024763055.1 Desulfobulbaceae bacterium
ATCCGTGTTCATCTGTGGTTCAAAATCTTTTCCCGGCAGACGACGACAACGTCATCCCCATGTTAGACGGCGACTGGTTCACCGACGACATCACAGAACGTTTCTACAAGTTCCTGCGCGTGACCTTTGGCGAGAACCATTACGAGGAAAACCTCCGGTTCATCGAAAAGGCACTGAACATCAAGGGAAAACGCAACTACACCATCCGTCATTATTTTCTCAAAGAGTTCTACAACGATCATGTAAAACGGTATAAGAAACGGCCCATCTACTGGCTCTTTTCCAGCCCCAAGGGCAGCTTCAACGCCCTGATATACATGCACCGTTACCGCCAGGACACGGTAAGCGTGATCCTGAACGATTATCTGCGCGAATTTCGCACCAAACTCGTCTCTGAAAAAAATCGCCTGGAGGCAATAAGCATCAATGCCGGCGCCACTGCCGGAGAAAAAACCAGGGCCCTCAAAGCAATCGAGAAGATCAATAAAATAATCTCGGAGCTGGAAGAATACGAACGGGAAGTACTCTACCCACTGGCCACCAGGAAGCTTGAAATCGACCTTGATGACGGCGTGAAGGTCAACTACCAAAAGTTTGGCAAGGCATTGAAGAAAGTAACCGGATTGAGCAGGAAATAACAGGAGGCATCTCCATGTCCAACTTGAACTTTAACACAGCCAATCAAACATTTCGGCAACTGTTGGCCAACGGGCTTACCTACCGAGTTCCTCCCTTTCAACGTGATTATTCCTGGAGTGCTGATGAGTGGGATGATCTGTGGCAGGATATTGTCGGCTTATTTGATGAGGATGGGGAATCCTCCCATTATATGGGATATCTGGTTCTGCAGTCACCTGATAATAAACGGTTTGACGTTATTGACGGTCAACAGCGTCTGACAACCATCAGTGTATTGATTCTTGCTGCATTGAAACACTTGAGCGAGCTCGTTGAACGGAACATAGACGCTGAAAAAAACCAACAGCGAAAAGAAAATTTGAGGGCAAGTTACATAGGATATGTTGATCCGGTGTCTCTTGTTTCCCGCTCAAAACTGGAACTGAACCGTCACAACAACCGTTTTTATCAAACGTATCTTGTGCCGCTTGAAAAAATTCCGCAAAGGAATCTCAATCGTTCCGAACATCTGCTCCGTAAATCTTTTAACTGGTTCAAGGACAAAATAAAAAATTATTCTTCGGAAAGTGGTGAGGAGGTTGCCCGGTTTATTGACAGCATAGTGGACAAACTGTTTTTTACCGTTATTACGGTAACCGATGAATTGAATGCCTTTAAAGTGTTTGAAACCCTGAATGCCCGTGGTGTTCGCCTTTCTGCAACCGATCTTCTCAAGAATTATCTTTTTTCATTAATCAGCTCTGCAGATATCCATGAACAGGAGTTCATTTCTCTGGAGGATCGGTGGGAGCGTATAGTCGGTATCTTAGGAAGCGAAAGTTTTCCCGAGTTTCTTCGGGCGTACTGGAACAGCCGCAATAAGATTGTCCGCAAATCCGACCTGTTTAAGACCATACGTAAACACATAAAAAACCGTGAAGAGGCTTTTGAACTTATCAGAAACCTGGACAGCTCATCTTCGATATACGCTGCCTTGAGGAATCCGGCAGATACCTTATGGAATTCTACCGAGAAAAAATCCCTCCAACATCTGCAAATGTTTAATGTGCGGCAACCTCTGGCGTTGTTGATGCAGGTTTATGAAAAATTCGCAAACGAACATCGAGACTGGTTTCAGCGGATTTTACGCGTCATCGAAGTGCTCTCATTTCGTTATAATGTCATCTGTAACAGGCAAACGCATGATCAGGAGCGATTATACAATCGCATCTCCTGCAGCGTGCATACTGGAGAGTTGGCAAATGCCGTTGCAATAGTTCATGCCCTCAAAGATATTTATCCGGAAGATGCTGAATTTAAGGCGGCGTTCAGAGATAAAGAGCTTCGTACTACCTATTCACGAAATAAAAAAGTGGTCCGGCACATCCTGTTTAAGCTTGAGAAGTACCTGTCCGGGATCGACCATGATTTTGAAAGCGCTCAATACACCATAGAACATATTCTTCCCGAAAAACCTGATGAGGCCTGGAATACTTTCCAGGAGGAAAATATTGATAAATTTATCTATCGTCTCGGCAACATGACTCTTTTAGAGGCTGCATTAAACCGGGAAATCGGGAATTGTGGATATGATAAAAAAATTGAAAAATACCGGGCAAGTCAATTCCTGCAGACGCAGGCTATAGCAGAACATTATAATGAATGGAATGAATCAAAGGTAGAGTCACGCCAAAAACAGTTAGCTGATAAAGCCGCGCATATCTGGCGAATTGAGTTTTGAGCAAATCATGAACGATCGCATAGTCCAGGCCCTGAGCAAACTCTTTGAACGTCACCGGATTGTCTTCTGGTATGACGCAAAACAGGAGTTGCGTGGCGATTTCGAGGCACTTGATCTGTCCGGCATTGAGAAACTGGAGCTTACCAACAACGAATTTGCCGTCAAGTATCGTATCCTGCGCCAGGAGCCTTTGCAGAAATTCCTGCTCTATCGGGAGGGGCCGCAGCCTGCTGACCTTGACAACTGGCTGCTGGACGTACAACTGGGCCATGGAGAATTCCGTACCGACCAGGTGGGTATCTGGCTTGCGGAGCTTGAGCTTGGGCTGGATTTTTCCGATGTCATTGAAGCGCATGCAGAATTCTTCCGGGCTGTCAAAAGAAAGGATGCTCTCAGGAAGCTTTTACAAGCTGATGATACCAAAGGACGTATTCGTCTGAAAATGCTGGCGGTCTGCGCTGGGAGCGAGCCTTGCGTGGATGCTGTGCTGGAAAATCTGCTGCAGGAGCTGGCGAGTGGACGGGAAAACAAGATTAAACTGATTGACCGCTGTGGTCTGAAACCCTTTCTCTGGGATCAGATGACCCGGCGCTATGGGTATAAACCCGATGATCCCGGTATCCGCGACTTTATTATTGAGCTGTTCCAATCCTGCTACGCCATGAGCACAGACGGCCAGGTACGGCTTTCCGGTGATGCCCTGGTCTTTCTCAAGCGGTGGAAGGACAGCCGTCGGTTTGAAAAAAGTTTTGAGAAACTCTCCGATGAGTGTGCGGCAGTACTCGGTATTGAGCAGGATCTTGCCGGCCGGGATTTCCGTGAA
Organism: Desulfobulbaceae bacterium; assembly: GCA_024763055.1. GTDB lineage: Bacteria > Desulfobacterota > Desulfobulbia > Desulfobulbales > Desulfobulbaceae > DRLX01. The sequence continues at coordinate 3,183 of JANTGH010000261.1, forward strand.
CTCCTTGAGCTGGATTACTTCCGCCTCATTGATCAGAAGATCATCAGCGACCTGATCCGGGTAGTGGCCAAACGTTCTGTATCCAGTGGAGATGTGACGTTATGGGTGCGCCGGCGGCGACAGGGACATTGGTACCGGGAGTACCATCATCTGTACGAGGCGATAGATGTGGCAGCGCAATTTGTCCATCTCCCTGGCACAGTAAAAATCACCATGGACAGCCTGGCAGATGGCGTACAGCGCTACAGCGGCAACTGGTATCAGCTGGATCAACTCTATCGCAAATTCATCCGGCATGTGCGCATATCGGGGCAGGCATCCTTAATGAGTGAGCTGATCGACGGAATAGAAAATCTGTATTCCAATAATTACCTGCTGAAGCTGGGCGATCGTTTCCAGCGCGTTGTGGATGAAATCAGCAGGTGGGATGGATCACCGGTTCCTTTGCAGAGAAATTTCTTCAAACGCTGGATCCAGCCTTTTCTGCACAAAGGAAACAAGGTATGCGTGATCATCTCTGATGGTATGCGTTATGAGATCGGTGATGAACTGCTCAGTCTCATTCGCCGGGAGGACCGATACAGTGCGGAACTTGATGCCGTACTTGCGATGCTGCCAAGTTATACCCAGTTAGGGATGGCGGCACTATTGCCCAACAGGGAACTGGCAATTGCTGATAACGAAACCGGTTCTGTCCTGGTGGACGGCATAAGTTCGCAGGGTATGGCAGGCCGCATCAAAATTCTCGGCCAGGCCGGAACATTCCGGGCAACGGCCTGCAAGGCAGACGATCTGATGGCCATGAAAGGTGATGACTGTCGGGCGCTGATTCGTGATCATGATGTGATCTATATTTTTTATAACCGTATTGATGCCACTGGGGATAAAAGGGAATCAGAAGAACGGGTTTTTGAGGCGGTGGAAGAGAGCCTGCAGGAATTGATTCGCCTGATTAAAAAGCTGACTGGATCCAATGCCAGCAATTTGCTTGTGACTTCTGATCATGGCTTCATTTATCAGAACCGGGCTATTGAAGAAAGTGATTTTTCAGGAAACAGCGCCGAAGG